>CAJXZK010000160.1 GCA_913063055.1 uncultured bacterium
GACCAGCAGAAATAGAAATTGAATCTTGCAAGACAAGTGAATTCAGCCTTGCTAAACTGATGCTGTTTTCGTTCTGTATTTGCGAGGCTAAAGTGTTTCACTGCAAATCTTCTGTTACCGGTTCGGCCACTGGTTTGATTTTGGCAATGCTGGCCGGCCTGCCAGTCATGGCACAGGGGAATACTGACAGCGGCAATCAGGCTGCCGGTCAGGGCTCAGGGCAAGCGCTGGGGCAACGTTTTGGACAGGGCGGCGGACAAGGAATGCTCCAGGGCAATCGTGCCGAGAGATTCGCTAAACTGCAGCAGTTGATGCAGGCTAAGAAGGCCGCTAATGCTGCAAAATCGAACAATCCCAATGTCATTATTTCACTGCAAGATTGGACAGACCCCGCTCGCAAACGCACCATTCCAATTAAAATCTATCAGCCTAAAAGTGCTGGTCCTTGGCCTGTCGTGATCTTCTCTCATGGTCTGGGCGGCTCTCGCGAAGCGGCTGGATACTTTGGTGAAGCCATGGCTGAGAATGGCTATTTGTCTATGCATCTCCAGCACCCTGGCAGTGATTCAACCCTCTGGCAAGAAGCCTTCAAAGACGGACGCATCAAAATTCAGCCCGGCAATTCGCAGGGCATGAAACAAGGCCTCATGCGGGAGATGAAACAGGGGATGACCGGCGAGAATTTGCGCGCCCGAGTTGATGACGTAAAGTTTGTACTTAATCAGCTTGAGCGGCTCAATAGCGGAGCTGGGGCTTGGCACGGTAAGCTCGATATGAGCAAGATTGGTTGCTCCGGGCACTCATTTGGAGCGGGCACCACAATGGCCATTGCTGGTCAGAACTTTGGTACGGGTGCCAAGCGTATTAATGAGGCCGACCCGAGAGTGAAGGCGGCGATTTATATGAGCCCGCCTGTCAATCTGGCGGGCCGTGATGCCAAGAATATTTATGGCTCAATCAAAATTCCCGGCATGAATATGACCGGAACTGAAGACAATTCGCCCATTAACAACAACTCCGCTGCCGATCGTTTGATTCCATACAAAAATATCAATGCCCCTGACCAGTATCAGGTCATTTTCAATGGTGGCGATCATGCCATTTTTGGCGGAACTCAGGCCCGTGCGCTGGGTCAGCGGGACGTGGCAAAAGACGCTCAGTTTCATGAGCTTATCAATAAGCTTAGCGTGGCCTTTTTCGATGCTTATTTGAAGGGTGACGCCAAGCAGAAGCAATGGCTCAAGCAAAGTGCGGCGGCCTATCTTGGAAAACAGGCCACGTTCGAGTTTAAGTAGAGTTTGGTCTTGCCTGACACGCTTTGTTACGCCTGGCAACTTTTGCCAGCGTCTTTGCCCTCATGGCAGGGTCAATGCTTTATTCTTTAGCGAGGCTCCATTGAGGGCTGACGCTTTATCCAGGTGGATAGTTGAGGTGCTTATGCGCGGTCGCAATAACAGATGCAAATTGGTAAAAGTCGCTTTGTCAGTTGGCCTTGCGCTTTTTGCTGCAGCACCAAGCTGGGCGGGAGTGACTGTCGATGAAGCTTTGCTTTCGCCGCAGAGTTTGACTGCTAGTTCTGGCAATGACGGCCGCGACGAATTGCAGGGTATGCTAGACCGTGTGCGCAAGCTCAAAGGCTACACCTACGACAGTGTTCTCACTACCTATACCGGTGGCAAACCAATTGTTGAAATAGGCAAGCTCTATTTTAAGAGCCCCAATTTAATTCGCTTTGAAGTAATCAAAAGCGGCTCCCGCAGCGGAGCTGTGGTGGTGAAGCAGGCCGATGGTAAGATTCGAGGACATATGGGCGGAGCCTTCCGGGGCATAAAACTTACCCTTTCGCCAGATTCGAAAATACTAAAATCGGCTAACGGATTTAGCATCATGCAGGCTGATTTAGAGAGCTTGTTGAGTGGTGCCGATAAGAAAGCTAAGGGTGATCTCAAGTGCTTGGCGGTTGGTCCGGGCTCTGGTCGGCCAGCCGTGGTGGAGCTTTTAGAAAGCGACGGCGATGTTAAAGACCGTATTGCTGTTGATTCGCGTGTGAAGTTGCCATCTGAATGGAATATCTTTAACAGCAACAAGCTTGTCTCTGCTCTGCAACTCAATAATGTTGAAGCCCGCAGTGACCTGTCGGACAATCTTTTCTCGTTTGATAATGATAGTGAATCTAAGTCATTAGTTTGTGATTCGCTCTCGACCACGTCAGGCTTGGGAGCTCTCAAGGCAGTGCCGGAGCGTCCAGTTGATGTTGCTACATGCAAAGACATCGAGCGCATGATCAAACAAATGACTGTTCTTGCTGATTATATTCCTGCTGAAGTGGCTCAGGGCGACGGCTGGGCAACTGGGGCACGAGAGGCGCTACTTTCTACTTGCGTTGATCTTGAGTCTTTGCAGTATGCCTTGAACCCTGTTAGCGCTGCCATTGCTAATACTAAAGGCGGTGCTAGTGCTAAGAGTAATTCTGCGAGTATCGCCAGTCAGTGGAACAGCTCAGCAGCTTCCTTCCACACAGCTCTTGATCAATTGTTTGACCAGCTCTCCAATGACCAGCCTGATAGTGCTGCAGTGAAGAAAGCTGCTAGCGATCTCAAGGCCGCAGTTAAAGCTCTTCGCGCTGCTAGTGAGCGTATCGAAGATTTGATATAGATGGTTATATCATCTCGCTTTGCTGCATTTTCTGCCCTGGTTTTCCCGCTAGTTATTGCGTTCTCTAGTGAGCCAGCTTGTGCAGCACCAGCGGCGAAATTACCGGAGAGAATTGATACTGCCGAGCTCGCCAAGGCGAGGGGTCTCAAGCCTTTGACCAAGCAAGAGCGAGAGTTCCCCGTAGAAGAGGGGCGGAGCCTCGTTTCGCGTGGTAACTATGGGCGGGCTCTGTTCGTGCTGCAGAGCAATATCGATTCTTGGGCTAATCGCAGTGCCAAGAACCCGATGACTATAAATGTCGGTGACTGGCACGCCGATCCCACTGGTCAAAATCTGGCTCTGCGTGAGCTTAGCTCTGAGCAGTTGCTTCGCATTCATTTTTCTGATGTCTATAACTTGCGCGGTATTGTTTATACCTGCACGAAGCAGTTGCCTGAGGCCGCTGAGAGTTTCCGTAAGGCTGTTGAGTGCAATCCTTTCAATGGTATAGCTTTAGGTAATTTGAGTTCTATCTATTTTCGCCAAGGGCGTTTAGACGATGCCATTGCTACTGCTAAGAAGGCCTTGCGCATTAGTGATCGCTTTATTGACTGCCACAGCAGTCTTGCCACAATTTACCGTGCTAAAAACCAGTTTGATCTGGAGCGACAAGAGCTTGAAGCTGTGAACCGCTGTAGGCAGCTCAGTGCCAAGGATCATTTGAACCTTTCCAATTTGAGTCGCTCTAAGTATATGTATGACTTGATTTCGCAGAAGCCTCAGTCGGCAAAGAAGCAAATTGCTATGGGTGCTATTCACAAGCAGTTGAATAATTTTGCGGAGAGTGAGAAGTGCCACCTGGCGGCTGTAAAGCTTGATGGTAAGCTGGTTGAGGCCCACTGGTCTTATGGCTTGTTGCTCATGGCTGAGCATAAGTATGCCGATGCTGTGAGAGAGTTTACCCAAGCGGTTAGCCTTGATTCCACTTACGCTATGCCTTACTTCAACCGGGCTGTATCATACTATTCGCTGAGAGAATATACTGAGGCAATTGCTGATTACAGCAAGTTTCTGCAGCTGGGGCCTAAGTCGCCTGGTCTCGAGCTTGATGCTTACATGGGTAGAGCTAACAGTCATGGCCGTCTTAAAGAGTATGCCGAAGGTATTAAAGATTTCAATAAAGCTCTTGCCTTTAAGCTTGAACCAGCTCTGAGAGCGGGAATACTGAGCGGTCGTGGCACTCTCTATGAGGGTTTGGGCAACAAGACCCAGGCCCTAAAAGACTATGAGGCCGCGATGGAGCTGGCTCCCAATAACAAGGTAATCTCGGGCAAGCATGGCAAGATCATGCTGGCGCAAGGGGAGTACGAGCAGGCTACTGTTGATCTTAGCAATTCTAGTAAGGCCGATGTGGCTGAGGTATCTAAAGAGCCTCCTAGTGCCGCTGATTTGAAAGCGCAGATTGCTCACTACGATAAGTTGATTAAGATGTTTCCGCGTACTG
This sequence comes from uncultured bacterium, assembly GCA_913063055.1. Classification (GTDB taxonomy): domain Bacteria; phylum Cyanobacteriota; class Vampirovibrionia; order Obscuribacterales; family Obscuribacteraceae. Next base: position 4,139 of record CAJXZK010000160.1, read on the forward strand.
CTGTGGATAGTCTTTATAATCGTGGTCTGTTATATCTCACCATGGCTGATGCCGCTAGGGCTGCCGCGGATATGCAGGCGGTGGTGGCAGCGGCAAAAGAGAGTAATGATACGGCCGAATATGCTGTCTGCTATGGCAGTATTGCTTTGCGCATGCAAAACAAGATTGCCGAGGCCGATAAACTGTTATTGGCTTATGGTGCTAAACCTCGTCGAGTAGCCGCACCACCTGTGGTGGAGTATTTCTTGAATAGGCCTGCCGCATTGAACATGAAAAAGCTGTTGATCGGCGACAATAAGCAGAAGACTAGAGTGTTGACGCTAGTTGGTCTCGATTGCTATTCGCGCAACGATAAAAATGGCGCCAGAAAATACTTGAGTCTAGTAAGGAATGCTGGCGACCCTTCTATGGATGAGTATGCCATGGCACTGTCGTATCTAAAGCGGCTGGGCCAGAACTAGAGACTAAAGATTCGGAACGACAGTCTAGGAAGTCAAAGCTAAAAACCAAAGCTAAAAACTAAATCTAAAAACTAAACACCGGTCTATCTGGCAGCTGTTCGAATTCTTTTTGATCGAAGCGATAAAGTTTGGCCGGGCGAAATGAACCTTGCTGCGTGGTTTCGTCTAATTCTTGTAGCACGCCTAGTTTTAAGAATTTTTTGCGGAAGTTGCGGTTGTCTACCGGTCGGCCAAGAACCGCTTCGTATACCGATTGCAAGTCGCGCAGAGTAAATTTTTCGGGCAGCAAGCTAAAGGCTGCGGCTGAATATTCGATTTTGTATTTTATTCGCTGGTGGGCATAATCGATGATTCGGCGGTGGTCAAAAGCTAGCTTTGGTAAGTCGAGAACTGGCCACCAGGCTACTCCGCTAGCATCTGAGCTGGCAATTAGCTTGAGGTCGTCCTGACGCAATAGGGCCAGGTACGAGACCGTAACTACTCTGGCGCGCGGGTCGCGATGTTTGTCGCCAAAGGTGTAGAGCTGCTCCAGGTAAACATCGCCGACATTGGTTTCTTCTAGAAGCACGCGGGCTGCGGCTTGTTCGACGCTGTCGTCGTGTTCTTGCAAGAATCCGCCGGGCAGAGCCCACATGGTCTTAAAAGGATCATGCTTGCGCCGGATCAAGACTATCTCTAGTTGGCCTTCTTGGGCTGCTAGAGCGACGGTGTCAACGGTTAGTTTAATAGGTTCTACGGTCATTTCTTAAGTATACCTTAATAAGCGTATTTGTAACGTTTGTCTCGTCTCTTTAGGAGTTTATCGGACCGTAGGATGGGGTGTGGAGGCAGTGCCTGGAGCGCTGGTCGTTCCCAGGGGCTATCCGGAAACACCCATACCTTGGCCTTCCCGCCAGTCTTGCTGAGCGGGCGAATGATTAGGTGCTTGGCCGTCCGGCTGCCAACTGGAGCTCGAAAAGCAAGATTAATCTGTTTCTAGCCCCGCTGGCGCAATATTTAGGTGCATTGTCAAACGGTAAGTGGTAAAACAGAAGTAGTAAAACGTAAAAAGTACGTTTACTCGAAGGGAAAGTCCCAAAACGAGTTCGACCAAGAAAACTGGTTCAACGCTCAAATATTGAAACCTAGCAGGAGCGATAAGGCTGCGCTAGAGAAAGCAAACGAGGATGAAACAAATTCGATGAATACTTCAGCATCCGCATCGACTTCTAAGACAGAGCCTAAGGCAGGGTCTAAGCCAGGAGCTGGGACAGAAGCTGGAATAGAATCTGCAACAGCAGCGTCAACTGAAGCGGCATACAAAATCGATAGTCATACTCAGAAGCTTGTTGACGAAATTAAGCAGCTGAGCAAGAAGCGCAATGCTGTCATTCTCGCTCATAACTATCAGATTCCCATTATTCAAGACATCGCTGATTTCGTTGGCGATTCGTTAGGTCTCTCACAGCAAGCGGCTAAGACTAGCGCTGAAACTATCGTATTTTGCGGTGTGCACTTCATGGCTGAAACCGCTGCCATTTTGTGCCCCACCAAGCGTGTGCTCATCCCTGATCTTGAGGCTGGTTGCTCCTTGGCCGCATCGATTGATCTGGCTGGCCTAGTGGCTTGGAAGGCTGAGCATCCTAATGCAGTAGTGGTGTCTTACGTTAATACCACTGCGGAGATTAAGGCACTATCTGATTATTGCTGCACTTCTGGCAATGCATTGAAAATCGTTCAGTCAATTCCTGAAGACAAAGAGATTCTCTTCTTGCCTGACCAGTTCTTAGGCTCGTGGGTGCAGAAGATGACTGGCCGCAAGAATATGCATATCTGGATGGGCGAGTGCCACGTGCATGCTGCGGTGCATCCAAGCAAAATCGACGAGAAGATGAAAGAGCATCCAGACGCTGAGCTTTTGATCCACCCTGAGTGCGGCTGTCTCACTCCTTACCTTGACCGGGTGGCGCGCAATTCTCCTGATAGCAAAGACGTTTTGAAAGTGGCATCGACCGAGGGCATGCTCAAGCTTGCCACTACTTCGTCTGCGAAGAAATTTGTGGTTGCCACCGAAGTTGGTATCTTGCATAGACTGAAGAAAGAAAATCCTGAAAAAGAATTCTTGCCGATCAGTTCTGAAATGAGCTGTCAGTTTATGAAGATGATTACTCTAGAGAAGCTGCACCGTTCGCTAGTAGAAGATGTCTTCCATGTGACAGTGCCTGAAGAAACAGCTTCTAAGGCGCGTCTGGCTATCGAGCGCATGATCTCGATTTTCTAGGAATAACTTCGGAACTGCTTAGGAGTCACTCGGTAATCAATTAGGGATCATTTTAGGAATTACTTAGGTACAGAACAATGCCCAACTCAAATATAGCTCCAATAATCGATGCCGATGTTTTAATCGTCGGCTCAGGTTTGGCTGGTTTGATGCTGGCTCTGCGTTTGCAGTCGGCCGGTAAAGGTTTGTCTGGTCTGAAAGTGGTGCTGGTTTCTAAGGCGGGATTGCTGGACTCTAACAGCTCCTGGGCGCAAGGTGGAGTGGCAGCCGTAACTGGAGCTAATCCCTTTGACTCACCTGAGATTCACCTGGCTGATACCATCAAGAGTGGTGCCGGACTAACCGATATTGATGCCGCTCGTGGCATAGTATTTGCCGGGCAGCGCTTGATAGAAGAGCTTGACCGTCTGGGTGTTGATTTTGATAAGAATCCCCAGGGTGGTCGCGACTTGGCCCTTGAAGGTGGGCACAAAGAAGCTCGTGTGGTGCACACAAAAGACACCACTGGCCGTTCGATTACCCAGGCGCTGGGCGATAAAGTTCTCCAAGCTGCAGCAACCAATGAAAATTTGGTGGTGCTGGAGAATACATGCGCTATCGATCTAGTTATGGTCGATGGAGTTTGTTGTGGCGCCCAGTTCATTGTCAGCGACCAGGGCTTGAACAGCGAGATTCTAGTTCGGTCCGCCTATACAGTGCTTGCTACTGGTGGTGTGGGCCAGATTTTTGAGCGCACTACCAACCCTGAGGTTGCTACCGCTGATGGTATTGCTTTAGCTTACCGGGCTGGTGCTGCCTTGAGCGATATGGAGTTCGTGCAGTTCCACCCCACTGCTTTGATGCTTGAAGGCGCTCCTGCTTTTCTCATCTCCGAAGCGGCTCGGGGAGCTGGCGCAACTTTGCTTGACCACAAAGGGCAGCGCTTTGTAAAACGCTTCCACCACGATGGTGAATTAGCTACTCGCGACATTGTTTCGCGGGCAATTCATTCGGTCATGAGTGAGAACGAACTAGCGCAAGTCTACTTAGATATGAGACCAATTGGCGCCACACAGATACGCGAGAGATTCCCCAATATCCTCAAGACCTGTGCACAGTATGGTATTGACCTGTTGACTCAACCAATTCCTGTCGCTCCTGCTGCCCACTATATGATGGGTGGAATCAAGGCGACTTTGAGTGGTCGCACTAGTGTTGATGGGCTTTATGCTATTGGTGAGTGCGCTTGTACTGGTTTGCATGGCGCCAATCGTTTGGCAAGCAATTCGCTTTTAGAAGCTGGTGTCATGGCTCTCAATCTTGGTGATGAGCTATTGGGTGGCGAAGTGTTTGGTGGCCAAATTAATGCCGCCGGTGGTGCTGCTTTCAACTCTGATGAGCTCAACTCTAGTGATTTGGAAGCGGCCGGTGCCTTTGCGGACATCAAGTCTGTGGCACTAATTCCGACACTGCGAAAAGACCAGCAGATTTTGCTGCCGGTTGACTTGCAAAGCTTCCGCTCGCAGATGTATCGCTATGCTGGGCTGGTGCGTTCGCAGTCTGGTTTAATCAGGCTCTTGAACTATCCTGGTCAGTCTGTGCCGATTGCTTCTGCTTCTTGTTTGGGTTCTAATTTGGGATCTGGTTCTAATTCTAGTTCTGGATTAAGTTCATCTGCTGTTGCCGGACTGACAGCGGCTCACCACAGTGCACGTAACATCTATCAAGTTGGAAGGCTGATTGCTCAAGCCGCGTTCTTGCGAAAAGAGTCTCGTGGTTCACATCTGCGTGAAGACTTCACTTCGGCCGATGATGACAACTTCGCGCGCCATCTAGGGGCTGCTACAGGGACCTTCGTTTCTACTGTTTGACATCCGCATGACACAATTATATAATTGTGTCATGATACCGGCATTCGACGAGAATAAAAATCTACCGCCGGGCAATTACGTTTGCACGATGGACGAGATTGAAGCTCGGTTTGCAAACAATGAACATCGTCGTAGGTTGTTCAATCAGCTTTTGCGGGTAATCGATATTCTCACGGAGGCCTGTTGTCGGGAGGTTTATCTCGATGGGAGTTTTATTACTGCTGAACCGAGACCGAATGATTTTGATCTCTGCTATGAGCCAACTGGGCTTCAGCCAACTGAGAGCTTTCGACCGTTACTCGCTCTCGATTTCGAGACCAGGCAAGCTTTATACGGTGGTGATATTTTCCCTCGAATGCCTGAGCCTCCTTTTAGTTCCGACCACGTACGGCTTTGGCAGATAGATAAGAATGGAGATGCAAAAGGAATCATTCGTATTTTGTTAGGGGAACCACTTCATGATTAAAAACGATAGACAGTATCAAGTTAGTTGTAAAAATCTTGCTGATTTTAGGGCTAGTCTTGCGCTGTTGGAGGAGCGTGGCGCTGGTGATTCACCTAAGTGGCTTTATGAGGAGCAGCTGAAGACCGTTAAGGGTGAGATAGCGAGGCTGGAAAAACTTATTCTGGATTTTGAAAACCTCAAGGTAGGTAAGGTAATACTGCCTGCACTAAGTAGTGCCGTTCAGCATGTGCCTGATTTGTTGATCAAGTATCGAATAGCAAAGCATTTGACTCAGCGGGAGCTTGCTCAACTTCTTGGTCTGCATGAACAACAGATTCAGAAGTATGAGAGTACGAATTATGGTGCTGCCTCCCTAGATACTATTTGCCGAATTGCCGATGTGTTGGAAAAACATGAAATACAGTGAGTTTTCAGACCCACGGCTAGTGGCCATCTACGATACTGTCAATCCAATAGGCGAGTATAAGGCCTTCTATCTTGAGCTTGCTGCGAAGTTGGCAGGCGACCGTGGCACTTTTTCTATCATCGATCTTGGCTGTGGCAGCGGACAGCTGACTTGTGAGTTGGCTAAGCAAGGTCATCACCTTATTGGCGTGGAGCCATCTGACGCTATGCTTGGATTGGCTAGAAAACGGGCGACCAATGAGCTAGTGGAGCCGTTGGCTGCTGACACGACTTGCGGTTCGCAGTGGCGCAGTATTTCTCCTGTTAAATGGCTCCACGGTGGAGCGCAGAACTTGGGAGCATTTGAAGCTGATCTAGCCATCATGACCGGTCATGTGGCTCAGTTTTTTCTTGAGGACGAAAGTTGGCAGCAGGCATTGCGTTCTATTCATGGAGCACTGAAACCTGGTGGCCATTTGGCTTTTGAGTGCCGCAATCCGCTTGTGCAGCCCTTCTTAAAAGCGTCGCGTCAAGGGGCGCAGCGAAAGCCGCAGATTTCAGCTCGGATTTCAGCTCAGATTTCACCTCAGATTTCCGAAAACTCAGATTGCTCGGAGCCGTCCGAACATATAGATTGGCCTTCCGACACAAATCGGCGCAAGGTGTTCGACCCTTTGGCGGGAGCTGTGGAATGGTGGTTCCAGCTTTTGTCTGTTGAGGGTGAGCGCGTACTCTATGAGATTCATTATCTCTTTGAGAGAACTGGCGAGAAAGCCATATCAGTAAACGAGCTGCGCTTTCGCAGTCGCGACGAGCTACAAAGCTCTCTTATTGATGGAGGCTTTACTGTCGAATGTGTTTATGGCAATTGGGATTTTCAATTGGCTGACGGCGATAGTCCGGAGTTCATTTTCGTAGCTCGCCGCAGCTGAAGTTTAACCATTAGGGAACTGTCGCCACGGTGATTGGTAGCAACTGGAACCTTTTGAACATTTACTCAGTCGGTACCAGTCTGTAGAATTAGATTGTCAACTGGAGCCTTGGTCATTGATAAAATCTGATTTGCCATTAGAATCAGGTTTGCAGCTAGAATCTGGCTCGATACTAAACCTGGCTAGGTACTAAAATCAGGCTTAGTACTAGAATCAGGCTTGATACTAAAATAGTCATGCCGGAAAAACGGAGCGCTTCCAAGTTTATAGCTTGACCTATGCCAAATGAAGCCACTATTCCTAATATAGGCACCGTTGTTGCTGTGCGTGGCAGCGTGGTAGATGTAAAGTTCGAGCAGCAGTTGCCGGCTATTCATTCACTTTTGCGCGCTGGCGATGAAGAGCAAATAGTCATAGAAGTATTATCTCAGCGCGACGCCCATCATGTGCGCGGTATTGCCATGACTCCGACCCAGGGTCTGGCACGCGGTATGTCTGTGAAAGACAGTGGCGGGCCGCTCAAAGCTCCCGTTGGCAAAACGATTTTGTCGCGTATGTTCGATGTTTTCGGCAATCCTATCGATAGAGAGGGTCCAGTGACTGATGTGGAGTGGCGCTCTGTGCACCGGTCTCCACCAGCTCTTTCGAAGCGCTCGACTAAATCGCAAATATTTGAGACCGGCATTAAAGTTATTGATGTTTTGGTGCCCTTAGAGCGTGGTGGCAAAGCCGGGCTATTTGGTGGAGCTGGCGTGGGCAAAACTGTTTTGCTCACTGAGATGATTCACAACATGATTGGGCACCAAGAAGGTGTCAGTATTTTTTGTGGCATTGGCGAACGTTGCCGCGAAGGCCAGGAACTTTATACCGACATGCGAGATGTTGGTGTCTTGAAGAATATGGTGATGATTTTTGGTCAGATGAACGAGCCGCCCGGTAGTCGCTTTCGTGTCGGGCACGTTGCTTTGACTATGGCTGAGTATTTTCGTGATGATGAACATCGCGATGTGCTGCTTCTGGTTGATAACATTTTTCGCTTTATTCAAGCGGGCATGGAAGTATCCGGCCTGATGGGGCAGATGCCCTCGCGGCTTGGCTATCAGCCTACTATGGGCACCGAGCTCTCTAGTTTAGAAGAGCGTATTGCTAATACCGATGCTGGTGCCATTACCTCGATTCAAGCAGTGTATGTTCCAGCCGATGACCTAACCGACCCCTCGGCGGTTCATACATTTTCGCACCTGTCTGCCTCTATTGTTCTTTCGCGTAAGCGTGCTAGCGAAGGTCTCTTTCCTGCCATTGATTTATTGCAATCAAATTCACGCATGGCCACAGCTGGGTTTGTCGGCCAGCGGCACTATGATCTGGCCCAAGCGATTCGGCGCACACTGGCACAATATGCCGATCTCAAAGATATTATTGCCATGCTTGGTCTGGAGCAACTTTCTCCAGAAGATCGAAAAGTGGTGGCAAGGGCCCGTCGTCTCGAGCGCTTTTTGACTCAGCCGTTCTTCACCACTGAGCAGTTTAGTGGTATCAAAGGGAAGTTAGTTAGCTTGAGCGATTCTTTAGATGGTTGTGAGCGTATTTTGAACGATGAGTATAAAGACTATCCGGAAAGCGCACTCTATATGATCGGCGCCATTGGCGAAGCTGATGCGAAACGCGCGGGCAAGCCTTCAGAGAGTGATGCTCATGCAAGAGTCTGATTTGATAACCCTAAAAGTGCTTTTGCCCTTCGGCGTATTTGCTGAGAAGGCAGATGTTCTCAAAGTCGTGGCCGATACTAATGTTGGTTCGGTTGGCATACTGCCGCATCGACTCGATTGTGTGGCGGCGTTGACTCCTGGCATTTTGTTTTACGAGAGCAAGAGTGACGGCGATGTTTATATCGCTGTCGACCAAGGAATTTTAGTCAAAGTTGGTCTGACTGTGCTGATTTCAGTTAGCAATGCTATCGCCGGCAAAGACCTGAATCAACTCAAGCAGGCTGTGGAAAGTCAGTTTCTCAATTTAAACCAGCAAGAAAAGAATGTTCGTTCTTTGATGGCTAAGTTGGAAAGTGGTTTAATTAGTCGGCTAGCGGGGTTGCAGCGTGACTAATTCTAATTTCGAACCAGATTCTAACTCTGAATTTGATTCTAACTCAGTCTCTGATTCAAACTCAGTCCCTGATTCTGGGCCGCAGGCTGATGTGAAAGTTAACTCGTTGAGTGAAGAAATAGGCGCCAAGGCTGCTCTCAAGCTCAAAGCTCAGCGCAGCGGCACCCCTGGTGTCTGGTTTGGTCTGGGCATGACTGGCCTGATTGGATGGTCGGTAGTTGTTCCGACTTTGCTTGGCACCGCATTTGGAGTCTGGCTCGATAGCAAGTATCCGGGCTTGCACTCATGGACTCTGATGGGACTTGCCTTGGGTATTCTGGTTGGCTGCTTGAATGCTTGGCATTGGGTGCAGTCGGAAGATAAAGCCATGCACGGCAATGCAGAGGCTGGTACTGATAGCAATAGAGGGCCGCGACCATGACTCTTTCATCTAGTGCAATTCTAGTTTTAGCTATTGCCGCTGTGGTCGGTGTAGTTCTGGGCCTGGTATTTTACGGCGGCCTTTACTGGACAGTTTCTCGCGGTCTAGTTTCTAAGCGCCCTGCTCTATGGTTTCTTTTCAGTCTACTTGCAAGAGTTAGCATTGTTATAGCTGGATTTTATTTCGTCTCGAGCTATCCGTTACAGGGCTCTTTATTTGCTAGTTCTTTAGTCGCTAGTTCTTCTCTCGCTAGTTCTTCAATCGCTAGTCCTTCTTTCGCTTCGGGGCTTGTTTTGTCTCACTCTACCGCGCCAGTGCTGCAGATGGAACGGCTGATTTCCTGCCTTCTGGCCTTCACCATTACTGGTTTGATTATTCGTTGGCTTAGTCGACCGTCTAAATTGGAGCGGCTGCCCCAGTTATCCGAGCGACCTAAATCAATGGGAGCTTCTGACCTGCCTGAACCATCTTTAGAAACTTCTAGCGCGGAGGTTGGTCATGCATCTGACTCCTGATCAAATAATTTTCTGGCAAAGTGCAAATGGATTCGTCAAAATCAATGCCACCATTGTCTCCACTTGGGCCCTGATGTTCTTTATGG
>CAJXZK010000161.1 GCA_913063055.1 uncultured bacterium
TTCCAGCTCGATTTGTGCGTGGTCTCTCTCTATGATGGCCCCACAGATGATGCCACTAAATGCAAGTTTGCTGGTTTAGATGAGGAGTTTCCTCAGCCTGAGCCACCTGATCCAGAAGACTATGGTCATCCTGATGACGAAGTAGTTAAGCCCCTGGCTCATATGATTGCCGACCGTATCTTCGCTGGTGCCCTTGAGCAATTGAGAGATGGGCAAACTGTGTTTGTCACGCCAGAAGAAATTAAGACCCGCTTAGAGCCCGATATCTTGTCTAGTGAGTGGGACAATCGTTCGGCTATATGTGTGCCTTTAGGTCAAGGTAATAACTTTAAAGCCGCCCTGATGCTGGTGGCGAAAGATCGCACTCGGTCATTCCCTGACAAAGACATGCGCATGGTAATTGACTTGGCTGATCGGGTTGGTGTTGTGATCTCGCACGCTGAGCTGTTCGCTACTGTTGAGAGACAAGCGATTACTGACCCAATGACTGGTTTGTTTAACCGCCGCTATTTTGAAGAGCAACTGACTAAAGAAATTGATCGTTTCCAACGTTTCGGTCACCCTTTCTCATTTATCATCGTCGACTTGGACTATCTCAAGCGCATCAACGATAGTAAGGGCCACCACGTTGGTGACGCCGCTATTATTCATATTGGTAATGTGATTAAGCGCAGTGTGCGTGAAATTGATACTGTGGGCAGATTTGGCGGTGAAGAGTTTGTTGTCCTGTTGCCTGAAACCGATTTGAAATGGGCCAAGATGGTGGCTGAGAGAGCTTGTGCTGCTATGCGGGAGAAACCGGTAGAAGGTTGGGGCATTGTCACTGCTTCAGTGGGTGTCGCTACTTTCCCCCACGATGCTCAAGACAAAGAGCGTCTCTTTGAGCTGGCTGACCAAGCCCTTTTCTTGGCTAAGCATAGAGGCCGTAACCAAGTTTGCACTGTTACTGAAGATTTGATGCCAAGTCTTGCTGCTGGCGGCGAAGAAGAATTGAAGAAGGCGATGAAAGTAGACAATCGCATGGGCCCTGTGGTGGAGAAGCCGGCTGCCACTGCTGCCCCTGTGGCCAACCTCGTGCCCGAGTTTGATGTCGAATTGATTCGTGAGAAGGGGCTGCTCGGAATGCTAGCCCAGCTGATACGTACAGTTGAGGAGCGCTCGTCTTATGGTCCCGACCGTTCGTCGCGGGCTTACGGCTATGCCAATCGTATTGCACAGGCATTGCATTTGACAAAAGACCACACCGAAGTAGTGTCACTAGCGGCGGTGCTGTGTAATCTCGGCAAAATTGCTGTGCCGGAAGAAACGTTGAAGCGCCCTGAGCCATTGTCTGATGAAGATTTGGTCTACATCAATCAGGTGCCGCATACGGGTGCTAAATTCTTAGAACCAGCCAAAGTACTGGCCAAAATATCTCCTATTGTAGAAGCGTATCAAGAGCACTGGGATGGCAGCGGTTATCCCAATGGTATCAAGGGTGATGTCATTCCTATTGAGTCGCGCATCGTTTCCTTGGTAGACGCTTACACGGCCATGACCAGCGATAGACCTTATCGTGAAGCCCATAGTCATGAGGCCGCTCTTAAGCTCATTCAAGAAGGCGCTGGCAAGGAATGGGACCCTCGTTTGGTCAAAGTATTCGTCTCGCTTTTGCAGAAAGACAATAAAGCGGAAAAACACTAGTATATTTCACCAACTATTTAGGTGAATCGCTGCACCCTGCAGTGCTCTGTTTGTCGCCCTTGGCTCAGGTCTGGGGATATCCCCTATATATGTAGATGGTCCGATAATTTCTAATGTTGAAAGGACTTGTCAGGTCTTGGCAACTTGCTATAATTAAAACATATCGCACGAAGCCAATGCTCTCCTGTCAGCGGGCCACCAGTAATGGATCCCGGAGTAAATCTCAAAGCACATAGAGCGGTTCTCGTCTCGATACAGTGAAAGCCCGTCGATTGCTGTAATGGCAATTTGTTAGGAGCAGACCCCTGTGAGCCCGGTGTGTGAACCGGCACAGGGGTCTGGTGCTTTTTGTAGTATTGTTCTGTTGTAAGTCAGACAATCTTCAATCAAGCGGCAAAAAATTCTTTCAATGGTTCCTCGCTTTCCTGTTGCTCTATTACTATTTGCTCTCGTCAATGTGGCCTTAGCTTCTTTTTTGGTGCCTGCTGCTAAACCAGAATTGACTTTAGCTGACGTTAATCTAACGCCCAAAATATTAGAAGAAGGAAAGCCTGCTAGCTGGTGGTTGGCTCGTACCTTTTTGGCCAGTACCAGAGTGCCTGATGTAGTCGTCTGCGGCAGCTCTCAAATCGGAGGTTTACAGGCTGCTGATGCCAACACTTCGGGCAAAACAGTCGACCTGGTATTCAATAGACGTTGCCTTACTTTAGAGAACGATCTTGCCAAAGCGTTTGGCCCCGGCGCCGAAGTCTTTCTGTCTGCCTTACCAGGGGCCATGGTGTCTGATCATTTTGCTATTTCGCGAGCACTCTTTCGCCCCAGTCACCACCCGGCTCTGCTAGTCCTCACTGTTTCTCCGCGTGATTTTATCGATAATACTTTACCTTCAGCTGGTGCCACTGATTCATATCGCTTTTTCTCTCAATACACTGATATGAGCCGCTACACCGGCTGGGCCTTTCATGACCCCTGGTCACGTTTTACTTACTTCGTCTCTAGCGAACTGCCATTGCGCAGTCAATTGGCAGTCTTTAATCAGACGGTGGAGAATTTCGTGGAAAAGCTCAAAGAGGCTGACACTGCTGGCGGTGGCGTTGCTTCTAAGCCTTCGTCAACGGCAACAAGTGATGCTGCTTCTGCTGCCGAGCAAGTCAAATTTGTTATGGGCGCCTATGGCGGTAACCTCAAGCCCGGTCAAGCCGTTCTCACTCCGAATTTGCCCAAGATTTATGTAGACAATAGCCTTGATTATAAGCATCGCTACAAAGACCAGAATCCGGTTTCCTACGACATTCAGTTCAACTTTATGCACGCCTTTTTGGCACAGCTAAAGCAAGAAGGAATTAAAGTTTTGGTAGTAGGGATGCCCCTGACAAAGGAGAACCGCCTGCTTCTATCTAGTGATTTTTGGCAAGCCTTTCGCAGTCGCTTAGCGGCAGAGTGTCAATATAGCGGGGCGGAATATCTAGACCTTTCTGCTTCACCAGATTTTTTGCTTGGTGATTTTTGCGACACTGTTCACCTTAACGCCGATGGTGGCACTCGCCTGGCTGAGCATATAAGCAAAGCCATAGAGAATTCACCCCAGCTTCGCTCTGCACTGAAAGAGCGCTTAGAACCTTTGCGCCAGACCGCTGGTCCGAGATAGTTTCAGGGCTTGGCAAGCTTGTGGAAAATTCGTATTTCTAGTTTTGCTTCAGATTAGGCCGATAACTGGTGCATTCAACAGCATAGGGCCGCACCGGTTTGAGGCATTTCTCGCTGTCGTTGAAGCGGCAGTCGTCGCAGAGATAGGCCCCTTTGCCCCTGCGATTTTTTAGTGCGGCAATGCTCAGAGCTAAAGTTGCCCCTAAAACTATGGCAGTTAAAATCCAGTGTATGACTGTCTCGTTTATGTTCATGCTCATGCTCAGCGACCACCAGAGAGTTTAGGGTCAAGCACATCGCGCAGCACATCACCAATTGAGTTGAAGCAGAGAATGGTGAAGAAAATGAGGAAGCCAGGGGCAATTAACCAGGGTTGGCTCAGCAGTTCATTAGGTTGATCCATAGCCGCTTTGAGCATATTGCCCCAGCTGGCATCGGGCTGCTGAATGCCTAAGCCAATCAAGCTCAAGCCGCTTTCAGCCAGAATAAAATTGGGCACTTGTAAGGTAGCGGCGATAACAACATAGCTAGCTGTTTGGGGTATGACGTGTTTGATAATGTTAGTGACTTCCGGCATGCCGACTGATTTAGCCGCTTGCACAAATTCTTCTTCTCTAATTGAGAGCACCATGCCGCGAATGACGCGAGCAAGACCAGGCCAACTGATGAAAGATAGAATCACCGTGATTAGAGCAAAACGTTGTGAACTAGTCATTCCTAATGGCAGTACGGCTGCTAGACCAATCAACAAATAGAAGCTAGGAATTGACATTACCGCTTCGGCAAAACGCATCATCAAATTGTCTGCCATGCCGCCAATGTAACCAGCCAGGGCACCATAGAAGATACCAATGGGAAAGGCAATGAAGAGACCAAGGAAACCAATGGTAAGACTCTTCTGTGCCCCGAAGAAGAGTCTAGAGTAATTGTCGCGGCCGTTCATGTCCGCCCCGAGCAGATAGATGCGAGCGGGCGAGTCTACGCCAAACAAGTGTAAGTCCATAGGAATTAAGCCCAGCAGTTTGTAGCTCTCTCCTTTAACCAAGAGCTTAACTGGATACTTAGTAGTTTTTATCTCTGAGAATGTCTGGCGATAAGTGGCCGGGTCATTCTCTTGCTTTACTGGATAAACATAGGGCAAGCAAAGCTCACCGTTGTCGTTATGAATATGCAGCAAAGTAGCTGGGGCATTGCCGACATTGGGGTCGTTGAATTCCATGCCATAGGGGGTCAGTACGTCAGCAAAAAGAGCACTAAAGTAGAGAAGAAAGAGCCCAATCAAAGCGGCTCTAGCTACTTTGTCTTTCCACATGCGACTTAAAATCGTATGTTTGAGATCGGCTTTTACTCTGGCCGGGGTTGATACTTGAGGGGCTGCTGACGATACCACTATATGGTTCCTTTTTCTAAATCTAAGTTATTCAACAGTGATACGAGGGTCGGTAAATTTCAGTAGCAAGTCGGCCACAAGATTGCCCGTGATTAGCATCACGGCTCCGAGCATAATCGAGGCCATTACCAGGTTCATGTCTTTGGTCAAGACCCCTTCTAAAGTCAATCGACCAAGGCCCGGATAGGCAAGTACCATCTCGGTTAAAGCGGCACCACTAAGGAGGCCAGCAAACTCAAAACCTAAGAGTGTAATCAGAGGGTTAATGGCATTGCGTAAGGCGTGCTTGTAAATCACTACTTCTTCGCTCAGACCTTTAGCTCGAGCACTGCGTACATAATCTGCTCGCAGTACGTCTAAGAGGTTGCTGCGTACTTGCCTTTGAATGCCAGCCAGCGAAACAAAGGTGAGGACGCAGACTGGAATAATCAGGTGGTAGGCAATATCGAGTATTTGACTGAGTGTGTCGCGCTCAGCAAAATCAGAGCTGGTCATGCCACCAATGGGGAGCCAATGTGTGGCCAGGGCAAACATCAAGAAAAGGAAGGCCAATAAGAATGTCGGCATCGACATGCCGATGGCTGTGATTAAGCCAAATAGTTTGTCGAGGAATTTGCCTCGATGCACTGCTGCGTAAACGCCTGCCGGCAGTGCAATCAACCAGGTGAAGAAGAGAGTAACGACATTGAGCAAGAGTGTGTTGCCCGCATGTTGCATTAGCCTTATGGCCACAGAGCCACCGGTGGTGGAGACCCCCAGGTTGCCCTGTAGTGTGCTTGTCAGCCAGATGGCATATTGCACAGGGGCTGGCTTATTCAAACCCAGTCTTTCTTCTTCGGCTTGAATCGCCGCTTGCGAGACCGATGGGTTGGCGCGCATGGCTGCCAGTGGGTCAATGGGTGATAGCTTGAGCATGGTAAAGGCCATCAGTGAAATCAAGAAGAGTAGAGGCAGTGCCTGCAATATTCGCTTGAAGATGTAGACAGGTGTCGACACTAGTGCTTGGCTCCCTTTATATAAATCTCTTCGATGTTGTGCAGTGTTCCTTTTGGCGTGTAATAAATGCCATAAGGTGAAGGTTTGTAGTTGCCCAGTTTGTTGTGGGCAGCCGTCAATACCATATTGGTGTAGATATAAATAAATGGCTGTTGGTCATAAGCAATCTTTTGAAAACGGTTATAACAGTCGATTCTTGTTTTTTCATCCATGGTACCGGCAGCAGTATCGAGCAATTTATCTATTTCTTTTTCCCAGGGTCTGGCATCTGGTGCTTTGACCAGGCCATTTTTGTCTGGTAGACGGGTGTCAAACATGTGCATGCGGCCATCAGACTTCCAGACATTTGCTCCGCCGTAGGGTTCAAACCTGCTACCACTGAGGCCCATAACAATGGCTTGCCAGTCCAGGCTGGTATGCACACGGTTGGTCATGGTATTAAATTCAATTGGTTGATAGTTGACTTTGATGCCAAGTTTTTTCAACTCTTCTTTGATGGTGATGCAGCAGGCATCACGGCCAGTGTTGCCTGAATTGGTGATGAGATCAAACTCAACACGATTGCCTTTGGCGTCGAAAAGTTCATCGCCTTTTTTGACAAAGCCAGCTTCGGTCAAGAGCTTTGCTGCCAGGGCTGGGTCGTATTCAATTTGCTTTAGATCTTTGTTTAGATAGAGAGAGGCCTCAGTTTCATTGGTTGAAAGTGGGTAACCGACCCCTTTTTGCACGTTGTTGATAATGCGCTTGCGGTCAACTGAATGACTAATGGCCCATCTGAATTTCTCATTGTTGAACCAGGCTTGTTTGACAGGGTCAACATAGGGTTTACCTGTTTTGGGATCTTTGCGCTGGCAGAGATTGAACATCAAGAACATGGTGCCATCGTCGGGACCGAGGTTGTACATGGTGAAATTGCCGCTTAATTCCCGTTGTTTTAAAAGGGCAGCGTCAATTCCTCTGACTGAGCGATTGTCGAGCAAGTCGATTTCATCACCTAGAAACTTGATGATCATGGTGTTTTGATCGGGCACAATACCAATCACCATCTTGTCTAAGTAGGGCAACTGCCGCCCTTCTTTGTCAATGAACGAATAATTGGGGTTGCGCTTAAATTCCAGTCGCTGCCCAGCTACATAGCGCTCGACAATCATCGGGCCCGAGCCGACAAAAGTTTTGGGATCGGCATTGATATTCCAAAAATTGTGAAACTCAGCTTTTGAACGTTTGGTAATGGGTTCGATAATGTGTTTGGGTGCCACCATGGTGGCATTTAAGTTGGCCAGAAATGGTGAGAACGGTTTTTTAAAGCGAAAGCTGACTGTGTCTTCGTCTACTTTGACGACTTTGGGATAGTCGCCGGGGGTAGAAATAGTATCGCGGGAGCTGGTCTCGCCAAAGCCTTCGCCTATGAGGGTGGCATAGGTAAAGACCACGTCGTCTACGTTTAGTGGATGACCATCAGACCACTTCAAACCCTTGCGCATAACAAAGTCGATGGTGCGACCATCGGCACTAACTTTGTAGGACTTGGCTAACTTGGGAATAGCCTTCCCTGTCCAGGGGTCAAAGTCAACCAGTGAGTCAAATTGCAGCATGCCGATGCCATGGCTTTCAACGTCCGATGCGTCCCAAGCATTGAAGGTCTTGGGGCCACCGCCAAAACTACCAAGTTTGAGCGAGCCACCAGACTTGCCTACTTCGCCCCGTGCTTGCCAATATTCAACTCCGTCTTTTTCAATTAGCTTGAATGGTCCAGGGTTGGGAAAGAGAAAGGGCGGTTTGGTTGCTTCAGCTTGCTTGGGGCCACTGTAGTGCACAGTTGAATTGATCGATGGCTCGACTTTCTCTGCCGTATTGGGCTGTGCTGTGGTGGCACTGCTTTTCACTGGTGCTGGGGCGATGCAGCTGTTAAGCAGAACTCCCGAGCAGAGCAGTGCAGCAAATGAGCTGAAGAGTTTAAGGCCTTTGTTATATCTCACTGTACCCAGATCTCTTCGAGGTTGTGTAAGCCTGCTGCGGGCTGTGACATTGGTGTTGGCACATAGTTTTGTATTGTGTTGCGAGCGCCGACAATGGTTCTAGGTGAGGCTAGATAGATGAAAGGCATTTGGTCATAGAAAATCTGTTGCACTTCGTTGTAGATTTTCTTTCTTTCTGCCTTGTCGAATGTGATGGCACCTTTGTCTAAGAGCTGATCGATTTGTTTTTCCCATGGTCTAGCGTCACTGACTTTGATCTCGCCTTTTTCGTCGGGTAGCCGTTGATCAAATAGATGCAAACGACTATCACTCTTATAAACGTTGGCGCTATCGTTGGGCTCTAGCGGATCGCCGCCACTAAGAGAGAAGAGGGCTGCTTGCCAGTCTAGAGACGAGTTGATTTTGCCGGAGAGCAAATTGAAATCAATCGGTGCAAAATTGACTTTGATACCAAGCTCTTTCATGTCTTTAGTGAAGTTGGTGCCGACGAATTCGTAGTAGGTGCCACCGGCAGAGGTGAGCAAATCAAACTCGACTTTGTGGCCAGCTTTGTCAATAAGGCTGCCGTCTTTGTCCCAGCTAAAGCCAGATTTTTTCAAGAGGTCTTTGGCTACAGTAACGTCTCGACCGTAGGCTTTCAGATCACTGTTGTAGAACGGGCTAGTGGAAACCTGGGCGGAGAAAGTAGGGTCGCCTAAGCCTTTGAAATAGTTGGAAACTATTGATTGGCGATCAACGCCGTGGCTAATTGCCTGGCGGAAATTAACATCGTTGAACCAGGCAGACTTGATCGGATCTACATAGGGTTTGCCAGTTTTGGGGTTCTTTCTTTGGTTCATATTGAACATGATGAAAGTACTGCCCTGGCTCGGTCCAAAGTCGTATAGTTTGAAGTTGCCTTCTTTCGACATCGTCACAAGATCGCCAGCGTCGCGACAGCGCACCGGAGTGATATCAATTTCTTTACCTTTGAATTTAAGCAAGTTGGTATTTACTTCAGGCACTATCAAATAAGTAATGCGCTCTAAGTATGGTAGGGGTTTGCCCTCAGGGCTGACGGTGTAATAATTGCTTGCTCTTTTGAAAACAATTCGCTGGCTAGGTACATACGATTCAAGAGTAAACATGCCGCTTGTGACAAAGCTCTCCGGTTTAGATTCGGTTGTCCAGAGATTGCTAAAGAGCTTGCGTCCATCTTTCTTGTTGATGACCGGTTCGACAATATGTTTTGGAGCAATGGGCAGACCCATAACCCTGACAAAGGGAGCAAAGGGCACGGGGGTGACGAATTTATTGGTGAGCTCATCTACAACTGTTACTACTGGCGATTTGCCTTCGACTGTAGTGACGTCACGCAGGGATGAATTGCCATAGCCACCTTTGATAATGGTGTTCCAGGTATAGGCTACGTCTCCGGCCGTTATTGGTTTACCGTCTGACCACTTCAAGCCTTTGCGCAATTTTGTCGTGTAAGTAAGACCATCTGGATCAACCGTAAAGCTCTCAGCCAGAGCTGGTGTCACTTCGCCCGTGTATGGATCGATGTCGAGCAAGCCTGCATACATTAGCGATGCCATTTCTCTGGAAGAGGTATCGGCAGCAGCCCAATAATTGAATGTCGCTGGGTTGGAGGCCACGATAGAACGCACTAGTTTGCCACCGGGCTTACCAACTTGATAGCGACCCTGGCGCATTTCGGCACCATTGACGGTGACAGTTTTGTATGGCCCTGGTGATTGACTATCGCATTTCTGTATCGGTGAGTCAGAGGTGGAGCTAGTTGTCGTTGAAGTAGTAGTAGTTGTTGTCGTTGTACTACCTGTACTCTTGCCTGGAGCGTCAATACTGGCGCAGCCAGCCATTGAGCCAAGGGCTAACGACAGGGCCATGACGGTTTTGAAACTGTTGATCAATCTTCCTGACATCGACTACTCCAATCAATAAAATGCTGGTTGCGCTAATGATTTTAGTAGGTCTTGCGATGTTTTTCAGAAGGGTATTGTCAAGGGCTAGATTTAATCTCTTTTATCGCAACAAGTGGCGGTCGCACGCGATACGATATTGCCGTCCCCCATCATTTAATGTTTGGGGTAGCGAATTAAAGCCAGTCGAGGCAAAATTATGGGCGCGGCAACCGGTTTAATTTTTATCGACATGTTGGTGCGACCAATATTGAGATTTGGCTTCAAATTCTATTTCGTTGGCTTCTTTGTGCTCTTCCTAGTTTATGGCTTTATTGCCTACAAGGCACTGCAGTCAGCCTATCTTTCTGAGCAGCAGTACTAATTAAGCGACCTTAGCAGTGTGCGAGTTTAGGCCTTATGCGCTAAACTGCGGCTAGTTATGGCCTTACTATTGGTAACCTGTGGGCAAGCAATTACAGTCTTTAGTCGCTTTGAGCGTTTTCCTTTCGCTCTCTTCTTTCCCTTTGGCGGCATACTCTGCCACCACCAACGCGGCCTCTAAGAAAAGTGCGGTAGCGGCGCCGGTGGAAAGCCTGGATGCAAAATTGCTTTTCAATCAGGTGGCTTTGCTTTATCGCGATGGTAAGTTTGAAGAAGCCTTGACGGCTTTGAATGCGGCTAAAGACGCCCAGAAAATCTCGGCTGATAGTTTTCTCTACCATCTTTATCAATCGGTTTTGCTCTTCAAGACAAAGCCTTTGAT
The DNA here is from genome assembly GCA_913063055.1 of uncultured bacterium. Taxonomy (GTDB): domain Bacteria; phylum Cyanobacteriota; class Vampirovibrionia; order Obscuribacterales; family Obscuribacteraceae. Next base: position 10,363 of record CAJXZK010000161.1, read on the forward strand.
TTATCCTCTGGCCGCAGCTCGTGCTGCTGTCAAGATTAATGGACGCAACGCTGTTGCCAATTCAAATCTGGGTTCGCTGTTGCAGCGAAACGGCGAGCGCGCCAATGCTATCGAGAAATATCGCGCCGCTTTGGCGGTGGACCCTAGCGATTGGCGTGCCCATCTTGGCATTGCTCAGTGTTTAGCAGTTGATGGCACCGATGGTCGTGTCATTGCTGAGCGCGAACTGAAACTTGCTTGTCAAACAGCAAATGATTGTGTTGAGAAATGGTTTGCTCTCGGCTCTACCTATCTAGTTTTGCGAATGAACCAGGAGGCTGAGAATTGTTTTGGCAATGCTCTCAAGCTCAAGCCCGATGATTATGTGGTCAAATTAGGTCGGCTCAAGTCGGCCCTTGCTGCTAACAATTTGAAAGTTGTGCAAGAACTTTTGCCCACGACCATGACAGACAAGCTCTTAGACCAGTCAATTGCTCTTGCCCTGGCTTTGCCTGCAGCAAAGTTGAATGTCCAGGATTTGACCAGTCTGGAAGCTATTTGCGAGCGGAATTTTATTGGCGCTGATCGCTTCTTCTATCAGTTGGGGCGCAATCTCGAGGCCAGTGGTCAACTCGATTTAGGTGCCAAAGCTTATCTGCAGGCCATTAACTACTCGGGTGCTAGTGGCGCGTCAGTACTAGCCCTGGTGGGCAATCGTGCTGCGGCAAATGATCTGGACGAAGCCAATCGACTGGTCAAACAATATGTTGGTGTGCAATTGGTAGGTGGCAAGCCGCAACCCCGTGGCCACAAAGAAATTTTCACCCAGACCTTAAGTTATGCCGGTCAGATTTTGAGCAGTAATGCCACCCCAAGTTCTTTGCATATTTTGCGAGTGCTCTTTAGCAACATTAAGTGTGGCTGCCGCATTCCTGTTATTGAGTTGAAGTTGCGTTCACTACCTGGGGTAATTTTTGCCCATCTGCAAGATGCTAAAGATCCACCTGCTTGTATTGTGTATGATGACAAGTTGACTGAGAGCAAAGCCATAATTGCCACGAAGCGCGATGAAGACAAGGTAGAAGTCATGAGCGATCAGCCTGTAAAATCGTTGCCAGAGCTGGTCAAAATTATTCAAGAAGCCGCCGATAAGCCTGACAAGCATATTTTTACACTCTGGTCCTTTGAGCCACCACCCATGGAATTACCAAGATGAGAACAAGAAACGAATTTTTGCAAGCAAAAGTGGTTGGCTTCAAAATCGCCCTTTTTAGTGTTGCTCTATCTCTAGGGAGCTTCCTCAGCAGTGCTATCGCCGCTCAAGCGGCTGATACGCGTCCTCCCGTCGATGTTATTGTGCTTGAACAAAACGCTATTCAGACTGGTCCGATGAATATGGTTGTTGGCAAGCAGCAGCTCAAATTTACCCTCGATAAGCTTGGCATTTGCTGGTTGGCTTCTGCTCCTAAATGGAACAGCTATTGCTTCAACCCTGAGGCCAAAACTGTGTTGGTGCGTGATCATGAAACATGGAAGAATGGCTTCTTTGAGTTGAAAGCGCAAAAGAAAGCGCACAAAAAAGACGAGCTCAAGTTAAAAGAGACTGGTAAGCACGAAAAAATTGCCGGTTATAACTGTCGCAAAGCTGAGCTGATTCGCACCCCCGTGGCACCTTTCAACAAAGGTGAGCCCCATAAGCCATACAAGGCCGGTGTCGTCTGGATTGCCGAGAAATTTCCTGCCCCGCAAGAGTTAACTCAGGTGATGAAAAACCTGGTCAAAGTTGACGTCAAAGAAGGCATGGTTCTGAAGTTTCAAGTGCTCAAGGCTGGTTCTTATAGTCTGATGGATACTGCCTATGAGACTCTCAAGGTAACATCAACTAAGAAACCAGCATCGTTCTTTGATCCGCCCGTTGGTTATAGACCGGTGAAGTCAGAGATGCAGCTTCTTATGGATGACAGCATGGATGGCGAATCGGACATGGACTTCTTGAAGAAGAAGCCCTAGCTTTTTAGGGCTTTTTACGGAGCAGTACCAAAAAGATCTGGGGCAAAGTTCTTGATCGACTGCACTGTCATTGCTCCGCCAAAAGTGTTTAGTTCTTGTCCGCGTTCGGTGCGGGCGCGTTTTGCCACAACTCCCAGAACTTTTCCACGCAGGCTTACCACTGGCCCACCGCTATTGCCATTGGTAATGGGCGCGTCGACCTGCAGCATTCGTGGTGCCAAGCGGCTAATGCGACCACTGGTGAAGGTCGGTGCATAATAATTGGCCGAGTCAGAATCTAATTGGTCGGAGGCTTCTGGGTAGCCAATGACCTGAATTTCTTGTCCTTCGGTGGCGGCGATGGTATCAAACTCCATTGGCGTTATGGTTGATTTCTCTACTGTCAAAATAGCAATGTCTGGATCTTTATCGGCTTTCGCTACTTTGAAGAGCTTTGCCACCATGGGTGGTTGCGATACTGGACCAGCGGCATGCAAGAAATAGCCGACTTCGCTAGTTACTGAAACTTGGCTCAAATAGCGGTTGAATAGCGCTCTAGTTGGGTCGGCTTTCTTTGATAAATAGGTCTCATATGTATCCCAAATAGCATCAGCCGTGGCCTGATAGGTACTGAGTTCGGCCGTGGAGCGACTGGTTTTTGTACTCAAATTGATTATTTGCAAGATCTCACGGAAGCGACCATCTACATCTCGTCCTGCTGCTGTTTGCTCGCAGTAAAGGCGCATGCCAGCATAGAAGCGTTGGCTTTCTTTGATGATTTCATCGGCTCCGACGACTACGTGTTCGTTAGTGAGAAAATAGGCTTTTGATTTGTCACCAGCAATTGTTTTAACAGGAAAAGCCGAGCCGTAGGACACTACTCTATAGCCGGGGTCGCGAGCCGAGGCACTAAAAACCGGATAACGATATTTGGGGGAGACATCAGCAAGTGAGGCCCAGAGGCTGTCTTTGATCTTCATCTTGAGACCGACACTGAGCTGGACAACCTGGCCTTTCATTCTTTTGTCGAGCTTTTCCCAGGTCTCGAC
>CAJXZK010000162.1 GCA_913063055.1 uncultured bacterium
CGGTGACGCTGCCATCGATGACCGAAGTGCTTGCCGGCAGGTCGATCAGGTGAGTTTGAGCGCTGGCGCCTTCAAAGTCAGCAATGTTCAACTTGCCATCTTTGAGAAGCTCAGGGGCTCGGGCGGCCAGCAGAGCGCTGCCGTAACTGCCCAGGCCGGTGTCCGAGAAGACAGGTAAGACCACAAGAATGCTGTGGGAGCCTGCTTCGACTGGGGTGCTGCCGAGCAAGTGTGCCTTGCCCTGATCGAGAGCCGACGTCGAAAAGTCGCTCAGGGCTTGAGGCAGAGTAGTCATGTCGACTTCGACGCGAAAACCAGCGGCACAGAGGTTGTGGTGGGACGAACTGCAATGGGGACAAAGCATAGGATTAGCTCCTTTTTTTTGTTTTTCGATTGAAGGCTTAGATGCCTTGATGCCAGGAAAACTGTCTTACTTTGGCCAAAGCAAAGAGGTGCCGCTAACGCTCCAGCAAATCTGGAAGGGAAAGAGCAGAATCCGTGCAGTGGTTAGGTAAAGGGTGGAGAGACCTGGGTTGATTGGAAGAAATAAAAGAATGTATCCACACCATAGAGATATGGGGTGGATGAATTAAATCTCTGAAGAATCGATGTTAAGAAGAGCTATGCAAGCTATGAGAGCATAATCAATCGTAAGAATTAGACATAAGTATATGTTTCAGGATGCTCTAAGACTTTCCCTTTGGTAAGAGTCGAGCGGCGCCAGCGCTGCCAGACTCGCTATAGTTCTCGTTTTACTTCGCTAGCTGCGCAATCAACCGATTGAATGATTTCGTTCATAAATGGTGCTTCGTTTACAAAGCTCCGCAACTAGCTTTCATCAGAATCTTCAGCGATTCTCTTGATCAACTCTCGATAGGGCAGGCCGCTTTTTTTGAGAAGGAGATTGCGAGCAAATTCTAAATCGATAGTTGCTGAGCGCGCCAGAGTTTCAGCTTTTTCGATTGTTTCTCTTAATTGTTGTCTGTTTAGTTCGCTGTCACTTTGATTGTTGTCTTTGGCTGCCAGAGCTTTACGATACATATTTGCTGCAGCCTGATGGTACTTATCTGCCGCATCCAGTCTGCGATTAGCTAGATGGTCTTGTGTGGCTCTGTTTGTTACCAGCCGTTGCAGCACTAAAATTTGCGTTTTGAATTGACTTATGCGGTTGTCAATTTCATCGCTTAGTCTTTCGCCTAGTTGTTCATTAGTTTGGCCGTTGCCTGGGCTGATGTTGTCTTGGGCTGGAGAGCTTTGAAAGGCTTCGGCGGCCAATTTTGTCTGTAGCAGGCTAGTGGAAATTAGCTCATCTACTCGGTCATCGTTTGCCTTTGAGTAGGCATCAATGGCCCTGTGTAGTTTTTCTGTGGCATCATCAAGGCGACTCAATACCTTTGGTGTTGCTTGGCTAGGGCAATTAGAGCATGCGGTTTTGAGATTGTAGCTGGCCTCGGTGGCTTGTCTGATTGGTTGTGATTCTCTGGTTGAGTTTTTCCAAATCTCACTTAAGTCTACGATTGATTCGTGATTTTCAATTTCAATCTCTCTTTTGGCTATGTAGAGCAGCATTAGGCCGGCTTCAATTAGGCGTCTCGATTTGTCTTGCTGGTTCGATTTTAAGAGTTCAATGGCTTGATTGAACATTTTGACAATGCCAACCAGTTGCAATTTACTGCTTTCACTGACTACGCAGTTGTTGAATTCAATCGCCATTTTTGTCTTTATGATTGCCCCAGAAAGCTCTAAGGCTCGATACTCTATTGTGCCCTTGTCGAAATTGGGTAGGCAGCTTTCTTTCTGTTCGCTATTTAACTGCTGCTTTGCTAACTCTAGTCGGAATAGTCCAAATTCGATGCGTCGAAGGCATTCGTTATTGTTCTGTTTGTTATCGAATTTGCTATTGACCAGTGCGGCATTGCAATCTTCTTCGGCCATGAAGATGTGTTTTCTAACGAGAGCACTAAGGGCGTCTTCTCGGCCTTGAATTAGTTCATTCACTTGGCCAATTGTGCTTACTAGCTGATCTATTTTTGCCTCTGGGGTCCTTTGTTTGAGCCATTCCAATAGTTTCTTCGGCAATTTGAAAGGCATGGCTATTGCTTGCTCTCGTCTGTGGCCAATTTCTTTATGTCAGCGCGAAGAAGGAGAATTTTTTGTTCAAGTTGATAGAGGAGATCTGCGGCTGTATCTTCCCAGGGAAGGGAAATTTCACTTAGCTCCAGGTAGTCGCTTTCGCCCAGTATGTGCTCGACTGCTTCTGCCTCTAAAATCTGGCGACCAAAGTCAGCATAGAGCCAGGCTGTGCCAGCCCGGTCAAAACTTTCTCGTGTTTTGCCGTTAAATAAGCTGTCTAAGGCTGATTGCAGCTCATTTCTAGCATTCTCGATGCAGCTGGAGATTAGCTCATTTTGGCGATAGGTTGTGCTATTGAATTTGTCAGTAAGTTGCGCTAGGGCTAGTTCGACGGTGGCTAATCGTTCCTTGACTTGATTCTTACTTGGCTGCTGTTTTGTCGCCACCAATTACACCGCTTTGTTCGGCTCAGAAAGAGTGTAGGTCAAAACCAAGTCATTTTCTATTTGTGAGTAGGCCAGGTACTTGCCAGCTCCGTTGCCGCCGCTAATAACAATCAGGTCGCTTGCTGGGTCCGATTCGAGAATCTCAAACTTACTTGCTTCAAACTTGCCGCGATTGGCTTTGTACATAGATTCTTTTGCTGTCCAGATTCTTGTTATTTCGGCATTGAGAGCTGCGCTAGGGTACGAAGCAAGATGTCTAAGCTCTGAGGGTTGCATAAATGACGAGGCGAAATCAGTATCTCTTGGGCTGATTGTTTCAGCGTCTATGCCAGGATTGCCCGGGTGATTTGGGTCGACAAATGTAGCCAGGGCGATACCTTTGCCGTTTGTGTGTGTGATCGAAATGGCAACGGCCGGAATTGCTTTGTCTTTGATTATGGCGTAGGGCGAGCGATCAGTGTGGCTGTGAATTTCTACGTCATGAGGTCCGAGGTTGCGGCCGAGGCCATTTTTTACTAGCATTCTTACGGCGTCTTTGGCCGCAATACGACCTAATAGCCAGTCGATTTTACGCTTCTTCGATTGACCGATTCGCCATTGGCTCAGTTCGTTTTTGCTCAGTAAATAGTCTAGGCACCACTCTAAAATTACATCGTCGTCGTTTAGTACATCTTGCGAAACTTGCACTATGGCGCAGCGTTCTCGTAACTGCTTGTTTAAAAGTTCAGTGGTTAAAATGCTTGAGCCGAGAAATGATGTAGATGGGCGGGCGACAAAGTTCTGCCAGGTATCACTTAAGACCACGCGCCGACTATTAATACTGTTGATTCGCAGTGCTACTTGTCCAGCGCTCACTACTTCGACTTCGGCTTCGGTGGCCCTTTCTGAGAGCGCTGGTAAGGTGGCCGCTACTTCTACTTCGGCAGCCAGGTCTGCTGGGTTGAAGTAAAAGTCGATAGACTCAATGAAGAACGGCAGCAGCGCTGTGGCTGAGAGATTCTTCTCGTAGAGATAGAAGAGCACAAATTGGCTAGAGTTGTCTAACAACAAAGGGTTCAGTAGAAAATTGGCATGGGCTAAATTGGGCATCCAGTCTGCCGCTGGGCTAGCAGTGGCCTTGCCAGCGATGGCTTTATTGCCCACCTTATCTAGTGATTTGACTGCTTGCATACTAGGGCCATGGAACATTGCTTTAGGCCCGTAGAGCAGAGTTTGTTCTTTGAGATTACTGGCTGGTGGGCCGGAAACCACTAGAGGCGCTTTTGCGCTTTGACTAGAGTATTGCGGGGCATAGTCGGGGGCAAAGATGTAGTCGGCCATCATCAGTACGGTGTCGGCCGTCCCTGCCTCGGTCATTTCTACATGAACTCGACCGTCCGAGCCAGTTACGGTCATTTTTAGTGATAGATCGTTTTGATCTACCACCAGTCGCCTAAAGGCTTTAACCTGTTCTAGTCTGACAATTACGTCGGTGTTGCCGCCATAATTGCTATAGCTATGGTGCGCCATCGCCGCTTCTGCCATGATTTCTAGTGAAACCATGAGCGGTACTAAGTGCACCCTGGTATTTTCTACAGTGCTTACGGTGCCGCCAATGGCATGATCAAGTAAATAAAGGTCGGTGTTGAGGTTCAGGCTGAGGAAGAACTCGCTACTATCACCGTTGGGAAAAACTAGACAGCGCTTGAGAAAAGGCAGCTCTTCAGTTGGTTCTTCAGTAGGCTCTTCAGTAAATTCCGTTTGCCCGTCTATATTTTCAATATAGCTGCGCATTACTTGTTCTGAGACCGCGCTGATACGGCTATAAAATTCGGCATTAGTATTGAGGAAGCTCTGCACTACCAGATCTTGCTCAGACGATTCCTCTTCTTCACTTTGTTCTTGTTCAGCAAACTCTAGCGACGCTTCTTCGAGAGCCGCAGGCCTTGTCTCTTCTGGCCTTATATGCCGAGCTTTTCCAGGCGAGTGCTCTTGTTGTCCTGGAGCTAAATGCACTTCTGGTAATTTGCTACTGTCGATCTTCAATCCGGCATAGGCTAAAAGAAGTGGCGTACCACGGCTTACGGTCTTGCTCGCTGGCGTCTGCCAGTCGACTATTAGTGGTTCTCGGCGCTGGTAGAGATAGTCGAGCTTGGCTGGTACTTCTTGCACAAATAGGGCAGCCAGAAGATGGTGAATTTGGGTCAAGCCTGACTTGGAGACAAGATTGGTAGCCACAGCCAGATGATCTTGTTTGGGTAAGATGCCTGGAATTAGTGAGCTTAAGATACCGCTGGGGCCAACTTCGATAAATTTGCGTATGCCGTGAGCGTACATAGATTGAATAGTCTGCCGCATGGCCACTGGCTTCGTAAATAGTTCAGTGAAAAAGCTGCGAATGCTTTCCACATCATCAGGATAACGCTCAGCAGTTGAACATGACCAACCGGGGATGGCCAAGGGGCTAATGTCGACGGCACTGACCGCTGCTTCTTTGCCGACCATCACTTCTTTCACTAGTGGTGTGTGATACGGGATGGCCACTGGTAAAAGATGGCAGGGCAGTCGCTGATCGCGCAAAGCATTGTTGAGATTGTCAATTGCTTTGGCGCTACCGGTGACAATTGTATGTTCATCGCCAAGGTCAGCACTGAGGTGAACTTGATTGCGATCGGCTGCACTAACCAGGCTCATTACTGTGGCCGCGGGCGCTAAAATACGAAGCGAGCGTAGGTCAGCTAAGCTTTCGGCTGGAAGAGTACGAGCCACTTCTGTGCTGATTTCATAGAATGTTTGGGCGACGGAGAGTACGTCTACTGAGCCACCAGTGGTGATGGCGGCAAATTCGCCTGTGCTGCAACCCATTATGGCGTCAGGCTTAATTTCTAGATGAGAAAGAAACTGATAAAGGGCATATTCAGCCAATAAAACAGCGACTACGGCAAAATCAGCGGCGGCAAGAGAAGGCGAACCGGTTCTTTCTCCAGCTGTAAATGGTGGTGGAAAAATAGTCTTGCTGGGTAGTTCGCTGGCGCCGGCTGCTAGAGCAATGTTATCGACAATTTCGAATACTTCTCTGATCTCAGGGAAGAGCACACAGAGGTCGGCTAGCATGTTGGTATAAGCTGAGCCCAAGCCGGGGTAGAGAAATGCTGTCTGGCCGCCCAGTAGCGCCTCAGGGGCAGTAAAGTAAATGCCTTTTTTAGTCTCGCTGATTTTCTTGGTGGCGCTATCGCTAATTTGCTCTGCGGCAGCGATGAGAGCTGCTGCTAGGTCCTCGTTAGATGCTGCTACTAAGGCCAGTCTGTAGCCGTTCTGTGGCGCTTTGCCCGATTGGCAGTTGAGAGTGTAAGCCAAGTCTTTTAAGACTATCTTGTCGTGCTTTAGTCTATCGGCGAGGGTGTTGATTGCCTTGAGCAGGCCTTCTCGACTGGTGCTAGAAAGAAAAAATACTTCGTTTTCCCACTCTTTCATTGGGGCAACATTATGGCCACTGGGAGCATTGCTCTCTTCTAAAATTATGTGGGCATTGATACCACCAAAGCCAAAAGCGCTAACTGCGCCGCGCCGAGGATGTTTGCGATCGTCGGTCTTGAGCCAGGGACGAGTCTGGGAATTGACGTAGCAAGGATGTTTGGCCCAATTGATTTTGCTGTTGGGAGTGGTTACGTTCAAGGTTGGCGGCAAAATCTTGTGGTGCAGAGCCAGGGTGGTTTTGATAATTCCAGCAATGGCACTCGCTGATTGCAGGTGGCCGATCATCGATTTTACTGAGCCAATGGCGCACCAGGGCTCTTTTTCTGCATGTGCGGCGACTAGTTCACTCTCTGGCTGACTCTCTGGCTGGCCAAGTCTAGTATCGCTAAATACTTTTTCTACAGCTTGCAGCTCGACGACATCTCCGGCGGGAGTGCCTGTTCCATGGGCTTCTAAGAGTTCGACAGTTGAGGGTGAAATACCGGCCATGGCATAGGCATTGCGCATTGCCAGAGCTTCGCCATCAGCCGATGGGGCAATGACACTGCCGCCGTGACCATCGCTTGATGAGGCGACGCCACAGATTGTGGCATAGATCTTGTCACCATCTGCCTCAGCATCCTCTAGGCGCTTGAGACAAATCATGCCAACACCTTCGCCCAACATGGTGCCATCGGCACTTTGGTCAAATGGTTTGATGCTGTCAGTGTGTGAAAGAGCGCCAAGGCCGCAGAACATCTGGAAAAATACGGCCGATGAGTTAATATGCACTCCACCAGCCAGGGCAAAATCACAGCGCTTCTCAATTAAGTCGTTTACTGCTGTCTCTACGGCGATCATCGATGAGGCGCAGGCCGCATCTATCAATAGATTGCGGCCGCGGAAGCCTAATTTGGCTGCCAATCTTCCAGCGGTCACGCTGGGCATGGTGCCGGGAATAGTATCTGAGTTGACAGGCTGGAGATTGCCTTGAATTTGCGCTGCTGCTTGCTTTAACAGCTCTTCATTGTGTTCTGGTAGAAGCTCTCGCAAGATCGCTGCTATTTCGTTGACTGTTTTGCACTGCTGCACCAAGTTTAAGCAACCGGCTCCTGGTGCCCCAATGCGTCCGATGATAATTTCAGCCCGATCGCGGTCGAATGATTTTGTTAGATAGCCAGCATCAGCCATGGCATCCTGCGCTACCTTGAGGGTAAGCATTTGATCGGGGTCACTGCCCACTACCGAGCTCGGCATGACCCCATATTTCAGGGGGTCAAACTGGGCAAACTCAGTGATGAAGCCGCCTCGTTTGGCATAACTGAGGCCAAATTTTGTGGCGTCTTTGTCGTAGTAGTCAGCTAGACTCCACTCTTTGTCAGTGACTTCACGGGTGGCATCAAAACCGCGAACGATATTTGACCAGTAAGTGGCCAGATCCGGAGCACCAGGAAAGAGACAGGCCATGCCAATTATGGCAATTTTAGCCTTGCTTGTTTCTGCTTCTGGCTTCTCGCTTATCGACGCCTTCATCGTGCCAATTCTTGTACCGGCGGTGAGGAGGCGAATCTATTGAACATCTTACTGGCGATTCCACCCAAGCCCTCTACGACTACTGCTAACTCGCCGTTCTCGTTGTATATGGCAAGATCGCAAAGCAGGTCTGTAGCAGAGGAAGTACCTAAGAACACCCTAGCTTTGACGGTGCCAAGGCTGATTGGGCGCAGTAGATACATATTGCGGAAGCCGTTTGGAAGCACGGTGACATCTTGATGATGCCTGGCCCAGACTCCAGCTAATTGCATGGCGCTGTCGAGTAGCAGTGGATCCATTAACCAGGCACTGGAGTCAGCGCTAGTGACAAAGTCGAGCGGTGCTGAACCAGTTATTTCGCCAGCAATATCGTTATCGGCTAAGCAAATGATTGATGCCAAGCCTTGGAAGGCTGGACCGTGGAAGAGCCAGGTACCATAGAGATCTTTGGGTTGTGGTAGCTCAGCAGTTGAAGCTGGCAAATCACGCAAATTGAACTTAGACTGAATAGGAGCCGCTAGCTCGGTATTCCAGATCTCAGGACAGAGTGCGGGCTGTTGGGCGAATTTGGCTTTACAGCGGAAGTGAACTTTCTTTGGATTGGCCGAGAATAGTTGCACGGCAACGGTGTTTTCGTTGTCGCCATCAATTCCTACCTCGATGACAAAGTCTTTTTCGGCAGTATGGAAGACAATTCCAGAGGGAATATCCAGATCTGAAACTTGCACAAGATGAAGCTCAGGATAGACAGTACGAGCAGCTTCAAGCATGAGTTCAAGGGCTACTGCCATTGGCATAACTGGTAGGCCGTCAAACTTATGATCTTGCAAATAAACATGTTTTTGCGTTTCTATCTTCAGCAAGAAGGAGGCATTGCCTGGACCAACTTCGCCGCGGTTGAGGAGTATCCCTGCCGGTACTAGAGGGTTTGTCGGTGCAAGCAACGTTAGTGGCAAGTTCTTTGCCGCCATCTGGGCTCTCACTATAGGCGCTACTGCCGCTGGCGTCTGTGTTTGTTTTGGCACAGTTACTTTGCTTGCTAGTTTACCGACAAGCATAACTTCTACTTGCTCAGGGCAGTTTTTGCTTATTTCTTCTAAGAAGCAGAGGCTGCCGTCTTCAGGTTGAATCATTGACCAACCGTGGCTGGCGAATACTTCTTCTAGCTCTGGTGGTGCCATTCCGGCTTGCCAGGGTCCCCACATGAGGGAGGCTACACGGGCTGCTGTTCTTGTCTTCAGGTTCAAGGCCAGTTTGTTTAATGCTTCGTTGGCCGAGACGTAGTCGGCTTGACCAGAGTTTCCTGTTCTTCCGACAACCGACGAGAAGAAATACATGAATTGAAGTGTGTCGAAGCGGACCTTCTCAGAAAGAGTGATGGCCCCTTTGATTTTGGTGTCGTAGACACGCTCGAATGATTCTAGACTCTTATCTTTGATAAGAGCGTCTTCGATTATTCCCGCACCGTGGATGACACCATCGATATTGGATGTCTCGTAGATTGAGTCAATCAATGCACCGAAAGCCACAGCATCCGAAATGTCTACTGAGTAATACCTGGCAGTGGCTCCCGTTGCTTTTAAGGCTTCTAGAGAAGAGCGTACTTCGCGCTCACGCAAGAGCTGCTGATAGGTCTGTTCAATTTCTCTGACATTGATTGCTTGACCAAGTTTTTGGCGCTCTTCTATTAGAGCGGCTTTGATATCTTTGGCTGAAGTCAGACCAGCTGTGCTAACCGATTCTGAGTCTTTAGGACGGGGTAGTCTGCCGACCACGATAAAGGTCGGCTTGTACTTTTTCGCCAGTTCTAGAGTAATTTTGGCTGTGATGCCCCGGGCTCCGCCGGTCACCAAAACTACTGAAGAAGAACTCAAAGCGGGTTTTGTACTGGTTGGAACTGATTGGTATGGTGCTTCTTGCACGACTAGGCCGAGGCGTTTGCCGAGGATGAATCCTACTTCAACGATATCGTCGTCAGCAAAGAGCTCAGACAAAATAGACTTGGCTGCTTCTTCGGCCGTTGTGTCTAAGTTCAAGTCGACTACTTTGACATGCACTTCTGCCATTTCTTTGGCAATTGTTTTGGTCAGGCCAACTACTCCACCCTGGTAGGCGAGCTGCGGCAGATTAAGGCTGGCCTGCCCTGGGGTGCTGCCGTTGAAGTTTCCACCTAAGTAAGTGACGTTGACGAAAGAGGCATGTCGGCCTGCCGCTGCATGACCTTTGAGATCGCTTTCAACGGCCTTAGCGAGCAGGAAAGTGCTCGACAGTTGTGAAAGCTGTGCCGGAGGTGATTGCGAAGCTTGATTGGCAGTAACATTGCAGATGTTGATCACGGCGCCAATTGGTCCGAAATTATCTCTAATTTGTGCGATTACTTGCTTGACCGCTGCTTCATCTACGAGGCTCTTGCGGTTTATCAAGATATTGTTTTTGGCGCCCAGACTTTTATCTAGTCCATCGAGCAGGGCGGCAATTTGCTTTGCTGGTTCTTGCTGGTCGGCAATGATTAGAGTCACTGGTGCTAGGGCTTTTGTGGTTGCCTTAGCTGCAGGTAGCTCGACCGGTACGACCACGCCTCTGGCAACTTTATCAATGTTGCCTGTTTTGTTAGTGCTATCTATTTTTTCTATTGTTGTTGGCTGCCCGACGGGCGCGACGTTATTTGCACCAACTTCGTTAACTATAGATGGCTCTTCCCCATCGAGATCATTGAGGGTATTGATCCAGTCAACAATGCCTTGCAGAGTTTTGGTTCCAGCTAGTTTCTCAATGCCACTTTCAAGTTTGGTCTGAGTAGACTCTGGCAACAATTTTCTGAAGTTGTTGAGGATTTCTACGCGCTTGATTGAGTCGATACCCAGATCAGCTTCCAAATCTAAGGTAGGGTCAAGCATCGAGCGCGGATAGCCAGTGCGTTCGCTGACGATTTCGAAAAGACTTTCTGCCAGCGCTTCGGGATCGATCAAGTTTGACTGAGCGGCTGGCGGTTCTGCGTGTATGTTAGAAGCCACGACTTGGGGAGCAATTTCGTAGGTAGCGGAACTATTACTAGTGCCGTTGTTGCCATTGCCGTTGCTACCATTACCATTGTTGTCATACGAGCTGCTGCCATAGGAGCCGTTGCCATTGCTACCAGCATCATAAGTGGCGACTGGTGCTTGCTCTGTGTATGGCAAGCTAGAGTTTTGCACGGTCGGTTGAACTACTACTGCAGGAATTGTCTGCTGCAATGGTTGCTGCATTGGCTGCGCTGGCAACTGCTGACCAGGTTGATTGAACTGTGTTAATTGCGGTTGATAACCACCACGGCCATTAGCTTGCAGGTAGGCCAGCATGACATTCTGTTGCGTCTCGAGGAAGCGATTGGTCATTTCCAGCATGCTTTGCTGGAACTCAAGCATTACCTTGTCGACATTTTGATCGGGGCGACCGACTGGTTGGTTCCCGTTCTTTCTGTTATTTGTGTCCATTGCTAGCTGTCCGTTTGTTTGTCTGGCTTCTATTGTCTGGCCTGTTGCGATCATCGGCTGCGGAGACGCAGTGGGAGAGGCCGTCGCTGTGGTGGTCTTGAGAGCATTTGTGAGCTGTGGGGCAGGAGAAACTTTTGTTCCAGCCTGCTGCCCTGGGGCCGTAGCCTGGGGCTGAAGTTGAGCTGAAGCTTTGACTGGAGGCTGTTTGGCTGCATTTTGTGTTTTTACAGAAGCCATTGCCTTAGCATAAGAATTGAGATTCGATTCACCATCTACTATGCGTGCGATGCCAACACTATTGACTCGATATAAAAGTTGTTTGCCACTGGCGGCAAAATGAGTGCGAATTCTGGCTTTGCTGTTAACCAGTCGGTTCCAGAACAATTTGCCGAGGTCAATATCAGCATCGTTGACAGCTATGCGGCCCAGAGTCGAGAGGAAATGCTCTAAGCTGTTTTTACCGGGACGCTCACAATTAACCGCCACAAATTGACGGTCAGCTAGAGATGCTTCCACTAGACCGGTTAGCACTGAACCTGGTCCTACTTCAACGAATAAGCGGGCTCCAGCATCATGCATGGCTTTGAGCTGGTCTACAAACAACACTGGTTTGAGAGCGTGCTGGCTTAGTTGACTAACTATTTCGGCGCTATTGCTGCTATATGGCAGGCTAGTGCTATTTGAAAATACCGGTATCGTAGGGCTTTGGCACTGCACTGACTGCAAGACTTCGGCAAGTTGCTTATCGGAGCCAGTCATAAGTGGGCTATGGAAAGCCGCAGAAACAGCAATGCGTTTGGCTGCAATTTGCTTCGATTTAAACACTGTCAGGGCGGCTTCTATTGCTTCTTGCGAGCCGGAAATAATTGATTGGCTTGGGGTATTGATATTGGCTAGATAGACGCCCGGCATTTGCTTTAAGGCTGCTATCACCAATTCTGGCGCAGCTGAAATTGCAGCCATGGCACCAGGATTTTCTGCGGCACACTGGCCGAGAATGCGACCACGTTCAATTGATAGGAGGAGCAGATCTTCGGCGCTAATGACACCGCCGGCGTGCAAGGCGACGTATTCACCATAGCTGTGACCGGCTACCATGTCGGCTTTCAGACCAAAACTGGTTAGCAGTTTTAGCATGGCCAGGTCGCAAACACCGAGAGCCGGTTGAGCCACATCTGTGCTGGTTAGCTCTTCTTGCTGCTCAGCTTTGCGGGCATCAGAAAGAGTTGGTGCTGGGAAAATGTACTGAGATAGTTTGTTTTTGCCTGCAAATTTAGCAAAACCAGGCTTGCTGGCATTTTTAGCAATATAGCGGTCTGACTCTTCTAGGGTATTGAGAATTTCAGGGAAGTAAATTGACAGCTCTTTGAGCATATTCACTTTCTGTGAACCTTGGCCCGGGAAGAGGAATGCCACTTTGTTTGGTTGCTGAGCCGTTGTGCTTGTTTCTGTATTGGCAGAGGAATCTACTTTAGATGTAGAACGGAAATGAACACCGGTTGGCAGGCTAAACTGAATGGTCCGAATACTCTCAACGCTCTGACCCTGAGCTGAGCCTGAAGCATGCTTCAGGTTTTCTGGTTGAGCTGTTGCGAGCTTCTCTTTCACCAGGGCTATCTTCTGCTCAAGATCATCAATGCTCGAAGCGACGATGGCCAGGCTGGCAGATGAGTCACTAGCTTTGCCGCTGTTTTTGCTACTGCGTTTTTGATTGTTCTTCTGATTTAGATTGCTTGCTAAATCGAATAGTCTGCGTCGTTTTTGACTGGTATCGCTACTTTCGATGGCGAAGTCTAGGCGCATTTTCTTCACAGCGGCTTCGGTTTGAGCCACTGCTTTCAGTAAGTCATCGCTTGTCGCTGCTCTCCAGACAAATAGTTCGGCGGGCCATGCTTCTAGAGCTGGCGCCGCTTCGCTTGAGCATGGCGGTACATATTCTTCAAGAACGGCATGGAAATTCGTGCCACCAAAGCCAAAGGCACTGACTCCACCGCGTCGTGGTGTATCTGCTTGAGAGTGCACCCAGGGGCGGCATTCGGTGTTGACGTAGAAGGGGCCTTCCGAGAACTTGCAAGCTGGGCTGGGCTCAGAGACGTTGATAGTTGGTGGCAGCACTTTGTGATGCAGCGCTTTAGCAATTTTGATCACAGAAGCTAGGCCGGCAGCGGCTTTGCTGTGACCAATGTTGGTTTTTACAGAGCCGATGGCGCAACTTTCTATCTCTGCGCCAGAGCTTCTAAAGACATTGGTTAGAGCTTCTACTTCTGCTTTGTCACCAGCCACGGTGCC
>CAJXZK010000163.1 GCA_913063055.1 uncultured bacterium
GAAAACTTTGGTATTACATTCAGCGCCGGCCTTGTTTCATACCCCGATGACGGCAGCGATATAGAAGATCTAATTCGCAAGGCCGATGAGCGACTTTATCAGGCCAAGAAAAATGGGCGTAACTGCTTAGTGGCTAAAGACTAGTTAGATCTGAGCAATTTGGTAAGCAAACAAAATTGTAGTGAAAGACTAATTAAGACTCTGGCCGGGCACAAACACTATGGTGACAGAGAAGGGGTATGGCCAAATTGTTGTTAGTTGAAGATGACGAGAACCTGCGCGAAACTGTGCAGGATTGGCTCATTTTTGAAAAACACACAGTCGAGATAGCCATAACTGGACCAGAGGCTTTGGAGCAACTTAGTATTAGTCAATACGATTTAATAGTGCTCGACTGGTATTTGCCTGATATCGACGGTATTGAAGTGCTTAAGCGCTATCGCGCCAGCGGTGGGACGGCACCAGTATTGATGTTTTCCGGTCGCGACTCTGAAGAAGCAAGACAGGCTGGATTAGCTGCTGGCGCCACAAAGTTTCTCATAAAACCATTTCGCCTCCAAGAATTATCAGCCACCATAAAGGAAGCTTTAGCGCAGAAGAAGTCTTAGCCAATTTTGCCGAAGAAGTAACAGAGAATGAAAAATACTAGAGACTGAAAAATACTAAAGAATGAAAGGAAATAATTGATGAGTTCTTTAATCCACCTAGTTTGTGACTACGCTCAAGGCGACTTGGCTTGGGCCGAAATCATTGCCGCTCTTTCGTGCAAGCTTCACGACGATACTCGCATACATAGCACGTCAGTGCACCCTTTTGACACAATCTCCACAGGCTTCATAGTGGCGCAACTGGCTCTAGCAGGCAGTAAACTCAGACCATCAAACATGTTGGTATTTGCCAACACCGCACCACGCCGCGACAGAAAGGAAGCTCGACCAAACAATGAAGGTGAAGGTCTGCTTTTCGCCACTTTAAAAAACGGGGTGCAGGTACTTGCTGTTAACTCAGGCAATTCTCTTTCATTTGTTCGCCATGACATTCAAGAACTCTGGAGCACAAATGTAGAAGAGCAAGGTAGCCAATTTCGCTCACGAGACTATTTCCCCCTTGCTGTAAGCAAAGCTTCTAGAAGCGACTTCTCATTTATTAACCACAAACTCTCGATTGAAGAGGTCGTGCCCGAACAGCCTAAAGAGGTAGTGGGCTATGTTGATTCCTTCGGCAATATAAAGACAACCATGCGCGCCGGAGACGCCAAGCTAGAGACTTTCACACCGGGAACGCGCTTGAAAATCACCATAGGTGGCCATGTCAGCACCGCCACGGTGGCAACCGGAAGTTTCAATATTATTGAAGGGGACTTAGCCTTTTCTCCCGGTAGCTCGGGGCACGATAAACGCTATTGGGAGATCTTTAAGCGCGGCGGCAGTGCTAGTGATGAGTTTGCTCACCCACCAGCTGGCTCTCCAATTAAAATTCAACCAGCATAATCGCCAAATCCCTTAATCTACCGATGACAAACCGTTATAACGGTTGACTAAATTGGTATGGTAGAGATAACACACCTTGACCACTACGTTATTTAGCCACTTAGTTATCTAGCCAAACGCCCGAAAGACCAGGATACATGATAGAAAAACAGGCAACAGCAGATGCCCTCCCCACATTATTGTTAGGGGCTAGCATAGTCTCACAGCCCAAGCTTGATGAGGCCTTGCTTACCGCTAAGAACCTAAACGTGCCACTTGCGCGTGCCCTAGCCATGCTCAACACCGTCAGCGAAACGACCATGCGGGTTGTCCTAGAAGCTGAAGAATTGGTGCGCTCGGACAAAGCGACAGTAGACCTTGCTCTCAAGGCTCTAAGACTGGCCAGGCAGAACAATATGACTATGGAGGACGCCATAGGCGTTCTCAACTCCGTGCATAAAAAGACCCAGACAGTGCAGAGCATTGCCAATCCTCTCACTCAACTGCTCCTTTCAGCTGATTTGATCAACCCCGAGCAATTGGGAAGGGCTGTAATTAAAGCCAAAGATACCGGCATGCAGATGGGCCGTGTATTGGTGCTCAACCGCGATCTTTCAAGCTGGATGATGAACGCTGCTCTTACTGCACAGCTGCTCGTGCGCGACAAAAAAGTAACCAAAGATCAAGCCATCCAAGCCCTCCTCACCGTAGGCAGAAGACGCATAACCATAGAACAGGCGCTCTTTGAGCTCGGCCTCTACTCTGAAAAAGCCGGTCAGACCGTCCGTATTGGCGAACTAGTATTAATGGCAGGTTTTCTCTCTGATGGCGACATGCTGGAATGTATCGAGATTGAACTAGTCAAAGAGAAACAATTTGGTCAGATTCTTTTAGAACAGGGTCTAGTCACTCACGACCTGCTCGAAGCTGCAATTGTTTTACAAGATATGGTGGCTAATTCAACTGTTAAGGCCTTCCAGGCAGCCGAAGCACTAAAACAAGTAAAAGCTCGGGGAGTGTCTGTTTATCAGGCTATTGCTGAAAATTATTCAGCAGCCCAAGCACAACCAAAAGAGTTTCTACCAGCCGATCTACTAGTGCAGGCTGGTTTGATTTCGTCTTCTGAAATTGAACAAGTCGTTGATGTCAAAGAAAAGAGTGCTATCAAAGTTGGCAAGAAAGTTCTTGCCACCGGAGCAATGAGCGAACCTGTTCTTTACACAGCCTTGCGCACCTACTCGCTCTACACTCAAGGCTTCATTTCTTGTGACCAGGCCACTACTGCCCTGAAGAAATGCAAAGACGAAAATATTACTTTAGACGAGGCCCTGGCGAAGATGGGATGGAACGTTCCCGCTCGCATGCAATGGATATGGTGCTAAAAAAACTATTCCATAAAAATTCGGGCATGAGCTTCAGCGCTTTGGGCATTTGCTTGGGTTTGGTCTTTGCCTTTGTCTTGATCAGGCTAGCAGCCCCAGCACTTGCTAGTGACTCAGCGCGGGAGCTTAGTGGCCAGATTGCAAAAGCACGGCCTAAAATCGGCCTGGCCCTTGGCGGCGGAGGTATGCGATCGGCAGCTTGTGTTGGTGTTCTTAAAGTACTAGACGACGAGGGCATCCCCGTTGATGTACTAGTAGGCAGCGGCATGGGAGCGGTAGTTGGTGGCTTATATAGTGCCGGTGTAACACCGAAACATATTGAAGAACAATTCACCGAAAAGAAGCTGATGAGTGCCTATTTGACGATTCCACTGAAGTTGCGCATGCTCATCATTCCTCTTTTTTACACCCCCAGATTGGTTGGCATAGAACCCTACGATGGACTCTATCGTGGCAAAAAATTTGCTACCTATTTGAACAAGCAAGTACCAGAAACAGAGCGCAATATTGAAGATCTAAAAGTTCCCTTTGGCGCAGTGGCAGTCAATCTGCTTGATGGCAAGACAGTTACTCTTTCAAAAGGAAACCTGGGCAAAGCACTACAGGCAAGTGCCGCAATTCCTGCTTTGCGCAAGCCGGTAAAACTATCTGACGGCATTCATGAAGGCCTATTTGTAGATGGTGGCGTCCTTGTAAACATACCGGTATCTGAAGCAAAGAAGCTCGGAGCTGATATTGTCATTGCTGTCAGCGTGGACGAATCACTTGGTGCTGTTGCTGAAAAAGATTTCCGCAAAATCGGCAGCGTCAGCCACCGCGTCATTACCCTGCACTTCAAAAAAGTAGATGCAGATCAACTAGCTCAAGCCGATTATGTCATTCGTCCTAACGTCGATGGAATCGGCATGGTATCGGCGAAGTCAACTGACGCCAAACATGCCATAGAAGCTGGCGAGATGGCGGCACGAAGTGCGATCCCCACTATTCGCGAGTTGATCGAAGACTTCCAAAAGAAGCAGAACTAAAAGAAGTTAGCTTTTCTTGCTACTAGCTAATCTTGCTACTAGCTAATCTTGCTACTAGCTTGTCAGGGCAGTATCGAGACTGAGCTTCTTAGAGTTAAGTTCACTAGTGTCCATGTGCATATAATTTTCGAGACCGCCCTCAAGCAAGCGTTTTACATCGCCGACAAAGCGAGCGGCAGGGCCGCCGTCAATGATGCGGTGATCGAAGTTGAGAGTGATAGTCATCATCGGACGAACCACAATTTTGCCATCGCGCACAACCGCGCGCTGTTCGATTTCGCCGATGCCGAATGTTGAGGTTGAGACACATGGTGGAATCAGAGCCTTAGCGCCCCATTTACCAATTGAACTCATACCAAAAGTAGCACCCAGGTATTTTAGTCTCACCGATGGATAGCGAAGACCTAACCAGAGAATAAAACGACGGAACAACCATGGCATGTTGTTGAAATTATTCTGCCGATCAAGATGCTCAATGGCGTCCATTTCGGCCTCGGAGTATTGTTTCAGCTCAGAAGCAATTTCTTCGACAGACTTGGTATCTGGATTTTTGATGGCACCGAAGAAAACGGCTGGCTGCTCGCCAATATAACGTTCTACGGTGAAGCCAGCGACAATATCGTTGAAAGTAACGGTACGGCCCCAAGGAAGTGACGCAGTGCGGCTGTCTGGGTGAGCCCGTTGGGCAATGGCAATTGCCTTAAGTAGTATGGCTGTCACTGTCACTTTTGAGCCCATAGTCTTTAACTGTGCTCTCACTTCTTCTACCCATGTCATATCGACATCGATGAATAAATAAGTTGGCACTGAGGACTTACCGATGAAGGTGATCATATCGACCACATTCCAGCGGGGCCGAGGCAGAGAAGAGAGCGAGAAACCGCCTTTACTATTTTGTTTGTCCATTTTTTCTTCCGTCAGAAAAGCAGAGATAGATTCTAAGACAAGCTTTCGGTGAGCAATGTTCCCAACCTTAGAGGTAGGGCGATCCTTCAATTTCTAGCTTATAAGGACCATTTGCCAGTCGCTCGTCCGAGAAACCCCAAAACAGCGACTATATTCATTATAGGCTACCTCTTGGCTTTCGAGAACTAACCTCCTGGTTGAATTACAGCTTTTTCAACGTAAGCCAAGCCAAAAATAGGCTTGTTTCCTATTTATTTGGCCTAAATTAATCTAAATTCAGCGCTGCGTATCTTCTTCGAGAGGAGCTAACCCCTCAGGGTCGGTAAGCTGGCTCTCATCTCGATCTTCCATAGGCGTGTCGCCAGAAAGACTGCTGCGCGAGGCTGAGGCTACATTTGAAACTGGGGTTTGCTTGTACGGGTCGTATCTGAGCACTGTAGGCGAAGAAGAGCCAAACTGGTTGGGATTAGACTGGTTGGCATTAAACTGACCGGCACTAAACTGATTGGAGCCGGGCTGACGGCCCATGGGCTGACCAGAACCGCGGTTGGCGTAACTGCCAAAGCTTTGGGGAGAAGATGGCTTAGAGCCAAGACCAGGGAAATGGAAATTAGCAATGCCACTACCAAAAGTGGCAAAGGGATCATTGCTCTTTGGCGCACTATCAGAAAACGGGCTGGCAAAGGCTTTCTTTCCTGTAGTTTGTGACAAGCCAGAACTGCCAGAGGCCGAGGCTCTATTGATCTTGTCTTCAACCATCTTGTTCAAAGTCGCTTCACGACGTTTAACTTCTTCCAGCCGCTTCTCTAAAATCACCCGCTCTTCGCGGTTCTGACCTAGCTGATACTCACTTTCTTTCTTTAGTTCTAAATACTTGGTGTAGGCAAACCATCCGCCCAGTGAGATACACATAACCAACATGCCAACCGTGACTTCGAGCCACTTAAAGCCGTTTTTCTCTTCCACCTGAGGCGAAGTAATATAGTCAAGCTCGTCTTTCATCTCAAGCGCTGATTGGTAGCGCAAATAGACGTCTTGCTGCGTGGCCCGTCCGACAATCAAATCAGCGGCTTCAGAAATCTCTTCATCAACATCACGTGGCGAGCAGACGGTCAGCGCCAGAGGCTCCTCTCCAGTGAGAAGGAAGTACATAGTGGCGCCCAGGGCATAGATATCAGAGCGCGGATCGGCGCCACCCCAGTACTGCTCAGGTGGTGAGTAGCCTTGCGAGACCACATGGGTGTTGTCACCGTCATCTTGGTAGAGACGAGCAATACCAAAGTCGACCAACTTAACGTTGTCTTTGGTGTCGATCATGACGTTGGACGGCTTCAAATCGCGGTAAATAACAGGTGGATCATGAGCATGCAGATAGTGCAGCACGTCGCAAATCTGCTTAGACCAGGTCAGCACTTGATCTTCAGAGAAGGGCTCTTCGCGTTCTTTGAGCATGTCGTGGAGGTTGTGACCCTCGACGTACTCCATTACCAGGTAATACTCTTCGTCTTCGCGGAACGAATCGAGCACCAAAACAATATTGGGGTGCTGTAATTTGCTCAGCACTTTTGCCTCTCGCAAGAAGAACTGCTGCGCTTTCTCTTTGTCTTCATCACGGAAGAAATCATCACGCAGGCGCTTAACTACGCACTTACGGTTATCGAGGTTGAGGTCCCGAGCCAGATAAACAGTGCCCATGCCACCCTGGCCAAGATAGTCGACGACCTGCCAGCGGCCTCGCAGCACGAACGGGCCATCCTTGTGGGGATCGCGGTACGGTAGTCCATGCTCGAAACTGGATGTCATAAGAGATCTAGTATAACAACATTTAATCTAATTCAAAAGAAGATATTTTAGGCAAAGCTCTCTAAATAAATCTAGACCTCTAGCGTGTTCTGGTGAGAAGGAATAATCAAGCTCTTTGGTGAAATAGCTATCTAGCTCTTCCCTCGGTAACTGAGTACGACGGCCAGCCTCGGCTAAAACCTCTGCATAGTCGCAGCCCAAACCAAGAACCAGAGAGTCATAGAGAAACTTATTCAGAGTTTCAAAATCTTGCTGATTGGCCTCAACCCAGCTCTTCCGTGCCGCCCAAACACCGAACACCATGGGCAACTGAAAGCGCTCAAACCACCACTGGCCCAAATCTCTGCGCTCAAACTGCGCCGTCAGGCCGCTGCTTTCAACTTGCTGATCGGCTGCCAGGGCCCGGTCACCAATAATGACACAACCATCAAAAGCCTCATCAGTGGGCCAGGCATCAATTCCCGAGACAAAATCAATAGAATCTAGAAAATCTAGCCCAGTCTGACCGGCACCAATACCGCCAAACTCTTCAGCTAGAAGCACCTTTACAAGATTATTGGAGGTCGCCGAAGACTTAGAAAGGGCAATCCGCGCGCCTCTAAGCTCAGCCAGTGGCTTTTTGCTAAAAAATAGCACGCTGCCAACAGCCCCACGGCTAGCTATACAAAGCTGATCGAATAGCCTGAAGCCGCCGTCTTCAAGATAGAAATGGGCACTCATCGCCCCCAGGTCAAGCTCACCGCGCTGGTAGGCACGATTAAGATCACCGGGAGTGTCCATAGCCAACTCTAGGTTGGCTGGCATATTTTTGAGAAATGGCAAAGTGATAGGCAGACAATTGACGAAATCAATCTGACCGAAGACCACAGGCCGATTCAATAAAAAACTAGTAATTGGGATTTCCAGTGCCAAAAAATTTCGGCAAAAAAAGTGGGAGTGGACCTAGAGTTTTCTAGTATATTTCTTGCGGCCGCACTCCCTATTTCAATTATGCAGGTCTAACGTCAGTCGTCAAGAGGTTAAGTAAAAAGTGGTTGCGGTAACAACAAAACCGGTGCGAATGATCGACCTGATTCTTGCTAAAAGAACAGGTGCCCATCACACAAAGAGCGATATCGGCTTTCTCGTGGATGGCATCATGGACGGCAGCATCCCGGACTATCAGCTAGCAGCCTGGCTCATGGCCGTTTGCTGGCAAGGCATGACCTTAGAAGAAACAGCCTGGCTCACTGATGCCATGCGACACTCCGGTCAGATTTTAGACCTGTCGGCCATCGGTCCTGTTATTGGTGATAAGCACAGCACAGGCGGTGTTGGCGACAAAACTACTCTGGTATTCGTACCATTGCTCGCCGCTGCCGGCATACCAATGGCCAAATTATCCGGCCGCGGACTGGGTCACACTGGGGGCACCATCGACAAACTAGAAGCAATCCCTGGCTTCCAAGTTGACATCAGCATCGAACAATTTATCAAGCAAGTAAAAGAAATCGGTATGGCCATAGGCGGACAGACAGCTGAATTAGCTCCAGCCGATGGCAAAATATATGCGCTGCGTGACGTCACTGGAACAGTCGAATCAATTCCACTAATTTGCGCTTCGGTAATGTCGAAAAAACTAGCGGCTGGTGCGAATTTCATTATTCTCGATGTTAAATGCGGCCGTGGTGCCTTTATGGAAACCGAAGACAAAGCCATTGAACTAGCTCAAGCCATGGCTGAAGTAGGACGCATATTGAAACGCCCAGTTACTGCCGTTGTCACCGATATGGAACAACCCCTCGGCCGGGCAGTTGGTCACACAGTAGAAGTTATCGAAGCAATCGAAACACTGAAGGGCAATGGTCCAGACGATCTCACTGAACTCTGCATGGAGCTTGGCTCTCTTGCTCTGGTGCATGCCGGCAAAGCCAAAGACAGCACCGAAGCCAGAGCTAAATTGCAAGATTTGATTAGCAGTGGCAAGGCACTGAGCACCTTCGCCACCCTGATCAAGGCCCAGGGCGGCGACGACAAAGTGTTGACCGACTACAGCTTAATGCCAACGGCAAAACACACGAAACCATTTGTGGTGCCAGGTACTGGTAAAAAATGGCTAGAGCACTTGGACGGAAAAAAAGTAGCAGAAGCTTGCAAACTTATGGGAGCAGGCCGCACTAAAAAAGGCGACCCTGTCAATCTGGCAGTGGGTGTCGTGCTGCAAATCAAAACCGGCGATGAAACGAGTGGTGGAGCGACGGCTGCAATGGTGCACTACGATACTGAAGAGCAATTTGAAGCTGCCTCCAAAAAACTTCTGGAAGCCTTTACTTTCTCTGATAAATTTGTCGCCAAACCTAAACTAATCAAGGCCAGCATTTCTTGATGACATCGGTAAGAGCACGGGCCTTGAGGCTAATTCCTTACGGTGTATTTGACGCTGTAACCAATATGGCCATTGATGAGGCCCTGCTCGAACTGCACCTGCAAGGCAAAACTCCAGCTACCTTGAGATTTTATGGTTGGGAACCACCGGCGGTTTCTTTCGGTTATTCGCAGAAAGTGAGCCCTAGAACTGTCGAAAAAGTTCGCGCTGCTGGCTATGATGCGGTGCGTCGTCCAACTGGTGGCCGTGCGGTTCTACACGAAGGCGAGCTAACCTATTGCTTTGTTGGCGCCGGACCAAAACAAGACGGCATCGACTTTAGACCTGACGCTGAAATTGCCGGAGCCGCACCATCTTATTGGTTAGAACAAGGCAGTCCCTATGAAGGATTTTTACCTGGTTCAATTAATCAGGCCTACAAAGAAATTTGTGATGCTTTGATTTACGGTTTGAGAGAACTGGGAGTAGCTGCCAGCCTTGGCCGCAGCAATAGCGCTTACAAAGACTACGAGGATTGTTTTCAGGCAACCACCCAAGCCGACTTGCAATTTGAAGGCAAGAAAATTGTTGGCAGTGCCCAACTGAGACGAAGGCACGGTGTTCTGCAACACGGCTCAATCATGATCAATCAATCGCAGACCAAACTATCTGAGATTTTTGCATTAGCTGAGCGAGAGAAAACAGAAGAGTCGCAGAGCGAAACAACTGATCGCCACTGCAATTTAATCGACGTGCTTGCTGGTGGCTACGATCGCACCACCTTAGAAGAAGCGATTGGCCGCGGTTTTACCCGCAAGTTTAATTGTCACTTTGCTGTCTACGAGCTAACCGACGAAGAAATGGAATTCGTGGAAGAGTTGAAAAATGACAAGAGTCGCTATCAGATTCTTTAGCTTTTCAGGGCGTGCTAAAAACCAGAGGCTCCAATTTCGTAATTACCCCACTGACAAAAGGCAAGGGCGCGTATAACCTTGGCTTACGGGTAAATATTAATTAGCTCACTTTACTAGTTCTCCAAAATCTCCGCGGCCCCAGCCTGGATCCCCCACAACCGATAGGTCTTGCTTTGGCAGACAATCTCATCGACAAACCTAAAGCGAAAGAGAACGGCGAATCTTCGGCCCTCAAGGTTGACCTGGCTGGAAAAGAGCAGGGCGAACCCAGGCAAGAACCCCTTTCACTTCTTTCGATTAGCGCTATTGATACGAGAAAGGCAATAGCCGAGAGCAGCAAACCTTCGGCTGAAGAAATTGCTGCAGCAAGCCCAGTCTCAAAACTCAGAGCAGACCAACCACGGAAAGCAGAAATGATTTCAGTGAGTAAGGAAGGCGAATCTCTCAAAAGCATTTACGAAGATGGCATTTTTAAGCTCTACGACGAGCCTGGTAAGAGTCATTTCGGCTTCAAGTTCTTAGAACCAGGCGGAGCGAACAAAGAGCGCTTATCAGCCAGTGCCGCTCCGAAAAACAAAGTAGAAGACCTACTCGGCACAATTTCTTTCCAGTACCGCGTCAAGTTCTAAGGCAGGTCAAAAAGACATACTGCTTGTAGCAACGACTTAACTGTGACCAGTTTTTAAGGCAGTACTCTAAGGCGACGCTCTTTGCGTTTGGGTTTAGCGCCCTCTTCGCCTAGTTCTTCGGGCGGAACAATCTCCATAATTTCTCTCTTGCGCTCAGCTTCAAGAAACTCTTTGAATTGTTCGACAAACTGCTCTGGGCAGACAGTCACCTTGGTCACTTCACCCATAAAGAAGTTAAGAGCCATCTCTTCAGACATCTCATGGCGAGCTATGACCGGCAAAACTCCATCGTTCATCCAGCGATAACCTTCTTGCAGCGGCAAGATAAAGTGATTGCCTGGTCTCAAAACCTCAACATTAGTGATGCCAGATTGCACCAGATGGTTGGTCACCCCTTTAGACAAGGGGAGGATGTTAGCCGACTTAGAAAGATTGATAAAGACCTGATAGGTAGAACCTTCAGCCACCTGAAACAACTTCAGACCACTTAGACCAGCAGACAAGAGGGCAGCGCTTAGCTTTTCCCAAACGTTTCTGTCGGCGTCACGGTCTTCCGGGTTAAATTGCAAAATCAGAAACGACTCAGTTTGGTGAACGCTGAGAGCTCTATATGCTTTAGATTCTTTTGAGATAGAAGAAAGAATCTCTTCATCGCTCAGTTGATGGAACTGACTTAATTGTCGCCAGTTAGCACTACTACTA
This sequence comes from uncultured bacterium, assembly GCA_913063055.1. Lineage (GTDB taxonomy): Bacteria > Cyanobacteriota > Vampirovibrionia > Obscuribacterales > Obscuribacteraceae. The sequence goes on from CAJXZK010000163.1 coordinate 11,175, forward strand.
CCATTACCATTAGCACTACTAATAGTGCGGGCATAACTGCCAAATCGAGATGAAAACAGCTTGAGAAAGAGAGCTTTTGAATCTAGGGCAACTGCAGGAACGAAAGACGCTGCAACTATTGATGGTGGCTGAGAATTAGTAATGACTGATTCCTCTGCGGGTGATTGTGAATGTTCCTCAAAGTTATGGCATCAAATTTAGTGCCACCAACTGACAGGCTACATTTAAATTTAATCGTAGTGCTGATAGCCCAAATGTTCAAGCCCTAATAGCGAGTTTTAACCCGAGCTTACCAAAGCAAAGCTATTTAGTAGGATAGTTGCATATACAACTGACAACTTGTGAAGTTGTGCCACCATTTAAAAATACTTGAGTACTCAAGTATTTTGCTAAGCCATTATCCCCGGTGCCTGAACTTTCCCTGGTACCAGAAATAGTTGTATATACAACTGACAACTCAAATGGAATCGAAAGAGTAGTAAGCACCAATCATTAAGCTCCAAATTAAATCACGCTACTTCTTCATTCTCAAAGTCTCAGCTCTTAACTCAAAATCTTCGGCCAAAGGATTCCGATTTGTCTTTCGCAGTAGTGCAGCGTAAGACTCAAGAATACGAACATATTGATTATCCGCTTCCGGATGAAGAAGGTTAGTTACGGCCCTAAACTGTTGATACATGGCTTCGTATTGAGCATATTTGGCAGGGCCAAACTCGTCGGCAAGCAGCTTTTGAGTTTCACAAGTTAATGGCTCGTATTTCTCAAAAAGCTCAATAGCACGTATATAGAGCCCCTCCGATTCTGAAAAACGCTCCTGGTTCTGGTAGAAATCAGCTAGTAAATTCAAAGGGAGGCAAGCACCTAAACCATCTTTGTCATCTAGTTCTGCACTAGCCAGAGCTGCTAAATAATTCTCTTCAGCTTGCGCTGCATTGCCGCTGCTCTCAGCGGTTAAGCCAGTCTGGCAAATATCAATATAACTGTATTCATCACCGTCAGCGAACGAAATAGCATCAGAAACTGACTCTTTGACAAACTTGAATGATGCAGCTAGCTTTTTAAAACTATCCATTTTTCAACCAGGAAACTGATTAGGAACTAGCACTATCATAAGACATGCACGGTTTATGTTGGTGCCAAAGAACTTTTTGATAGTGAATAGAGTAGTTACGCCGTCAGGTACATAAATGCCAGCAGATACAAATGGTCGACCAGTGCTATCGGCCTTTGTTCTTGCACTGTTGCTATTAGCTGCTGCAACCTATCTGTATTCGTTCTATCAACAGAAGCAAAAAGAAGTCGCAATTGAAAATTCAAACAACCTAACTCGTACTCAAAAGCATCCGCAGCTTTACTGCATCAAAGCAGTTCCAGCAGGAGCAATTGTCACCACTGATTGCCTTGAAATAAGAGAGGTTACGCAAGACCAGCCACCACCTGATGGCCTATCAAACCCCAGTGGTGCGCTAGGGCGAGGAACTAAATATGGGCTTAAGGAGGGTGAACCGGTGTGCGGTTATATGTTCGGAACGTCGACCAAAGAAATGATGAAATTCAATACCTATTCGCCCCGACTAGACACACTACCGGCCGGTAACTTCTATAAGGGTGTGCGTATAAATCGAGGGTGAGTGGTCACTCCAACAATACAACTATCCAAAACCCCACTTGACAGCCGCGTGGCTTCAAGAGTACATTAAGGGCGCTCGGCTTTTTCGAGCCACTTGTGAAAGCTCTGCAATCACAAGTGCCTGGAGTCACTTACTAACTACAACTCTATGCAACGGCACTTCTTTCTTTGAGGGAAGTATTCATTCGCCATGTCATTTTTTTTTGACAGACGAAAGTTTTGACCTGTCGAAGTACAAGATGAACCAGAAGAATTCGAAGTACCCAAAGTCTTCGAAGTCTTCGAATTAGCCTTGCATTACTCACGGAGCTGTCTCTTATACACATCTGACGCTGCCGACGAATAGAGAGGTGTAGATCTCGGTGGTCGCCGTATCATTA
>CAJXZK010000164.1 GCA_913063055.1 uncultured bacterium
GCTTTCAAGACTCGATAACCAGAAGGAGCAGCTCGAATAGAATCTATAACACAAAAAAAGTGCTCGGCCTTATCGACAAGTCGCCGCGATATTCGATCAATCAATAGAACGACAGATGATGCTTTAAACCCACCAGTGCGAAGGAAAACGTCGTCCAGTGGTTTCGTGAAAGCCAAAAGATACTCTAGCGTTCGAGCAGGATAGGCCCAGTTTCGAACAGATGATGCGAAGGCTCGCATGTTATTAATTGAATCCTGTAAATTAGCGCCATCTTCATCGGCACTGTGACCCTCTCTACATTTCGAAAGAACAGCTAAACTTAGATCTCGGGCAAGCAACAACGCCTGTTCCCCTTGGACCAGCGGCGACAAGGGTTTACTCTCCAACTTTGTGAATATGTCTCTAGGACTAGGTGGCTCACTTAGCCAATCACGAGAGTAATTATTTTTTGCATTGCTAAGGATCAAACCCTGCACCATTTCTAGATGCGAAGACAGGAGCGGAATATTCTCAAAAAACTCGAAAGAACCAGCACCTCTATTAATGAATTGAAGCGCAGCCATTGAAAGAAGCTGTATCGGATCGATTTCTTTAGAGAGCACATCGAAACTTTTCACAACTTCAGCAATTGCCTTTTCTGGATTTCCATCAAATTTACTGAAAGAAGTAATTCTCCTTCTCATCGTTGAATCAGAATGCAGATACCCGGCTTTCCATTTACTCGTGATCGTTTCGCCAGTAACCGCAGGATAGTTTGTAATAAATTCGTTATCGTCCATCTCCACGACCTCTACTAATAACGAAAATTTACGGATACCTTGGACTAATTGAATGGAATGCGAAACATACGTCGCTCTCCATTCAATTTCCTGCTCTTCAAAACTGTTTCAGCACCATTTTCTCGATTCTCACAGCATCAGCGACCCTATCCCAGCGCCGCAAAAGCTTGGCGTAGTTAGCCAAAATATGGCGCACCTCTGGAGCATAATCGCCATAACGTTCGCGGGCAAGGCGCAAATGCAAGACATAGACATTCTCGGCCTTGTCGTATTCCAGCTTAGCAATATGTTGTTCGGCGCGCTTCTCCAAATTTTCATCAACGGCAATGCTACTGGTTACTCGCTTCTGCCATGAATTAAGCGTCGGTGCGGCTAGTTTCGGCGAGCTGGCGTAGAAACTCCAACTACGGCTTAGATTGCCCAGCTCCCGATGAGAGCGGCCAAGAGTAGCTTCTAGGGCTTCCATAGAGTTTTTGTAGAGTGATTCAGCCTCTACTCGCCGATTCTGTTCGCTGAAGAAGCGCAACATGGCCGGCAATCCGAGAAACTCAATAAACTCTTCAGTTGAAGGAGTAACCTCATAAACCCTGTAGCAGCCGATGATCATTTCGTTGAGATCAGGATAAAGCCCGTGGATTAGCCCCAGTAGAGCCAAGCGAGCCCGCACTTGAGCGACATCAACATGCCCTGGCCCCAAATGGGCCGTGCGATGCGGCAGTGACTCTAAGTAGAAAAATTCAGCACGACCGAGAAAACCTTGCAGCCTGCTGGCTTCGCCCATTAGGAAGTAAGCTTCACCCACCTGCAGACAACCGCCACCCCAATAGTCTTCATCAATGGCGAGAGCGCGGTTGGCAGCTTTCTCAGCATCGACAAAACGGCCCTGACCAAGATGGGCCATGGCCATTCCCCGCAAACAATCAGCCACGATTGGATCGTCCGAGCTATTGCCGTGTTTCTGCAACTCTCGCAGATAAAGCCGCTCGGCTTCATCGTAAAGACCACGGTTGAGGGCCGATTCGGCCATTTGCTTGAGATCGTCGTACATATTAGGTATTAAGCGCTGGGGCTAAGCTTACCTATGAATTTCCCCGAATCTGCTGAAAGGAAACTTGGAAACTAGACCGAAATCGGTCTAGTTTCCAAAGAGTGTTCGTTAGAAATATAATTAGGACGATTCGTCAGCACCTACGACTCACTCTCTACGACATAACCCGTGCCAACGACCGTTTTGATAAAGTCAGTTTTGCCGATGGAAGCCAATTTCTGGCGCAGCAGGCGCATCCAGCTCCGCACCGAATCAATAGAAGTTTCAGTCTCAGACGGCCAGACAGCCGTGAGTAATCGCTCTGCGGTGAACGGCTGATCGGGCCTACGCATAAGGTACTCCAGCATTGCTGCCTCTTTGGGTGTCAATTGCACTTTTTGCTCGCCAACCGATACTTGTCGAGATTCAGGATCGAGGGTTACATCCTGCACGGTCAATTGCTTGCCAACTATCGCCAGCGACCTGCGCATAACACTACCAATGCGGGCATAGATCTCGCGCACATCGAATGGTTTTACAATGTAATCATCGCCGCCGGCTAAGAAAGCTTTCTCCTTATTTTCGATATCACCCTGGCCGGTCAAGAAAATGATAAAGCTCTGTCCCTGACGAGCTCGATAAGCCTTGCAAACATCGAGACCGGATATGCCGGGCAAATTCCAATCGAGCAAAATGATGTCGAAACTAAAGTACTCTAGCGACTGGAGAGCATCCTCTCCACTTTTAACAATTTCCAGATCAATCGATTTACTCAAAAACCACTCTTGAAGCTTCAGCCCGAGCTGAACATCATCATCAACTAATAGTATTTTCGGCATTGTCTACTCAGCGGATTGCAAACAACATTTTATCAGTTAGCCACCATTGATGGTTTAATCTGTACCAGCGACAAATTGAGCTGCATGAAAAGGGCTGGTAGCCGAAGTCCAATGACAACAGTGGTTGAAAAAAAACTTAGACTAGGCGTAGTGCAGAAGGCTCTGACTTTACTGCTCGCCCCCTTTGTGTTGAACGCCATCTTAATTGCTTTACTCAGTCAGGCCATCGACCGCAGCGACAAGTTAATGGTTTTGCGGTTACATGAATCTACAGTCGTCCAACAAACCAACAACATGCTTGTGCATCTGGCCGAAGTTTTGTCAGCGGGAATTGCCTATGCTGCGCTTCACAAGGCGAAAGACTTAGAAAAAGCAAATTATCGACTGGACCAGATGAAGCTTACTGTTGAGAACATACGTGCACTACCAAAACACGACACTAATGATGAGCTGATCCAATCGATGGTCGGCCTTCTGGATACAGGAATCGCACTGACTAAAACAGTTTCTCAAAGCACAGAGCTTGGTGCCAACGATAACTTTGAACAGTTTAAGGTGCTCAATAAGCACAAAGACGACATTGCCCAGCGCCACGAAAAGCTTTTACAGCTCATGAGCGAAAAGGAAATATTGCTGGATACTGTCAGCAAGCAAGAAGAAGATGCAGGAAAAAGCGTACTATTCCTAGTACAGTTGAGCTTCGCCGCAAATGTTCTGTTGGCAATACTGATAGCTGGTTCGTTTTTTCAGGACATTACAATTCGCCTGACGGCGCTGGTCCACAATGCAAAAAAAATACCACTCAATCTGCCGATAGTTCGCTGTGTTGGCGGCAACGACGAGTTAACCGATTTAGATGCCACTCTAAATAAAGCTTCTGCCGAACTTATAGAAGCTCTTGAATATCGCAAAATAATTATGAATATGATGGCCCATGACCTGCGCAGCCCACTCGCATCTTGCCGTATTGCGCTCGATCTGCTCTCTACAGCGCTGAGAGAAAAAATCTCACCTACCGGTGCCGCTGAACTTGCCAGAACTTCTAACAGCCTGGAGCGACTAATTCTTCTCATCAACGAGCTACTACTCTTGGACAAACTAGAAGACGGAATGCTGGAATTGAAGCTAAGCCCAGAAAATATCAAAGTAGTAGCTGCTGAAGCCATAGATGCAGTTGCGGCACTGGCGAAAAAGAAGCAAATCACCCTAATTAACGAAGTCAAACGCGACTACGCTTTACTTGATCGTGAGCGCATCTTGCAAGTTCTGGTCAACTTGCTGTCCAATGCCATAAAGTTTTCTCCGGAAAATTCGTCAATAGAAATACAGACATCAACAACGTACAACAAACTAAAAGTCACTGTCTGCGAACACGGAACAGGCCTGAATCAGGCTGAGAGGCGCCGCCTCTTTCAAAAATTTTATCAAACCGAAACCGGCAAAGAAGCAGGTGGCACCGGCCTGGGCCTAGCAATTTGCAAGCTCATAGTCGACTCTCATGGCGGCACAATCGGTGTCGATAGCGCCTCTGGAGAAGGCTCAAAATTTTGGTTTTCCATTCCGGTAGAAGCTAGCAATACTTCTACGGAATCTTAGAACGGATAAAGCAATGACAATCTCTGGAATGCCTGCATCAAAAACTAGTGGACAAATTCTTCGCAAAGGCATGCTCATTATTTTCGTCCCGCTTGTTACAAACCTAGTCTGGCTTGGGATTCTCGGCGACACGCTTAGAAAAAGTCAGTATCTACTACAGGAAGAACAAAGAGTGATGCGCATCCAAAGAAGCGCTAATCACTTCATGATCAGCTACGGTACCGTGGTCGGGACCATGCTGTCCTACCTGTACTGCCATCGCAAAGGCTATAAAAGAGAAGCAAGCAGCGCTTTAGCCGACTGCATCAAAGATTCCAATGTTCTGATGGCCCTGACCAAAGACGATCCAAAGTCTAATAAAATTTTCGACACCCTACAAGACGGTCTAGGACAGGAAGCAGCACTGATAACAACGCTACCGAAAAGCGATAGTGTATCGAAAGCCTTTGAGCTAGTTGGTGCACTCAAATCAATGCGCCAATTTGTCGCAAGGAGCGAAAAGCGCATGGCGTGCGTCGCAGAGTACGTAACAGCGATGGAAGAAAAGCTGACAGCGACGAAGAAAACGATCTCAGAAGCCAGGCGTAAGGTTTCTCTGACGGTCTTAGCTGGCATGATTGTAAATCTGCTCCTTTCCGCCTTGGTGATAATTTTGTTTGCCAAAGATATTACTGGCAGACTAAAAATACTTAGCGAGAATGCTCGACTGCTGCCACGGCACAAGCCGTTAGTGCGCACAGTAAAAGGCCGCGATGAACTCGCCGACCTAGATCACGTATTGCATAGAGTCAACGAACGCCTGATTTCAGCTCAAGACTACAGGTCAAGTTTAATGCAAATGATGGCCCATGACCTGCGCAGCCCCCTGATGGCCTGCGAAATAAGCATGCATCTCCTGCGACGCAGCGACTCGGAAATCTTGGACCAAAATAGTAACAAGCAGATCGACTCTATTGAAGAGAGCCTGCACAAACTAATTGATTTGATAGACGATTTACTGGTCCTAGAAAGTCTAGAAGATAGCAACCTGACAGTTAATAAGAGCGTTGTACAGATCGATCAGCTAATTGAATCAGCAGTCAACAGCATAAAACCTAGCGCCACCGTCAGAGATATCACAATTACGGTGCAAGCTCCAGCCGACCTCCTTCGAATAGACAAACTTCGCATAAACCAGGTGCTCGTCAATTTGGTCTCGAACGCCATCAAATTTTCCAAAGACGGGTCAACTATAGAAGTACTGGGAGACCGAATAGACAAGCAATTTAAGATTTCAATCGTTGATCATGGTATCGGTATTGATGAAGCGTCAAGGACTCGCATATTCGAAAAGTTTTACCAGACAACCTCCGGCATCAAAGCCGGAGGATCAGGCCTAGGACTCGCGATTGCAAAACTCATAGTCGAAGCACACGGTGGCACCATCACCTGCGACAGCCAAATAGGCCGGGGCTCGGTATTTTCGTTCACGCTAGATATTGACGAAACATCGGGCAACAGTGAGGTCTAGCGGGCAAGAGGAATTTCAAGGCCATTTGCAGCAGCATTATTGAGGCTGCCGCTATCAGACAAACCAGAAGCGGCAGTGTTAGAGGCAGTACCAAAGCCACTAGGTTCGGAAGTACCAATTGCGCTGTTATCGCTACCACCGGAGGGAGGTGCACTGGCGCTAGCGGAATTATCAAAGGAATCTGGATTGGCATCGGAACTATTCGGGGGGCCTCCAATACTGGCGCCTTCCCCGGCAGCCGAGGTGGGGGCACTCGTTGCGTTTTCAGCCGAAGCGGCGGGAGGAAGTAAATCGGAGTTGCTTGGGTTGGCCGAGTTAGTGGCGCTATCACCACCATCAGCAAGAGCGCCACTGTTATTCGAGTCGCCAGAGGCTTCAGGGTTTGGGTCAAAATTATCACGGTTAGCAGAGATACTGGAGTCGCTAGCGCCTGGAGAACTTGGGCTAGTGTTATCACCCATATCCAGCTGAAAGTCAGGAAGTGTGCCGTCTTTAGTAAGTGCTTTGCTGGCCTCGGCGCGATCGGCGTTGGTAGACAAAGTATTGGCTCCGCGGCCAAGTAGGTCCCCAGCTTGCTGACTAAGGCTGCTTTCGCCTTTCTCCATTTTCTCAGGACTTTGATCTACCGTGGATTCTACTCTTCTCATGATTTAGTCCTCAGTGGGGCGGCTAGTGAACGAGTGCAATGTAAGACCAAAGGCATGAAATCGAAATGAAATTGCAAAATTTCAAAGCACAAAGCCAACAATGCCAAGGTCATTTCCAACACAAACCAGCCACTCACACTCCAAGGGTCGTCTACAGCAGGCCCCAAGGGCAGCCGGCTGCAAATAACTCCTGCAGGAGTATGAATCTACTGTCCTATTTCGTTATAGACACGACGAATCAGACTGGAAGAAGGTATGGCCATAATCACCATACGCTCATCATCTTGTTTGCCAACCATCATACCGACCAGTTCGTTTTTCGCATTAACCACCGGAGCACCGCTTGAAGAGAAGGCCTTAACCGGTACATCCATTTGCACCACCAAACCCGAAGGACTTGAGACTGATATAGTGCCAGAATAACGATCTGGCGATAAGCTACGAGACTCGGTATCTTTCGACCAGACCCAGACTTTTGTGCCGACAGGTGCTAGCGTTCCAAGCATGTTAAAGGGGGTGAGTCGACTAGAAGAACTAAGCTCAAAAGCCATCAAATCACAACTCAAGTCACCCGTCCCTCGACCCACGGTACAGCCAGTCTTAAGCAGACTCTTACTCGTACTAGCCAAAACACTTTGTCCCTGTAAATCGAGTACATCGAGAGATCGCACGACCTTGCTCACATCCTGGGGATCTACATAGTGCGAATAACCAGCTTCTGGTGACAGTACGTGCAAGGGCAAAAGTAACAAAGTGCGATTTCTATACCAGCGCACAGCAAAGGCTTTGCCAGCGCAGTGCTCCTGACCGTCGCTGAGATTAAAGCGGGGCCAGCCAAACTGGTCGACAGCAAAAGCGGGACTAATTCGTGAAACAATTATTCCTGCCAATACAAAAAACAGGCTAGCGCGTAAACCATTTAGTTTTGCTTCTTTTACACCTGACAATCTACTGTGCCTCACAGGTAGTCCAGAGCTATATCTTAGCAGCGTTCAATCACTAAGTGAAACGAACTGGAACGGACAGAACTGGAGCGAAATAGAGCGGATTAGAGCAGCTGCTTGCCAGTAAAACCAATATGGTTCTAGTTTCGAAATCCACACTGATATACTCCCTGTATTCAGATTAAGGCAATACGTAAGGGCGAGAGAAACTCCATGGCTAAAATACTTCAACTGGTTGGCGACTTCGTGGAAGACTATGAGGCCATGGTTCCCTATCAAATGCTATTGATGGTTGGCCACACAGTAGACACGGTTTGCCCAGGCAAGAAAGCCGGCGATAAGGTTAAAACGGCTATCCATGATTTTGAAGGCGACCAGACATACACAGAAAAGCCTGGCCACAACTTTGCCGTTACAGCTGAGTTCGACAAAATTGAGGCCACCACCTATGACGCTCTGGTTATTTCGGGCGGAAGAGCACCAGAATATTTGCGGTTAAACAAACGTGTGCTTGCCTGTGTCAAGCATTTCTTCGAGCAGAACAAGCCAGTAGCAGTTGTCTGCCATGGCGCTCAAGTGCTTGTGGCAGCAGACATTCTCAAAGGTAGATCATGCATGGCCTATCCAACTGTCGCCCCGGAGATCACTGCCTGCGGTGGCATCTTTGTTGAGCAAAACAAAGACTTCACTAACGCCCACGTTGATGGCAACCTAGTCAGCTCCGCCGCCTGGCCCGGCCATCCAGAGTGGATCAAGAAGTTCTTGGAATTGCTCAGCAAGTAGAACAACAGTTCCAAAGCAACAGTAAGAAGAGTGACTCAATTACTTGCGGCGGTGCTGACACTAAGGAGCCTTCCCAGTAAACCAGGCTGCCAGTGCCTATCGCTGAGTTTACTTAGATCAGAATAACTCTTGCCGTGCCGGAAAGTTCTTAGCACTTCACAGTACTCCGAGCCATCGAAATTGCCGTGCTCATCGCTGGCGATCCATTCGGCTCCGCCGAGAAAATTGATTGTACCAGCAAGCTTTTTCCTGCTGATGTCCCACAAATTAATAGTTGAATCATGGCCAGCAGTCACTAAATATCTTCCGTCGGCAGTAAAACTTAGTGAGTACACAGCAGTGTTTACCGCAGCCAAATCAACCGGTTCGTCAGGCGAATTAACTTGCCACAGTTTAACGCCGCGATACTTATCACCGATGGCAAGCCATTTACCGTCACGACTAAAGGCAACAGATGATATCGCTTGTGAATCACCTTTGAAGTTACGCAGCTCCGCACCTGAGGCAACATCAAAAAGCTTGGCCGTGCCATCATCAGAAGCAAAGACCGAGGTCTTGCCATCAGGGCTGAAAGTGACATCACGAGCGGAGCTTGTGGAACCACTCGGACTCCAAAACCTTCTCAGCTCAGTTCCACTATCAGCTTCTAACAGTCTAATTTGCGAGTTGTAACCAAGCGCCACTAATTTGCTATCTGGACTCATGGCCGAACACATGCCGAACCTTCTGCCGGTTGGATATGATTTGACCCTCTGCCCTGTAACTGCGTCCCACAATAGAGCACGGTCACCGTCTGAGGCAATTATCTTTGAGCCATCGGTGTTAAAAGAAAGCGTGAAGAAATTACTTCCGCCGTAGAGAATTCGCAAGCGTCGCCCCGATTGCACATCCCAAATGGTTATCTCTCTATCACGTCCACCGCAGGCAATTTTGCTGCCATCAGGGCTAAAAGCTAATAGCGAAGCTGAATGTGGCGTCCCAAGCAAGATTCTATTACGACCGCCTCTGTCTACATCCCACAACCGCACCTTATCGCCGCAAGCTGCAGCAATGGTTTTGCCGTCACAACTAATTGCAGCTGAAGTGATTTCGTAGTTAGAACCTTTCATGGTGCCCACTCGTTTACGAGACTTCAGATCCCAGACGAACAAATCTCTATAGCCATCGGTTGAAGCCCCCAACGTGCCGTCAGCGCTTACAGCCATGCAGTTGATGGAACCTTCGTCAGTCTTCACTACTTGCGTGGCTGATTTCACATCGGCTTCGGAACTGTCTTTGGAAGCCTTTAGTTCGTGGCCCGAAATAACGTCCCAGACCTTTACACAACTGCCACCATACGAGGACCTGATGTGTCGGCCATCGGAGCTAAATGCAACAGCTTGCACCGCATCGCCAGGACCAATCAAGGTATGTAACTTCTGACAAGATGCGACGTCCCAAATTTTCACAGCATGTTCATCGCCTGCGGCAAGCAGCTTTTTGTCAGGGCTAAAGGCAATGCAATTAATTCTGCTTGTATGCCCAACTCGATTGAATGTTTGCAGCTTACTTGCTACAGCCGGAGACGCAGCGGCAATGGCAATGACGAAGGATGTGAGCGCCAAACAAAAGAGAGCTGCGCTCGCTCTAGTTGAATAGTTTCCGGGCAATCTAAAAAGACGCACTGACGTTCCTCTACTCTAGAATCGGCTCATTCAGCCTGCCTGAGTATAAGGGATGGTCTAGATTTGAACGTCCTTTAGGTCAATTACATAAACATCATGGTTCGCCACGAAATACATCTTGGAGCCGCAAGCGGCATAGTACTCGTGTTTAATGACCTGACCGTTATCGTCAACAGCCTGATAGAACTTATTCTTACTTGTCTGAAGATTAGAAACTACGAAGAAGTCCACGGCTGCAATATTAGGGTAAGACGGAGCCCAGAGAGCGTGTTCGCCGTAAATGGCAAAAACACCGAGTCCGGCCTTCTGTTCCGCCGAGATCGTTTTTACCGTGAAGTTCACAACCTGAACTAGCCCTGTCATAGAAGGCGAGAACCAGACAGAATCATCTGCTTCAACATTAATGTTGTAGCACCAATCAGCAAAGATACTATTGTATTCATCAGGATACAAATGTTTTCCATGCCTATCAAAACAGCCGACGCCCTTTTGACTGATTGGATCGTCGCTGTAAACACCCTCGTCAAAGTAGCAGGTCCAAATATTTCCATTAATTGTAGTTTTCATCGCTTCAATACAGCGGCCAAGAAGAAGTCTTTCAACGACATTTCCACTACGGTCGACGACAATGCCGTTCTCATTGTTCTTTCCAAAGTCAGAATAATGTAGAGCACATAACAAATAGTGGTCGGAGCCCAAAGGCTGCAGATGAAGAGGTTCACGCACTGATTGGCCAATGTTTACATCCATGAAATCGCCATTGCGGAAATGGATAATCTTGAACTGCCCTTCTCCAGCAGCCATGAGTGCTTTGTTAGACTCCATCATCGCTTCAAAGCGCAAATTTTCCGCTCTATCAGTAGGATAATGTCGCCCCTCTCGAGGCCAATGGACCAAATTATCTAGCAAAATAAGTGGATCATCATTCGGTCCAACTTCAAACCGAGCAATGCTAAAACCATCCAGTCGGTCGGCAAAACTAAATAGTTTTCGGGCGACTACAGGCAAAAGCTCGCTTGCATTCGGTCGCGAGCAACCATAGGTGCCTTCAAACAGCAGATCGGAACTAAACAATTTCCCTCTCCTACCCAATCCCTATGGCGCAAGGTGTAAGCCTAAACCACAGAGCCCTAAGACTTACTTGCAGCGGCACTAGCCGTGTCTTCTTCCACACTCTTGCCAAAGACGCCAGCATCTTTTTTCTCAGGCACAAATTGTTGCAGCCATGAAAGCACAATAAAAATTCCAGCTCTGAACCAAATAGCGGCATAGACCATAACATTGAAGATAGGCCAGTACTGCTTAGCCATGTGTTTGCGATAAAAGACTTCCATGCCTTTGTGCAAATTGATGGTGGCACCAATGCGGCGAAAACGACTTGAGGCACCATGATAGTGATAGACAACAGATTTCGGATAGTAATTAACTGTCCAACCATCTTGCTTAACGCGCCAGCACCAGTCGATGTCTTCACCGAACATGAAGATGTCTTCGTCCATCAAACCAATTTTGTCGATCACTGACTTGCGCAGCATCATGCAGGCACCAGATAGCGCGTCCACTTCAATTTCTTGATCCGGATCTGCCCAGGTTAGGTTATAACGCGCAAACTCTGGGTGTTTGGGGAAGAGTTTGCTCAAATAAGTGAGGCGGAAAAACGATGCCCGCACATCAGGGAAAGAGCGGCGGCATGAAAGTTGTAAGCTGCCATCGGCATTGAGCATCTTCGGCCCAATTGCGCCGCACTTAGGATTAGCGTCCATATATTCCATGAGCAAGCCAATGGCGTTTGGCCCAGCCACAGTGTCTGGGTTAAGGAGAATTACATAATCTCCCGTGCAATCAGGAATTACTTGGTTACAGGCCCGGGCAAAACCAACGTTGTCGGTATTGGCCACAGTTATTACTGTAGGAAAATCTTGCCGCAGCATCTCCACTGAGCCGTCGCCTGAATTGTTATCCACAACCCAGATTTCGAACTTGTCAGCGTCTTTGTCGGCCAAAATAGACCGCAAAGCGCCAGCCAACAACTTTGGCGTCTTCCAGTTGACAATTACGATTGAAACTCTAATCTTGCTCAAAAACCAACCTTAGCAACAGCTAGATGCAGCGGCAAATTTTATCACAGCTAAAGAGCCAACCGGCACCATGCCGTAGCCATGAAGGCAATCAAATCGCCATAATTGCGGCTATTTCCGGCAGAAGAGCAGTCTAGAATCTAAATCTAATGCCCGTATAGACCTTGTCGTCCTTGCGGTCAGATTTAAGAGCAATGGCTGCTCCGGCGTACAAATCGGTATTGTCACTCAACTTCATGCTTAGTGAAGTGGTGGCGTATTCACCGGTTTTGTAACCTTCAACCTTAGAGACCTGGTAGCCGCCTGTCACTGTGACATCGTTGAATTTGTGCGCTACACCAATTTGGGCGTCGGCTTGCTTAGGATTGCTGGCATAGTCAGCCGAACCATAGAGAGTGGTTTTGCCTTCTTTATCTAGTTGGTAGTAGCCATTGACGCCGATGCGGGCTGCAGTGCCACCGAATATCGGCAACTTAGAGCCTTCAAGAGCAGCGCCTGTGTTTAAGACAACACCAGCTTCAACGTTGACGTTACCGCGTCTGACATTGCCTGCTTCGTCATAGGGCGTAAGCAGCGAGTGGCCATACATAGCTGAAACGTTTCCGAGTTTGCCATGGGTCAAATCAGCGGTGCCTTGCACATAGCCGTAGTTTTGTTGGTCGAAGAATTTGCCGACAGTGGCGGTGCCAACAGTGGTCTTGCTGCCAGGAGAGTATGAGACGCTGGCTTCACCCCAGACATTACTTCCGCTGCTTTGAGGTGGAGTAGTTGTAATCTCTGCAGCAGGAGCTTGAATTTTCTCAGCAACTGCAGCGACAGGAACTACAGCTGGTATCACTTCAACGGCAGCAATTGGTTGAACATCAACTAAAGCAGCCGCAGCTGGAGCCTTGAGCTCTTTGATCTGGGTATTTCCTTTCTTCTCAACGACCACTGAGCTATGGGCTTTATGTTCAGGTTTAGCAGTCACCACTTTAGGTTTGTGAGGAGCTTCAACATGAGCTTTAGGCTTATGCTCTGCGGCTTTATGCTCTGGGGGCTTAGCCACTACATGGGGCTTGTCTTTATCAGAGCCATGTTTTTCCACCACCTTCTTAGAAGCTTGGTGATGAGCGCTTGACTCAAGCTTGCGAGCAGCAGCGGGCACAGCGATTTTGTGTTCAGCTTCTTTGATTTTAACGACCGGTGGCAAGCCAGGTGTAGCGACTTTGTCTGTTTTGACTGTGGCAGGTACTTCTTTGACTTTAGTTTCGGGCGGGGTCTGGCGCTCAGGCTGTCTCTTATACACATCT
>CAJXZK010000165.1 GCA_913063055.1 uncultured bacterium
CCATAGTTGCTCAATCGAACTATAGAGCTTAATCCAGCGTTGGGGCGCTAGATAAGTCGAAGAGGCACGAACGGCAATGTTCGTGCCTCTTTGTGGGTAAGTTATATTAAACTAGGTAGCGAAAGCGTAACCAAGGCAGTGCAAGCTGTGAGTAAAAAAGGTCCGACAAATTCTCAGTGGCTAAAATGGCAAATGCCATTAGCTCTTGTTATGCTTTTATTTGGCGGCGGTGTTTTTCTTTTTGCCCGTGCTCAGGCCTATCCAGAGCCGCCGGCGACGCTGACATTAAAGAGAGATGTTTGTTACTCTACGGCAGACTCGCAGCCTTTGTACATGGATATTGTTACACCCAAGGCTGGTAAAGGTCCTTTTGCTGCGGTGCTCTGTATTCACGGTGGTGGTTGGAGTGCCGGACATAAAAAAGATATGTTGGGTTGTGCTTATATGCTTAGCCAGTTGGGTTTTGTCACGGCGTCGATTGACTATCGACTAGCCCCGCAAGCACGTTTCCCCACTCAGGTTGAAGACGCCAAGGCAGCAGTGCGCTATCTCCGTCGCCATGCCAGCGAACTCAATATTGATCCTGATCGCATAGGTGCCATTGGTAGCTCTGCCGGTGGCCATTTAGCCCTATTTCTCGGCACCACTGATAATGCTGAACCCGTGCAATCTACTGATAATGATCAGCCTCAGGTTTCAAGCTCTGTAAAAGCTGTGGTTAGTCTAGCCGGGCCAACCAATTTGGCTTTAGCGCTACCACCCGAATCAGAGAAAATTGCCCAGCGTTTCATTGGCAAAAGCCGCAGCGAGAGCCCTGAACTTTTTGAGAAAGCTAGCCCTGCTCATTATTTAACAGCCGATGATGCCCCGATACTAATGATTCATGGCGACAAAGATGAGCTAGTTCCCTATAACCAGGCAACAACAATGCTGGCTGCTTGCAAGGGTGCTGGTGTCAGTGCTGAGCTGATAACAGTAGCCGGTGGTGGGCACGGTGGTGGCGGCAATCAGGCCGATTGGAATGCCAGCATTTTGAAGATGGCTGATTTCTTGATGAAACATTTAAATAACTGAGCGCAATCTCTCATATTGGATAGCTTGCCATTTCTATGCGCAGCTCTCTATATAGATCACGCAGCCAGGGCGGTTGTTTCTTGAAGTCAACTGCTGGTTTAGTCTTCATTAAGTTGCAAGGGGCGAATAGCAGCGAGATGTTTTTTGCACCAACATCGTGAGCGAGAACAAACATTTCTTCTATTGGTTCATTGCCCATGGCCAAGCAACCGGTTGACCATTTGCTGCCATGGATGAGAATGTCGCAGCCTAAATTGCGCCGTTTCTCTGCTTGGGCATGGCGGCGGTCGCTGTCATTGGGGTAGTTGATATCCATGCCAATATGGGCTACCAGATTAGGGCGAAAACCGGCAATTTTGTAGAAGCCCTCTGGCACTTGCTTGTCGCCTTCCTTTAGCTTCGGCCCCGCCACACCTGATGTGCCGATGATGGCATAGCTCAAGATTTGCTTGTAATTGCCCGATTTGTTTTTAGCAAAGAGCAGTAATTGTTTTTCTTCTTTCAGGGCTATCCAGGTCATCGATTGGGGTGGATAGACTATTTGTTGTGCAGCAAAGAGTGGCTTTAATTTCGCTCTAACGGCAGGGCCGTAGTAGCTGAGTACTCTGTCGGTAGACTGAAATATTGGTGGCGCTGGTGGTGCGATAGCTGCGCTAGAATTTGCACAAGATCTTGCGCTAGACTTTGCTTTGCTATTGGTCATAGAATCAAGGGTCGATGCCTGCTGCCCTGCCGCAATAGTTAAGCATAAAGATAGAAGTGCGGCTATTCCACATAGTCTGCCCTGCATCGGTGCGGATACTGTCCTCATGTGGGCATATCCATTTTTGTTTCTTCTAGATCAAGTTCGTATTGAATCTGTCTAAAAGTGTCGTCTTGAATTTCGTTGCTGTCTCGCAGCTTCAATAGCAAAGCTCGTTGAGCCGTGATTGCTTCTCCCCTCACTCTTTGCCAGAAGCTTATAGCGTTCTGATTGTGCGATTCGGGGCCGATATTGGCGACTGCACGTTCGAGATATTTGTTTAGATACTTATGCAAAATCGGGTCGTCCAGGTCAATGTCTTCTGAGCGTGCGAGTTCGTCTATGCGCCTCACCGCCTCTCTTGAAAGGGCAAGCCTGGCTTTGCGCTCTGCTTCTGCTGAATTGTAAGCATCTGGTTCAAACTCGAACATTTTGACGATGGCTGGCAAGGTAATGCCCTGGATTATAAGGGTCGAGGCAATCACGGCAATAGTAAGAAAAATCAGTAGATCGCGATAAGGGAAAGGTTGGCCATTGCTACAAGTAATCGGTAAGGCCAGAGCGGCTGCAAGTGATACCACCCCGCGCATGCCTGACCAGGAGAAGACAAATAAGTGCTTCCAGCTTGGTTGGGGTTGCTTTCTTAGTTTGTTGTAGATTGGCGCTACAGTAAAAGTCCAAATAAATCTTATGGCCAGTGGTGCTAGTGCGGCTGTGGCTGTCCAGAGTATTAGCTGTGGCGCGGGATAGGCTTTTACTGTCTCGAGAATTGGCCTTAGCTGTAGTCCCATGAGCAAGAATGAAAATCCATTGAGAAGATAGGCAATGGTTTCCCAATTGGCCGTGGCATGCAGACGAGTGCTGGAGCCGTGCATAAGCGGTGAGCGCCAACCGAGCATTAAGCCTGCAGTAACTACTGATAGAACACTTGATACGTGAAGGTGTTCAGCCGTTAAATAAGCAATGAATGGTGACAATAGTGAGACTATTATTTCTACAGGTTTGTGCTCTAGTCTTGTTCTCAGGCGCACTAAAAAGAAACCGGTAGCCAGGCCAGCAAGTATGCCACCAATTGCCACATAGAAAAATCTAGTACCAGCTTCTTGCCAGGCAAAAGCACCAGTGGCTACCGCTGCCACGGCAAATTGATAAGCCACCAAGCCAGTGGCATCATTAGTAAGACTTTCGCCTTTGATTATTTCCATCAGGCGTTTGGGTAGTTTTACTTCTTTAGCAATGGCAGAGGCCGCGACTGCATCGGTTGGTGAAACAATGGCACCAAAGGCTAGAGCCGCTGTCCATGGTATTCCTGGTATCACTGAATGAATCGCTAAGGCCACGGCAGCGACTGTAGCTAAGACCAGGCCCACGGCTTGAATTGTTACTAATTCACCGACATCCTTTAATTGCCGCCAAGAAGTGTTGTAAGCATCAAGGTAGAGCAGGGGTGGCAGGAAAATGAAGAATACAGCGTCAGGTTCTAAATGAACTGGCGGGATATTGGGAGCCATTGAAATGGCCATGCCGGTGAGCACAAGCAAAATCGGCAGAGCGACCCTCAGCTTTTGAGAGATCGCTCCGACTATGGCAATTATTGCTAGCAGCGCAACGACTAGCTCGACTTGCTGCATGGGAATCCTAGGTAGACGATTTAGCCATCTTTGTTTATAGCATGAACCAACTCTTCTAATACTTTGTCTGCTTTATCATTATCTATCTGGCAGGTGCCGGCATTTTCGTGCCCGCCACCACCATACTTGAGACAGAGTTCGCCAATGTTGGTTTTCGAGCTGCGATCAACAATTGATTTACCGATGGCAAAAACTGTGTTTTGCTGCTTCAAACCCCAGAGTCGGTGAATCGATATGTTGGTTTCTGGATGCATAGCGTAAATCATGAAACGGTTACCAGCAAAAATAGTCTCTTCTTTTTGTAAGTCGAGGACAATTAGATTTTTGTGGATGGTAGAGCAGCGGTTAACCTGGTCTTTGAACAATTCTGCTTGGGTGTTGTATAGCTCCACTCGCTCCATGACGTCTGGCATTTTCATGATTTCGTCGATGTCGTGATCTTTGCAATAATCGATTAAATCCATCATTAGATTGTAGTTTGAGATGCGGAACTCTCTGAATCTACCCAGGCCAGTGCGTGGGTCCATTAGATAGTTGAGAAGTACCCATCCTTTTGGATTCAAGATTTCTTCTTTGCTGAATTGTGCTGCATCGGCCTTATCGACCTCGTGCATCATGTCGTTCCAGCGGGCGGGGAAGGTCTTGGCGCCGCCGTAGTGGTCATAGACCACTCTTGCTGCCGACATGGCTTTGGGGTCAATAATGTGATTGTCGCGGCTGCCCTTATTGCGGGTCATTTCGCTTGAGTGGTGGTCGAAGGCAATGTGCACGCCGTCAACATAGGGCAAGTTGGTTGTTATATCGTGGTCGGTAATGGGTACCTTACCGTCTTGCATGTCTTTTGGGTGCACGAACAAAATATCGTCGAGCATATTAATGTGTTTGAGTAATACAGCGCAGACCAGGCCGTCAAAGTCGCTGCGGGTCACCAGTCTATATTTAGTGGCATTCTCTACAGCGGATGCTGGATTTTGCGAAGTTGTCATTGCCTTTCTAATCGCCTCTCAAATGCTGGTAAATCTGTGGCTCGTTATCAGCCCCCTACTAGACTTACCACCTGACACTAGCGACTTAAACCCAGAGATTAAAACGGAAGCGCCTACTGATTAAGCCGCCGTTGATTCAGGCCAGCCAGATTTACGTGGCAACCAGGGCTTTTGCCCGGCCTGTCCGCCCTTTCGTGGCCAGATCTATGCCCAGATCTAGGCCCAGATCGCCGCACCCGAGCCTCTAGAGCAAGTTCCTCCACAGGCCTGGGGATTTTATGCCCACTGCATGAACCTATATAGAGAAGCTAAATAGAGAAACTAATCCTTATGACTGATTTCGCATCATAAAGAGATGGGCCGAGCAAGCGCTTGGTAATAAAGCATGGTTGAAGGAGTTGAAGGGCACCAATATTGTTGCCATCGCATTTGGTGCCGGAACTGCTATTGAGTGAATTGAACAGAGTTTGGCTGACTGAAAACGTTATTTTGGCTGAGTGTATAATCGAATTAGTTGATAGTTGAGGTGTAAATGCCTGGGCTTCTATCTCGAATGGGTATAACTCGAATTGTCGCGGCTAGTCTTCTTACCTTGGTTGCTAGTGCTGCTAGCTCGCTCTCGTTTATGGAAGCATCAGCCAAGGAGTCGGAGAAGTTTCGCCAAGTGCTTTTCCCCAGTCAATCGCTGGGGCGTTTGTATGATATTAAACCCGGTGCCGATTGGGTAAGGTTTAAGACACCGTATGGTCAATTTCTCGGTACCGCTGCCCACCGCATAGCGGTGCCTCAGTCGGCTAGATTGGCATTAGAGCTAGATGCTACGGTGGTTGATGAGCCCAAGTTGCTTCAGTCTTTAGCACCAGATGCACTTTTTTCTCTGCGAGTAAGAAGCGCTGAACCAACTGATAGGCTTTTGCAGTCGCTTTATCATCTCACTGGTTTGCGTCGCATTGACTTCCTTGATTGTGATTTTAGTGACAAGGCTGTATCTGGTCTAGTTCGATTAAGTCAGTTAGAGCGATTAAGTGTTAATGGTTGCAGGATAAGTGGCGACTGTTTTGCCAATTTAAAGCAATTGAAGAAGCTCAAGTATTTGAGCGCCAATAATAATATGCTCAATCGCAAGGCTTGCACTTATATCGCTCAGATGCCGTCCTTGCTTCACCTTGAGCTAGCCCGAACGCAACTGGTTGATGCTGACTTGTTCGCTATTAGTAAGCTTTCGAAACTAGAGACGCTCAATATCAATTCTAATTCTGCCTTCACGACTAAGGGCTTTTTAGCTCTAAAATCTTTGAAGAAATTAGAGACCTTGTTGTTGCAAAATACGGCCATGAAAGTGTCTGATTTGCTGGCGCTAAAGGGTTTGCCCTTGCACATGATTTGGTTGCCTGCGTTGAAAGTGAGGCCGAGCGAAATGCAGCAATTGCATAAGGCGTTTCCGAATTGCCAGATACTTATTCAATCACGCGATGCCGGTAGTGACTACGATGTCATTTTCGCTCCCGTATCACGCTAGCCCCGTTCAATAATTACCTCGATGGTTAGCTCTGTAATTAGAAGCTTTTCAGCACTGCAAGACCTGTAAAGAGGTTACTCTTGTCAGGATTAGTTTTATTCTGCGGAGCGCTTGGGGTGTCACTTGGATAATCATTCTCGATCTATGCGATTGTCCGCATTGTTTGGTCGCCCCGTCTATCAAAGAAATATACGTAAAAGTTTTTCCGCTTTGGCTCTTGTTGCGTTGTTGCAGGTGCCAATTCTTACTGGCAATATCTATGGTGCTGGCTGTGCTAACTCTTACGCTGCTTATGCTGAAAGTCAGACCTTAACGCAGTTAGCCTCTGCTTCTTCTGACTCAGCGAATACGGCATTCTCGTCCTTAACTCCTGAACAACAATATTCACAACTGACCAAGCAGATTTTGCTTGCGGGTATTGAACTAGAGCGCTTCAGCCTGAACTTTAGATTAGAAAGTGCCAAACAGCCGCGTTTTAGAAACCTGCGCTATTTCCTTACGCAAGAAACCGCGGCGGCTACAGGGCTAGGTTTTGAGATTGCCTTTGTGGAGCAGGCTAACAAGGGCCGCCGACGCCCACTACAGGTGAGCAAGCCGGTCTTGCATGGTGCCCTTACTACAGCCATGACTGGTGCGATCATTGGTGGTTCTGGTTCGGCTTTAGAGCTAAGCTCGAATATGCTTCAGGCCATTAAGAATAAGCGTCACGGATTCGACTTCAAAACAGCTAACAAGTTTGTGGTGGCAAAACTCAAAGAAATAGATCAACTTCTTGCTCAGCGTGATGCTCTTGTTGCTGCCCACCCCGAACATCCTGGTCATGAGGGTGCAATTCTTGAGGGCAAGATCTTGAAGGAGTTGCGCAATTGCTTCATCACCGAATACTCTGATTTTAATGCCGATACAAAGGGCTATATCACTTATCAGAATCTCTTCTACCTGCTAAATGCTTCCTATAGTGCCATTCAGGCTGCTGGGGCTTGGTGTGGTTATCGCGGTGTGACTAAGCCTAAGTACAATGGTCCAGCCAATGTGCTTTTTGTTGTTAGTGGTGCGATGGCCATGGTCACTCCAATTCTTAGTACTGCCGCTGGTAAGTATGCTCGCAAGCACGCTTATGAGACCTTAGAAAAGCAAATAGGCGAAAAACCCAAATTTGATGAAGGTGCTTTTGCCGAGCAAGGCAAGGAACTGCGCGAGATTCTTAAAACTACCAATGGCATGGTCATTTCATCGATGCCTGGCACAGATCGCTTGGCCATGTATACAGATTCTGCAACGCTGTTTAAGAAGCAATTAGATAGTGAAACAAGGATTATGCGCCGCAATGAAAAAGTGGCTTTGCAAAATAATTTGTTAGCCCCAGTGATTGGCGCACAATTGATGACTCAAGGTATTTTCGGCTGCATTGGGTCTTATCGCTATAATTTGCAACCGCGCAAACAACTCAGCATGTTCTACCGTGGCGCGATTGTTGGCACCGTCGGAACTAGCATGGCTACAGTTGGCAACGCCGTATCATTGCTGTCGACTTTGAGTTATGAACGTCGTTTGTCTAAAGAAAATAAGATGCCAGCGCAGTTAATCAAGGCTAGACTAGAACACCTTGAAGAAGTTGAAAAAGAAGTGCGCAAAATTTGATTATTTCGTTGCTTTGACGCAGCGAAAACCTAGATGGTTGGCGCCAGTGTTAACTTCGCCTTTGCCTCTAGTGCCAATCATATAGCGTGTGCAATATTGGTCGCTGCAAAGAAAGGAGCCGCCTCTGTGCACGTGTTTCTTTTCGCCCGGCTCGGCTGGATCAAAGGCGCTATCCGGTCCGCTAGGGTTTTTGACCACGCCTTTTGTTGATTGCGCTAGCTGGGCATAGTAATCGGCCCGGTACCAATCACTGCACCACTCCCAGACATTGCCGGCCATGTCATAGAGGCCAAATTTGTTGGGCGGATATTGCTTGACT
The DNA here is from genome assembly GCA_913063055.1 of uncultured bacterium. Classification (GTDB taxonomy): domain Bacteria; phylum Cyanobacteriota; class Vampirovibrionia; order Obscuribacterales; family Obscuribacteraceae. The sequence continues at coordinate 7,913 of CAJXZK010000165.1, forward strand.
GGGGCGATTCCAGCAAAGCCATCTAAAGCTGTATCTTTGACTGGAAACTGACCCTGGTAAATATTGGCCATCCACTTGCCGCCTGGTTTAAGTTCGTTGCCCCAGGTGTAAGTGTCACCATCTTTGCCACCACGGGCAGCAAATTCCCATTCAGCTTCTGTTGGCAAGCGCTTACCGGCCCATTTAGCATAGGCTACAGCATCAGGGTAGGCAATGTGCACCACCGGGTAGTTTCCCTTGCCTTTGATGCTGCTCTGGGGGCCTTGTGGATGCTTCCAGTCGGCACCATGCTGATAGCGCCACCACTGATACATATTTTGCAGCGGTACCGCTCTGGCGGTGGGAGTAAATACTGTTGAGCCCGCTACTAGATTTTCTTTAGGGGCCGTGGGAAATTCTTCTTTGGTGGGCGCAATCTCAGCGATTGTTCTATAGCCAGTGGCTTTGACGAATTTGGCAAACTGGTCGTTGGTTACTTCTGTTTTGTCCATCCAGAAGCCATCGACATAAACGCGATGTATGGGGCGGGCGTCGCGCATGTCATCTTGAGCGGTGCAATGGCCTTCTGCCTGACAGGCCGTTGCAGATGAATTAGCGGTGGAAGCCGATTGGCTTGCGGCGGATTCTTTCAGCGGGTTTTTACTGCCCATCGAAAATTCGCCGCCCGGAATCCAAACCATATCTTTGGTATCAGTTGCTGCAAGGGCCGGATTGTTCAAGCACAAAAGCAGCAAAGCCAGCTGAGCGACAATGATTCGCTTGGCTGGCTTTGGCTGTTTTTGCACTTGAGTGTTCAATTGACTATTGCAATCTATCGGCTGTTGGCAGCGTTCATTTTGTCATGGATTGCTTGCTTTACAGCTTCCATGTTGAAACTAGCACCTTTCTGCATCGGTGGGAATTCAACAAAGGTAGCCGCAGTTTTAGCAACTTCTTGTTGCACGAAAACGAAACGCCAGAACTCATAGGCAAACCAGTCGTAGTAGTTCAAGGAACCACCCTTACCATTTGATATGCCTGTTCTTTCAAGTGGGTCTAAGCGCAGATTTGTCAAAATTGGCCAATCTACCTTTTCGGTGGCACCAAGCCAACCGTTGGGCTGATCGGTAAAGCGATATTTATAATCGTTGATTCTGACAGCTCCTAGAGTGCCTTCGGTGAAGTAATAGATTTCTTTGCGATTAGATGGGCCTTTGCCTGTGAGCAAGTCTAATTGGTTGTAGCCATCAAGGTGCACTTTGTATGTGGTATCACCAATTTTCTTACCGGTTAGCAATTCTTGTTTGATATTAGAATCGCCAGCAGCAGCTAAGAATGTTGGGAACCAATCAAGCCCTGAGAAGATACCATTTTCGACTTTGCCTGCTGGCACTTTGCCAGGCCAACGAACGATGGCAGGAGCACGGAAACCGCCTTCAAGAGCAGTACCTTTGCCACCAGCAAATGGTGTTTGACCACCGTCTGGCCAGGTGAAGTTCTCGGTGCCATTGTCTGTACTGAAGACAATAATGGTGTTCTCATCCATGCCATTATCTTTGACGTATTTGAGCACTGAGCCGACGATGTCATCGAGCTGCGCCATACCAGCTTCATGAATACTCCAGCCGTTTTCAGAGTTACGCATTGACTCGTATTTCTCTGAAAGGTGAGTAACTATGTGCATACGGGTGGGGTTGAGCCAGACGAAGAACGGCTTACCGTCTTTCTTGGCTTTGTCCATAAATTTGACTGAGTCAGCGAGAATTTCGTCGTCGACTGTTTCCATGCGCTTGGGATAAAGCTCACCAGCGTCTTCGATTTTTTGCTTGCCGATCTTGCCCCAGCGTGGCTGTACTGTTTGGTCATCAGTATCCGTGGCCCAGCTATGAATCATATTACGTGGACCAACCACGTTCTTTAGCTCTTGTGGATAATTGCGGTGAGCTGGATCTTCCATGGCATCCAGGTGATACAGATAGCCAAAGAACTCATCGAAGCCATGCACTGTCGGCAAGAATTGGTTGAGGTCACCGAGGTGGTTTTTGCCGAATTGTCCAGTGGCATATCCCTGCGCTTTTAGAGCCGTGGCAATGGTGATAGCCTGATCGGGAAGACCAATGGGCGAGCCAGCTTGCCCTACAGTGGTCATGCCGGTGCGAATCGGCAGCTCGCCGGTGATGAAGTTGGCGCGGCCTGCGGTGCAACTCGCTTCTGCATAATAGTCAGTAAAGCGCATGCCTTCTTGTGCCATCTTGTCGAGATTCGGAGTGCGGCCTGACATCAAACCTTGGTTATAGGCACCGATGTTTAACCAACCAATATCGTCTCCCATTATGAAGATGATGTTTGGTTTCTTTCCGTCAGCGCACATACCAGCTGCTGGCGCGAGGAGCGCTGTAGCTGCTAATAGCACGCTGAAAAATTTCTTGGCGTAACGACTCACGCTTACTCTCCTTGGTCGGGGGTCAGCTTTTGCCCCATGTCAAGCGAGGGAAGCTAAAGCAGTTGTCCAGAGTATCAGACAGGTGGTGTATCTGATCGGCTACTGCTAAATGTCTCTAGAGCTTTGAATGAATCTTCAAGCGTTGGTTGTTTACCACGTGGTTGAAATCGACTAGTTGCCAGCTTTTAGTGCGGAGTTAAATTGACCACTAGGTCTACCAAGAGCAATACGCTAATGACAATCAGGCTAACTGCCACTGCCAGAGTTGAAGACCAGCGAGCAACCTTTATTTCGCTATTCAATTTTCGCAAAGATAGCCAGTGCTCAACAGTACCGCAAACCAGTCCTAAGATTCCCAGAAGCATGAGGGTGATGCCAAGCTGCTCGGGGGATTGGGTTTTGAAGTCTGCCAGGGCTTTGTTCTTGATTAAGTCATGGACAAAACGCGCCAGAGTGAAACCAAAGGCAAAGAGTGATAGCGATGTACGAATCCAGGCCAGTAGAGTTCTGTCCATAGCAAGCAATGTGCGAGCTTGCGCCAGCTCAGTTTGCAAGGTCTGTATTTTTGTTGGCTTGGCTTCTGAGTCTTCCACTTATTGCACCTATTGATAGCGCATGCCGTTGAAATCGATATATCCACTCTCGTGGCGCGGCTCATCAGATTTGTGTGTCCAATGCAAAACACCGCCCCGCTCATTCCAGATGTATTCTCCATGAATGCGCACGACATTTCCTTCTTGCACCGGTGCATAAGTACCGTATTGAAGATCGTTAGCCACTAGCACGGTGGTGCCATTTGAAAGCATCAATAGAAAACGTTGATGGGGTTCGCGGTAGTCTTCTTCGCGCAGCATTTTTTTAATTGGTGCTGTAACAGTTAGTTCTACTTTACGTGCCTGCTGACTCTGGGCTTGAATAATTTGGGCATCATCTATTTGGTAGGGAACATTGGCAGGCCCAATTACTGTGCCGCTTTTGCCGTTTTGACCGAAAGCTTGATTTTGGTTACTGTCATCATATTTTGCTAATTCACCACTGAATTGTTTTGCTTCTTGAGCTTCTGTCTGACCAGAAGGGAATGAGTTGCAACCAAAGCAGAGAAAAGCACCGGCTATAAAAGCATATTTGAATTTATTGCAGGCTGTCATAGATACCTCCGGAGAAATTAGCAAAACTGCTGTTGCCAATTAAGGTTGAACTGGTTGTGCCATCTGCTTTTGTAAACACAAATGATGGTATGGCCTGAATAGAATGTTGTTTTATAAGGGCAGCGTTTTTGGGATCATCAATGTCGATTTTTTTATATTGTATGCGCTCACCAAAGATCTTTTGAGCTTGGGCAATCTGCGGATCAACGTCGTCGCACTGCCCGCACCATGGTGCTGTGAAAATCAAAACACTGCCGGCCGAATTGCTAGCCGCTGAATTGCTAGGGGCAGCAGGGGCTGCGCTAGAGCCATTGCTAGCGTACTTGTCCTGGGTGCTTGAGACTGTGGCATTGGCTGCCATCCAAGTGGAGATAAACTGGGCCATGTTTGAATCGTATGTGTTGCTCTTAACGCGCCCGTATTCAATCACCAGATGCTCGCTAGGCAATTCGATAAAAGTTTTGTTTTTGGTTCCAAGCTCATTGAAAATTTCCCATGTCCCTTGAGCCTTGACCAGTCTATCGAGGGTGCCTTGCAACATCAGCACAGGTAATGTAGTTATCTTCGCTGCCGCATCATTATTGCCGTCCATAAATGTTTGGAAATCAACTAGCTGTACCGCTGATAAGTCCATGCGATTGCGTGGGCTCGATTCCCAGATTTCTCTAAGGCGCTCATTTTTTGTCGCCTGGTCAACTATTGATGTACCAACGTCAAACTGCTTGCGAGCGCCAGTTATGAGCTTCACTCCTACTTTTAGATCAGTACCGTCTTTGTAGCGCTGGCCCGATGGAACCGATGAAATGAGGCCATCCATTAGTTCTGGATACATCGAGCTGGCGCGCAAGACGATAGCACCACCCATAGATTCGCCCAGCAGAAAGATTGGCAAACCAGGATGATTAGCTCTGAGATTAGGCAATAAGGTTTTGATATCGTCTAGGCAGGCGTCGAATTTCAAAGCTTTACCGTTTTTGAGTTTCATCCATGAGCCAAAGCCGCGCACATCAATTGCATAGACTGCAATTCCTCGGTGTGACATGCGCGTGCCGAAGTCGTTGAAGCAGTCGGCGTTGAGGCCGAGGCCGTGAATGCAAAGCACTACTGCTGTTTGTTTTACGTCGCGGTCAATCCAGCTGCGGCAGGGAGGTGTGTTTATGTCATTGGCGTCAATATTGCTGAAGTTAGCTGTTGAGCTGGTTGCGCTGTTTGTAGTAGTACCTGCGGTTGTTGCTGTTTGGTTCGGCAGACCAGCAGCAAAGCTAGCTTGCTGGCAAAGAAGAAGCGCTAGAGACAATGAGCGGAAGAAATGAGCACGTATTCGCATCGGCAGACCAGGAAAGGGAGCCAATATAATAACTGGTTCCAGCGATTTTAAGATTACCAAGCACTTTACCGGCTTGACAAGTGGCTGCCTCGCCATGGCCAGTATAATCAGCTCATTGGCTTTGCTCGGCTCGTTCATCTAGAACATTGGCCGCAACAGGAATCAGGTTGGCAATCAACAAAAACTCATTGGCATTTAATTTCTGTCTCTTATACACATCTCCGAGCCCACGAGACCGTACTAGATCTCGTATGCCGTCTT
>CAJXZK010000166.1 GCA_913063055.1 uncultured bacterium
AGATGTAACAGGCGACGCCAAGACCCTGGGCAAGACCCCAGGTAAAGACGAAGCCAGCAAAAAAGCAACATGGGTGCGTGCCATCGGTGTTGATGGTGCCAGGCAAAAATTGAACGAGATGGAGAGCGAAGGTGTGACTTTAATTGAGGAAAGCGCACTTGACATCAAGGGAGCCCCGGTACTGAAAGCTCTACTAAAGTATGCTATCCACAGACAGAAATAGAGCAGTTATAAATGGAATTCTCTTTACTAGACCCGGGCCTTCTTACTTTCGCCCAAACTACAGCAGCACTAAATGTTCAAGACGCAGTGCAGAACATGCAGGGGCGCGGCTGGCAGGTAATAGCTGTGACGGTATTTTCCAGCACCTTTGCCCAGGCCCTGAAAGTAATTACTAAATTGGTCACCACCGGCAAACTTGATTTGCGCATGATTGCCACCACTGGCGGCATGCCCTCATCACATTCGTGCTGCACAATGGGCATGGCAGTTTCGGTTGGCTTGATTGAAGGGTTTAACTCCGTCTCATTTGCCATCGCTCTTTGCTTAGCTTTTATCGTCATGTATGACGCTGCTGGAGTAAGAAGAACCGTGGGCTTACAAGCCAAGGTGCTCAATCAGATGATGGTTGAGCTATTTTCAGAACACCCAAAGCTATCTACTGAGCGTATTAAAGAATTCCTCGGCCACACTCCAATAGAAGTTTTTGTTGGAGCTACATTGGGCTGTGCTATCGCCATAGTATTCAACAACTTGGCTATCCATCAACATTGGCATATACCTTAAGCGGTTGTCATGAGCTGCCAGAGCCACTTGTTATGAAAAGATAGTAATACATGACTACTGCATCTTTCTCGTAACTTTGCTCTATAATCAAGGTCTTGGAAAGGGTTGCCAGGACAAATCGAAAAACCACCCAGTGACATTTTTTGAAGAGTCCAAGTGCGAGGGCACGGCAAGAGCTTTCTAATCGACTTAGCGGTCGGTAGCTTAAAGGCATGGGCCCGAGAGCAAAACAAGAGACAAAACAGAAGCGTTGGTAACCAGATGGCATTGGCCATCAAATTCAAAAAAGACTCAGTCTTATATTCGTACCAGAAGGTCAGTTCTTTCAGAAAAGGAGGAAAGGTAGAGATTCACTAAAGACCCTAAAAAGTTGATGGAAAAATCACTGCCATAAGCTAGATGAACACAACGGTCCAGATAACACCAGCACCTGCCAAGACCACTTCGCCCAGGCGCTCGCGCTTTCCTGGCAAAGAGTCCGGTTCGGTTTCGTTCAACCTGACAGCCCTAGGTCGTCAGTTGCTCAAAGAACAAGCCGCTTCCGCCAGCGTTTCGAATGGCGATTACGTAGAAATGCTTATTCGTGAACGCGCTGGCTTGGCCCCCTTGAGATTACCCCCTCAAGCTAAACAAACCGGCCCTAAAGGTGGTGCCAAATCGTTCTTCTTTGGTAAGAACCGTGGAACCACAACTGCCGTTTGTGTAACCCCTATGGCCCACCGTTTGCTCGACGAACAAGTCGCAGCTTCACGTATGAGCCGTGGTGATTACATAGAGTACTTACTGCGCGAAAAAGCCGGTCTCATCGAAGAGACCTTCAGAGCTTATGCCGCTCAACAACAAGCCGCTGCTGCAGCTGCCGCTGCCGCCCCTGCTGTTGCTCAAGCAGTACAAGCACCTGCAACGCAAGTAAACTTCGCTCCCCCTGCTATACAGCAAGTACAACAACCAGTACAACCTGTACAACAACCAGTAGTTGAAGTCACTTACGCTCAACCAGTCATCACCCCAGTGACCGATTGGAACTCAGGCAGCTAATCTAGCAAACGCTATTAGTCCTCCTTTCGATGGAATCTCTCCCCCGGGAGAGGTTCCATTTTTGGTTTCAGACTCAGCCCAGCCCTGCTTTAAGTACTGGATTAAGGTCTGGTTTAAGCTCTTGTCTAAGGTCTGCTTTCACGACTTTTTCATGGGCGCCTGGGTAGATTAGAAATATGTCAGACGCACCCACCAAAGAGCAGCCCAAAGCAACCGACGCCAATCCCGGCGTAACGGCCAAATTTGACCAAGATAGTGGTCGAAATGGCGGCCGTCTTTCGGGAAAAGACATGAACCAAGACTTTGGTCCCGAAATCGGCAACCCTGGCACTACTTCGGCGCTCAAGTTTGAAGGCTACAAAGTACCGCTTACCAGTGACCAGAAGCTGGCTTCGGCCGCTGGTCATCCTCCAGAATTGGGTCTGTCGAATATGTCAGACCAGCTCAAAAATCTGCAAATGGCCCAACTGTCGCCAAATGACGGTAAAAAGAGTGCCAGCGGTGACAAAGCCAACGGTGACCGAGTAAATATCGGCGACAAGGCCATGGTCGGCGACAAACAAAGCGCCAAGACTATTCTTGAAGTGCAGAACAGAGGCGCCAGTGCAGCTTTTGCCCAAGAAGTAGCAAACGGTGTCGCCACTTTGCCCGAAAAAGTAGCCCAGGAGCTAAAAGACAAAGGCGTCCAAGTCAACGTTTTCAAAAATATCTACGAATACGACAAAGCCATGGGCACAAATAAAGCCGACATGGTCGTCAACGGCCAAAAAGTCTCGCTTGATGCTCCTTCTTTGTTTGACGGCAAAGGCAAACCACCAAATATTGCCGTCTTTGAGCAATTGGGTGACGGCACTCCGGTCAAGTCTCTCAAAAATACTGATGTAGCCGGCCTAGCACGGCATGAAGCAGGCCACGCCTATAGTGCTGCCCACGGATTCCTTTCAATGCAAGACAAGAAGTTCCAAGCCGCTATGGTGAATGACGTCAACAATATTTCGCCCGCCCAAATGCAGCAGCTTATGAAAGAAGTTCAACCTGGTGGACCAATGAACTATTACCTGGGCTCACCAGCCAAAGAAGAATTCTTTGCTGAGGCCTTCGCCACAGCTACCGGTCAAGGCAGCGACAAATATGCGGCGCGACGCATGCAAGAACTTTTCCCCAACGTCATGAAATACATGAGAGATTCGACCAAATAGCGATAGCTCATTTGTGGCTTGTGGTGCATAGCGCTATTTAGACTATTATTTGATCTATGAGCGGAAATAGGCGATTAGTCAGATGAATAGCAATCCAAAATTACTAGCTGCTTCCAAATTAGCTCTTTGTGCGCTTTTGCTTCTGCCTATATTTTGCTGCCTTAAAGCCATTGCCAAAGAGGTAGTGGTGAATAGACTTTTCGCAGAGCAGACTTTTGACGATCTCTTCGGTATGAGCAAAAACGACTTATTCAAGCGTTTTCCATCGCCTAACTTCAAGCATAAAGCCAACTTTTCGCAAATCACATGGCACGGTACAGACGTCTCATCGGTATTAGAGCTGCGCTTTAAAAAAGGAAGAGTCTCACAACTCCGCCTCTCCACTCATTATGGTTATCCGCGCCCCGGCACCACTAGCGATGTGGAAGTGGGTCAGTGGCTTAGCGCGCCTATCAAAAATTCACGATAACGGCCCCGAAAATAACTCTTTTGGGGTCATTCGTCCTTTTCGAAATAGTTGAGTACTCAAGTATTTTGACTACAAAGTCACTACGGTTTCGAACCACTGAAATAGTTGAGTACTCAAGTATTTTGTATATAGACAGCAATCGAAAAATAAATCCAAAGAATCACTGGTGCTTGCCACCTTCCAATCAAACTAGAGGTATTGGCGAAGTTGGCCAAGACCACTCCAAAGCAATTACAGAAATTAACCCAGGATGGACTTTGGCGTGATTTAGAAACGGCTCCTGCAATAAGGCGTTAGCAGGATGAATAAATAGGCAAAAGTCACCATCTATGTATTCATTACCATAGTCAGCATCAACCCCCTCTATCCTGCCAGCATAGTGAAACCAGCCTGCTCTGTCACCGCAAACGGCGGACTCACTAAAGCTGTAAGACTCAGCCTCTTTGGTGTAATCAATACCGAGGCGCTCTAGAAGTTCACGAAATTCAGGCGGAAAAATCCGATCACGGTGCTCGTCAAAATATCGGCAATCATTACATGCGAGTGCACATGCAGCAGCGCTCCCCTGTGGTATTGCCCTGTAGAATTCGCGAGTGAGTTCGACGTCAGCAAACAGTCGCCAACTACGAAACTGAACTAAATTCATTAGCCCAGATTACCCTGGATTAGCGGCTTGAGTAGCAATTGCACTGGAACCAGCGGTGGTTGTTCTGGCATGTTGAGCGGCATAAGAAAGAATGGCCTCAACCTGACTCAAATAGTTAGCAATGTACTGGGCACGGAAACCACGTTGAATGAAGGCTTCAAGGCGCAACCACTCACGCACTGTGGCGTGAAGCGAGGTGACATCTTTAAGCACAGCATCAATTTCTTCAGGCTTAGCATTGCCAGACAAGTTGTGCAGTGATTTCTGCACTGAATCGAGTTGATTGACCACATCATTAGTACTGGCGGTGTCAGACATGATGCGTTTTTTCGGGTCTTGGAGATAGCGATTGACCATGGTGGAGAAATCGTCGAACAATAGACGACTGGCTTTGATTGGATCTGACTGAGGAGTCATAGTGGTGGGCCGTCTGTAAGGACCAACCTTGAGCATGTTGACCTTCTTATCATCAAGGTGAGCAACGGCAAACATGGTTGTTCCGAGAGTACCAATCACACGAGCAGTGTCTAATTGCTCAACCAAGCCTGCAGTATCAAGCTGTCGAATCGATAGACCGGGATAAGAAAGAGCCTTATCAGCGGTCGATTCCCGCACGAATCCAGCAGCATCGTTTAGTTCTTTTGCGGTGCCAACGTAAGTCATCGGATTGAGAGTATCCACCCAACCATTCGCTACCCATACTTCCCACTCTTGTTGAATAGCGTTCATGCGCATACGCTTAGGCATGCCATAAACAGCGGCTGAAATGCGGATACCAGGCTTAGCAGCTCGCAAAGACTCAGACATTTCTTTGACAAAACTACTGACGTTATTGGCTTTCCAATGAATCCACATCGTTCTTGTGTCTTCATCAAGGCGATCGAGCGATAGACCGGTCTCCCGTTCAAATTTTTGTCGGCCGAGCCAATTGAAGCCCATCTCTGAGCCTTTATTGTTGAAGGGATAACGAATGTAATCGAGCTGAATGCCATCAACAGGATAACGATTTACCACTTCAAAGACCAAGCTCTTGATGTAAGCGCGGCATTCAGGATTAGACGGGTCAAGCCAATACTCAAACTGACGGGGTGGCAAAAGCGCACCGGTCTGGGAGGACAGGGCCCAAGAAAAATCGTGAGCAGGTAACACTGGACCAGGATAATCTGACTCTTTACCAACGATGGGGTTGTGCTTAGCATTGCCCACAGTAAAGGTCCAGAACCAGGCATGAAATTCCATGTTGCGCTTCTTCGCTTCCGAAATGGCACAACCAAGCGGGTCCCAGCCTAGAGTCTCTGGGTTCTGAGTGCCAACCTTAGAAGGGAACATAGTGAAACCAGCATTGTTGGTCTCGAAATAAACCACGTTTATGTTGGCGGTCTTCAACTTATCAAAAAGCTGCGCCATACCTTTGGCACCACGGGTGGAGACAATCGTTCCTCTATCAAGCCATACCGAACGAGCTTCAACTGGTCGAACCGGCATCGACTGAGCAAAGGCCATAGCAAAGTCTTGACGGGCTTTCTGTACATGCTCATCAGCTTCTAAGAAACGTCTATCGCTGTAGGCTTGCTGGAAAGATTTGACGTGCTCAACGGCCGAATCATAAGAGGCTTGAATGGTTTTAAGAGGCACTGAAAACTCAGCTTGCTTAGCGGTCTTTATCGCTTCATCAGTACGCTTAGCAAGATAATCAAGCTCTTGCGAAATGGTTTGATAGTCAGCAAAGCTAATTTGAACCGCTGCTGCTTGAGTGATACCAGGAGACAATTCGTCTAAAGCTTGCGAGAGCATCAAAGCATTGCTTGATACTTCACCCTGAACACCAGGTGCCCAGCCCATGAAAATTACATTGCCGGCCCGAGCAATACCAATGCCTTGCTCCTGACCATTTGCATCTTGCCAGGTAGCCATACTGCTACCGGTGCCACTCAACGCCAACTGGGAGATAACGCTAGCAATGGCGAACTCAGCAGTTGGTGCGTTAATTGCACCAGGCTTGCTCCAAACTAATTTATTTACTTCTTTAATCGTTGCTTGCTTAGCTGAAGCAACCCCAGCCAGTGCTTCCAATGATTGAGCACCGGCACCAGGAACACCAGCACCATCAGTGATGAGAAGCTTGCCGCCACCGCGAGCAAAATCAGAAAGAGCTGAAACTTCAGCTGCCGGTAGGTCAACGAGCAGTGGCACCACGATTACTTTATAGCCAGAGAGCCGGGCCACACCAGCATCGACATCGCCGTCACTCAGTTCATCGTAGCGAACGTTGGCACCATCTAAGGCTTTGCGAAAAACCTTATAGTCGTCTTCAAAGGTTCCGATGTGTTGATCTTGATATGTAGCACCATTGCGTCCACTTTTGAGAATGGCAACAGGAGAAGCGGCCCAGACTGGAGCAACGAGAGCTAATTGAACGAAACCTTGAAGTAGCCCCGACATTAAGAGCAAACTTAAGACCGAGCTTTTAACTTTTGCCATTGACCCTCGCTGAAATTCTTTGTTGTCCGATTCCGTGTTATCTGTTTTTCTGCAAATGCTTTTTTTGCTTACTGCTTTGTCTTCTGCCTACTGGTTTTTAGTGACTTTTATTCCAACTAACGACTGTTATTGCGAGACTTTGTAAGACGGTCAAGATCGCGCTTAGTCTCTTTCTTGGCAATATTTTCACGCTTGTCATATAGTTTTCGACCTTTAGCCAAAGCCAAGTCAACTTTAACCAAATGACCCTTGAAGTACATTTTAAGCGGAATCAGGGCCAGACCTTTCTCTTGCATGTTCGATTTCAACTTAAGAATTTGCTTCTTATGAACCAGCAAACGGCGCTTGCGCAGCGGTTCATGATTGAATCTATTGCCAAAGTCATACGGAGATATATGGCAGCTATATAGCCACAGTTCTCCGTCTTCTACCTTTACGAAGGCATCGGCTAAATTAGCCTTGCCAGCACGAATAGATTTAACTTCGGTACCAAACAAGGCTATACCGGCCTCTAAGGTATCGAGAATTTCGTAGTCATGCCGCGCGCGACGGTTATCGGCCACTGTCTTAAAGAATGGCTTCTCGTCTTTTGCTGTCTTCTTAACTGGTTGCTTAGTCGGCTGAGTCATCTAAATAGTACGGTCGGCATCTCAGTATAGCCGGGTAGCAGTCACTTAGCCAATTGGGCAGAAGGCAAGCAGGGCCGCTTGGCAAGCGTGGTATCATCTTAATTATGATCAAAATCGAGCCCCTATTTGCCACAGAATCAACCCAGGTTCGCGCCCTATTGCGCTACCAGGGCGAGCCTGTGCCTTATGAGAGCTTCTGTGCTGAAGACCGCTACATGATTACCGGTCTGACATTCTGGCAACATTGGTTACCCTGTCACTGGCATATTTCGCCATCTGTATATGTAGCGAAAGAAGACGGCCTTGTCATAGGCATGATTTCGCTGCATCCTATTGGCAAATCAAAAAACTGCTGGCAAGTCGATCATCTTGTGGTGCATCCCAATCACCGCGGTCGCGGCATCGCCCAAGAATTACTGCGCTTCGCCTTTGCTCTTTTTGGCAGTCAAGGCATTAGCCATTTTGTTGCCGAAGCCTCAGATCAAAATCAGGGCGCTCTTGCAGTGCTTGCTAGCTGCGGCTTTCGTCGCTCAGCCCGCATAACTCACTACCAAGTGCCGGCCGACCTTAAGTTAGACCTCAAAACCGAGACAAAAGCAGAGCAAAGTGCAGAGCAAAATCTAGACCCGAAAGGTACTGCCAAGCCAGAAAGCAAATCCGAAGATAATTTTCGCCTGGCCATTCCCGAAGACCAGGCCAGTCTCTATCAGCTGCATCAAGACGTGCTGCCCGCCGATCTCAGACTGACTTTTCAATATTTACCAGAAGACTTCTATGTTTTCCCCTTAAAAGTAGAGAGCCTGGACAAACTGGCTCGCCGTCTAATCAGGCGCAAGAGTTGGTTCTGGGTTGCAAGCGACCCCGAGCGTAAGGTCATTACTTCAGCCTGCCGCGTCACGGCCCACCGCGAAGGTGACTATCATCTCGAATTCGCTGTGCATCCAGGTTGGGCCCATACAGCTCGCGACCTTGTCAAATTTGTACTTTCAATCATGCGCCGGGCTGGCATGAAGGGCATGGTCATTGCCAAAGCCTACGATTATCAAAATTCAGTCATCGAAGCCCTTGAAGAAGCGGGCCTAGAGCGGGCTGGCCATTTCTCACTGTTGACCAGAGACCACTGGCTAAGAGCGAAGTCACCGCCCAAGAAGCTCTCCCTAGAGCGCACAGTCAGCCTCAACCCCTTGGGCAAGCCTGCCATCAATATTCCCCGAGCCTCAATCAATTTGATTGCCGAAAATTCTTATGGCATCAATTCTTTCAATGGGACCAATCAATTTAAGAGCAATAACAACTGACTCTTCCCCTTGAAAGCCAGGCAGACTTAACCACCTTTTGTGATAAGCGCTTAAGAAATGGTCGTTTTAGCGGGGTTTCGTCTAAGAATTCGATCATTTGGCTTTTGCTTTGTAAAGGATTTTGGAAAGTCCGCTATATCACCTGGGCTCATCTGATAATCTGAAAACTTGCCGATACCCATGTTGGTTAGTTGTCTTTGCAGCTGTCCAATCTTTTCTGGGTTATCTGCTAGTTTTTGTCCTGCCCGTTTAAGTTTGTGTTCAGTAGTCGTAGTTCTTAGGAGTGCAGTGGTGCCTACCATCAATCAGTTGATCAGACGCGAAAGAAGCAAGGTGACTTACAAGACCAAGTCTCCAGCGCTAAAGTCTTGCCCTCAGAGAAGGGGCGTTTGCACCCAGGTGAAGACAACAACCCCTAAGAAGCCGAACTCAGCACTTCGCAAGATTGCCAGAGTCCGTCTTACAAACGGTATTGAAATCACCGCCTACATTCCAGGTGTTGGCCACAACTTGCAAGAGCACTCAGTCGTACTCGTAAGAGGCGGTCGGGTTAAGGATCTTCCAGGCGTTCGCTACCACATCGTCAGAGGCGCCCTCGACACAGCCGGCGTTAAAGACCGCAAACAAAGCCGCTCTAAGTACGGCGCTAAGCGTCCTAAGCCAGGCGCTCCAGCAGCAGCAGCCGGCAAGAAGAAATAAGCCTCAATTTCCAACCTGAACTAATAAATAGGAATAGTAAGAATGTCTCGCAGAAAGCAAGCAGATAAAAGAATTACCGTAGCTGACCCTGTATTCAACAGCCAACAGGTTTCACGCTTCGTCAATCGTATGATGCAGCGCGGTAAGCGCAGCACAGCCCAGAGCCTCTTCTATGATGCTCTCCAAATTCTCAAAGATCGCACCAAGCAAGAGCCTCTCGATGTTTTCAACAAAGCATTGAAAAACGTCACTCCTCTAGTAGAAGTTAAGGCCCGCCGCGTTGGTGGTTCGACCTACCAAGTTCCAGTTGAAGTTAAGTCTTCACGTGGATTCGCTCTCGCTTCACAATGGCTCATCGCCAACAGCCGCAAGAGACCAGGTCGCACTTTCGCCGAGCGTCTTTCTGCTGAACTAGCCGATGCCAGCAACGGTACCGGAGCATCAGTTAAGAAGCGCGACGAAACACACAAAATGGCTGAAGCCAACAAAGCCTTCGCTCACTACCGCTACTAATTAAAATTAGATCGTCGGTATAAAGTGTTATTAAAAAACGCTTCGGCCACTGGTCGAAGCGTTTTTGTGAAAACTGTTGTACAAAGTCTCATAGAGACAAAGTTATATCTGTTTGTAAAGAATGCTCAGTCAATTCTGAATATCTTTATGAAGGATATAAAGATGGTGCGATACCAGGTGGTAACCTAAGTTTAGTCTTTTCAAGAAGAGCGCTTCTCAACGCGTTCTAAGAGAAAGGTCGTCAACACCAGCGGTTGAGCACGGCAAGATAGTACCCAGCTAGTTATATTTGGAAGGTTCAAATGGATAGCGTTAAAGAGAGGAAAACAGGGACAGTGGCAGGAAGACAAATTCAGCTTCAAGACGTCCGTAACATGGGTATTGCAGCTCACATCGATGCTGGCAAAACTACCACAACAGAACGGATTCTCTTTTATTCCGGTTTGATCCACAGAATGGGTGAAGTGCACGAAGGCACATCCTTCACCGACTGGATGGAGC
Source organism: uncultured bacterium (assembly GCA_913063055.1). Lineage (GTDB taxonomy): Bacteria > Cyanobacteriota > Vampirovibrionia > Obscuribacterales > Obscuribacteraceae. Next base: position 10,260 of record CAJXZK010000166.1, read on the forward strand.
AAGAGAAAGAACGCGGCATCACCATTACAGCAGCTGCTATTACCTCCCAGTGGAGAGGCAAGCGCATCAACTTAATCGACACCCCCGGACACGTTGACTTCACCGTAGAAGTAGAACGTTCTATGCGTGTGCTCGACGGCGTTGTCATCGTGCTTTGCGCAGTTGGTGGCGTTCAACCGCAAACCAACACAGTTTGGAAGCAAGCCAACCGTTATGAAGTGCCCAGAATGATTCTGGTCAACAAAATGGACCGCACTGGCGCTGACTTCTACAAAGTAGTCAAACAAATCAAAGAGCAGCTTCCTGGTATGTCTACCACTTGGGCTAATGCTCACCCTCTTCAATTGCCAATCGGCGCTGAAGGCGATTTCAAAGGTCTAATCGACCTAGTTGAAATGAAAGCCCATATTTATGACGAGAAAGATCCTATGGGTCAGAAATTCAACATCGTCGACATTCCTGCCGACATGCTTGAAGATGCTCAAAAATATCGCAAAGAACTTGAAGAGTCAGTTGTTGAAACAGACGACGCTCTGATGGAAATCTACATGGAAACTGAAACTGTTGAAAACGAAGCTTTCAAAGTAGCTTTGAGAAAAGCAGTTTGCACCAACAAAGTTATTCCAATTCTTTGTGGTTCAGCTTTCAAAAACAAAGGCGTTCAACAGCTTCTCGACGCAGTAGTCGATCTGCTTCCTTCACCAGCTGACGTTTCTGCTATCAAAGGCACCTTGCCAGATGGTACTGAAACTGAAAGAGCTCCTGACGATAACGCTCCGTTCTCAGCTTTGGCCTTCAAAGTTATGAACGATCCTTTCGTCGGTAAACTAACCTTCTTGCGCGTTTACTCCGGTAAATTGGCAGCTGGTTCTTACGTTCTCAACTCCACTAAAGGTAAGAGAGAGCGCATCAGCCGTCTCGTTCAATTGCAAGCAGATAACCGCACAGACGTTGATGAAGCCTACGCTGGCGACATTATTGCTGCAGTCGGCTTGAAAGACACCACAACCGGTGACACTCTTTCAGCAGAAAATTCACCAGTAATTTTGGAATCGATGAACTTCCCAGATCCAGTTATCTCGGTTGCTATCGAACCAAAAACCAAAGGCGATTCCGACAAACTGGGCGTCTCACTGGGCCGCTTGGCAGAAGAAGATCCAACCTTCAAAGTGCGTGTTGACCACGAAACTGGCCAAACAATCATTGCTGGTATGGGCGAACTGCACTTAGAAATCATTGTTGACCGTCTACTTCGTGAATTCAAAGTAGAAGCCAACGTTGGTAAGCCACAAGTTGCCTACCGCGAAACCATCAAAAAGAACGTCAAGTGCGAAGGCAAATTCATCCGTCAGTCGGGTGGTCGTGGTCAATACGGTCACGTAGTCTTCGAACTAGAGCCTCTTGCTGCTGGAACTGGTTTTGAATTCGTCAACAAAATCGTTGGCGGTGTCGTTCCAAAAGAATACATCCCTGCAATTGAAGCTGGCGTAAGAGACACACTAGTTGGCGGCGTACTGGCCGGTTACCCTGTAATCGACGTTAAGTGCACCTTGGTCTTCGGTTCGTACCACGAAGTTGACTCGAACGAAATGGCCTTTAAGACTGCCGCTTCTATCGGCTTCAAGGAAGGCTTCATGAAAGCCAGCCCTATTCTTCAAGAACCAATCATGAAGGTAGAAGTTGAAGTTCCAGAAGAATTCATGGGTGACGTTATCGGTGACATTTCATCGAGACGTGGCCGCATTGAAGGCATGGACACCATTGATTCACTCTCAAAAGTGAAATCTTCAGTGCCATTGTCTGAAATGTTTGGTTATGCCACCGACATCCGCAACAAGACCCGCGGACAAGGTACATTCACTATGGAATTCGCTCACTACGAAGAAGTGCCAAACGCTATTGCTGAAGCAGTTATTTCTACCAAGAAAGATACTCGCCACTAAGCTCTAGATAATCAAGAGATAAAGAGCCCTCGCTAAACCATCAGTTTGGCGAGGGCTTTTCTTTTTCCTTCTTTTTCTTTTGGGCCTAATTTCTTTTCTTGATGTCTTTTCTAAAGCTGACAATCGAATTCTTAGGCTGACAATAGGGCTGCGCTCAATAAAAGCGGTAAAATTCTAGGGCAGGCGTAAGGAGAGCGATACTATGAAGTATCTGCACAGCGGGTACATTCTTTTCTGCCAAGGGGCCGACCACGAAGAAGATGGTCGCGTGGATGCCCGTGGTCTTTTTGATCTGTTTGTTCTCAAAGAACTACCGACAAAAATGAACTGCACCTGCGTCATTGGCTTTGGTACACCTTACGAGCGCCGCCAATACAAAGGTATCGTCACCATTGAAGATCCAGATGGCAACGTGGTCCTTACCAAAGACTTCAATGCCAATGACCCTGGTGATATCTTCAAAGGTCATTACATCTTCCAGCCCGATGTCAGCCTGACAAAAGAGGGAGCCTGGTCAGCCAAGGTCTCTCTGCTAAATTGGAAAGATGACAATATGTGGGACTGCGAGCGCAAATTCTTTGTCATGCTAGAAGGCGACGCTCCGCCAGACCCATAAAAGTTAGCGGCGGTCTCTAAACATAAGAACGAGAAATTTAGCAGAAGTCGAGATTATCGAAATTCTTGCCTAGAACTTCGCGACTATCGGCACCCAGCCAGCGGTCAAGAATAGTGGCATATACGGTGCGGAAATCAACATTGAATTTCAAGTCGCCATGATCTAATTC
>CAJXZK010000167.1 GCA_913063055.1 uncultured bacterium
TTCCTGCCCGCTTACGCTCTCGAAGGCCACCACCCCTTTGCTGCTTTTGAAAGAAGCTGGTCTTTGACTTCTGGAAATTATTGGCTAGTCAGTCGCTACCTGGGTCTACCGACAATACTGTTTTTACTTCTCACCGCTAGCCCTCAGCTGACGGCAACGGTGCGAGCAGTTGGGCAATATCCCTTCCATTATTTCTGGCCAGCTATGATTGCCTTCAACGTTGCAGCCCTAGCCATGAGCTTGATTTTAGCGGGCCTAACTTACAAGGTCTACGACCGCTTGACGGAAGAAGCAGCCAATTAAGCAGGGAACTAAAGACCGCAAAGACAATCAAGGTAAGGAATGAAATTGGGGCACAACAGAATAAGTACGAGGTGCTGCCATGGAAATCATCGATAAGATCCTGACGGCAATGCTGTTTTTCCCTATGTTAGTAGCACTAGCTAACTGGGTTCTCAGCCTAATCTCCACGCGCTCTAAACGAAACTATTTCCTCGATGATCTTAAGCAGCTTTGGCCCGACTCACTGCCATTTTTGAAAGCCCAGTGGCCAATCCTCACTGTTGCATTAGCTGTGGCTACCTGGTCTCAACTTCAGCCAGTACAAGATATGTGCGACAAGGCCGAGCATGGTTCACCGTTGTTTCTCTTACCTTTCGGCTCTGCCGTAATTTCATGGATACTAAATCTGTTCTACGTCACCTACCTAGCTGCGCCAAAGTATCCCGGCCGAGTGGCAGCCATTGGAGCTTTGGCTCTTACGATCTACGTAGTTTATGACATTGCTATTCTCGCCTTCGGAGCCATAGGAACAATATTCTTTGTCATACCTGGTCTGATATTTTTTGTTAGAAGCTGCCTGTTTCTGCCACTCTACGCCACCCAAGGCTACAAACCGCTCTCCGCTATCAGACGAAGCTGGGCCCTTACTAAGGGTAAGTATTGGCTGGTTAGTCGCTACATGGGACTGCCAGTACTAATATTGCTGGCATTCTATGTTTATCCAGATCTAGCAAACAACTCAAATGATATTGACAGTCAGACTGTCGCCACGTATTGCCTGCCTCTAACCATCGCGACTACGATCGCAGCTCAAGTGCTGGGCCTAGTGATGGCTGGCCTCTTATACAAGCTTTATGAGCGGCTCTCAGCCGAGCAATAACAACAACTCACAACCTAGGAGATTGCAATTGGAGAGTGCGGAAGCCATCACAGGCATGTTTATCTTGGTCGGAATTCCAATTCTTGCAACCATTAACTGGGCACTAAGCCTGGTGTTCGCCAAAATCGGCGTACTAGACTGGAAAGGCGATGCCCGGCAACTTTGGACTGATTCAAAAGCCTTTCTCCGAATGCAAGCAATTTTCATCCTCTTAATTATTGCCGGCAATGCTTACGACATCGCCAGCCCCTTTATCAACATGGCATCAGGGTCTGGCATAAGCTGGTGGGCTTTGGCAGCTAAATTTGCAGAAGGAATTTTGTTCATCCTTGAACTTTTCTACCTATCTTACCTGGGCTCAAAGAAAGGTGTCATGCTCATTGGCACTATCGGCATCTGGACAGTGTTCACACTAGGGATAGCTGAAAAAGTGCTAGAAGCAGTTACGGCAGCGGGTTTCGCTGCACTTTTGATTCCCGGGCTGATCATTACAGTAAGAACTAGCCTATTTCTGCCAGTATTTGCCGTTGAAGGGCATCGAATTATCTATTCAATCCAACGTAGTTGGTCACTCACTAAAAGCAAATACTGGATTACCAGTCGCTATCTTGGCCCAACCGCACTGGCATCAGCGCTTCTGACTTCGATAGCAGGATTTGTACTGGCTGCCAACGCGCAAGAATGGCGATCATTCGCGCCCATTACCATCGTCTTTGCTGCAACTTATGGGGTTTTGACAGTGGGCTTTCAGCTCATGTATCAAGGACTTTCCTACAAGCTATATTCACATTTGACCGAAGGCGAAAGAGTAGCGGTGGAAGCAGCTGAAGGCTCGTCGGCCTGAGCTATAGGCTTTCACGCTGCAGTTCTAAGAACGGTAGCTCCGGCGAGGATACTTGCCTATCCAAGCCGGGGCTGTGCTCCGTAGGGTCACCGTTATTTTTCGAAAGTATTGTTCTGACTGTTATTTGGTTGGATAACTTTGCCGGGCTTTGGCACAGGCTTAACGAAGGGTTCGCCAAACTCGATAGAATCAACAATGCTAGGCTTCATCGGGGTTTTGATAACACCATCTAGGCTTGGGACTTTGATGGGCTCTTTTACAGTGTCTTTGATCGGGTCTTTAACGATGTCTTTAATAGGCTCTTTGATAGGATATTTCGGACCACCGTCTGCAGGTATTTCGGGCTTGACTGGTGGAGTTGCCGGTGTGTCTAGGGGCGATGGTTTCCCAGGTAAAAAGTCCTGCGAAGGAACGCAGCCACCCTTGGTCTTATGACCGTAAAGATCGGTTATGACAAGACACTTCACGTTCTCGTCATCGGCCTTCACGACCTTCTTATCAGAGCTAAGTGTTCGGCCACTCCATGTATCAGCTGCCACATTGCCCATGGCACTATCATTTTTATCAAGGGCCGCTGCCACACTGTCATTTAATTGAGCTTGATTGCCAAATTCTTTCATTGTTTCTTCCTCTATTAAGTGGTTTCAAAAGTTGCAGGTCATCGCGATTTACTTAATTGGCGAGCGACGTTGCCTGCCTCATGGAAGACAATTTAGACGAGAGTTGTTACGGCCCTGTGATTGAGAATCAACACGACCTAATTGAATGCTCTCGATAATCTTGCCTAACTAGCGCTCAGCGGTCCCGTTAGCAAAAGCAAGAAAACCTTAGTTTTAACAGCCGTAGGTTCGGCACCAGATATGGTGATGCTAAATTTGCTGTCGGCAATTTTCTTCAAATCAAATTCCGCTGGCTCTTTAAAGTCATTTAGCTCGCGCTTGAGTCTATCGGCCGCGGATTTGTTAGTTGAGTAGACAATAGTCTTAAGAGCTGTAGTTCGAGGCTCGACAAAGGAAACTATACAAGTCTTTTCATCAGCAAAGTCGCAGAGCTGATTAGATGCTCGACTGGCATTACTTTTATTGACGATACTGGTATCTAAAACTTGCCAGAGTTCTGGGTCACCCGCTGCATCAGCAAACAACAGCTTCATGCGATTAGGCAACTGATCAAATGCTTGTGCCGGTGCCGCACCAGCTTCCTTAGCTGCAAGCCTTCCAGAAGACTTTCCAGCAGCCGCTCCGGGCTTCCACTGCACAAAGCGACTTTTGACTCTGCCTGAATTTTCTTGCTTATTGCTTACCAAAAGATGCTTTGCATCAAGCACTGTGGCATACCAGTAGCCTCCCTCTCCTTGCCATTCCAACGGCGCAGCATCGAGAGTGTGGTTATGACCAGACTTTTGCTTAGAGCTATCCTTGGCCAACTGGACGAGCTGTGGAGAGTCATTCTGCAAAGTGACAATGAGATTTCGGATCAAGCCTTTACCACTGCCCTCTTTGGCCGCATCCGTTTTCGTATCACTCAGTTCCACATCAGAGACAATCTGCAGCAACTGATTGCTCTTCAACAAATCGTAGAGAGCGCTAGGAGCGTTCAGCAGAGAAATTATCGAAGAAGTAGCCAACGACTGACTGGTTGATGACGTCAGCAAATCAGGGCTAACAGGCTGGGGCGGTAAAATTATCGGCCGCTCTGGCGGCAGTCGCATAGCTGAGAGAAAAACGGCATCGTCTAATTTCAAACTAGAAAAAATATGTTTGCGGTCTGCCTGCAAGTCAAACTGTATTGGTGTGTTTGATTGCCCCGCGTTTTCGGCTGCCGAGGCAGACAAAAAATAGCCGCAATTTGCTAGACAAGCAAGAATTGCGGCAAGTATCTTTTTAGGTTTTTCTGAGGTTCTCATTGATCGCCAATTGCCAAACATTTGGAATTATCTAGCGTCTACTTAGAGACCTCAAAATTTAGGTTGAAGGGTTCAGACTTAGCATGATTAGAACTGCTAGTTAGCTCCACGTCATCGCCCACTGTTTCAAAAGAGAAATCATCCACCCAGGCCTGACCGGCACCATTGAGCATCAAGCCAAAATCGATATAGGTGCTGGTATCAGGTACTTCGACCACAATTTTGTATTGGGTCCAATCGGTGACATCGAGAATTGGTCGATCATCCATATTGTCAAAACAGTTAGGCTTGGCATTGGTGCTAGTCCAATCACCAGCAATACGGAGCCAGAGCTGTGCCCGCCCACCTTGGCAATTACTTTTAACCCAGGCAGACATGCGCAAACGCTTACCCAAATAAGGTTCTGGCGAAAAACCTTGACTAAGATAGGCCAGTGGCCTTGGTTCTGGCACATCTGACTTAAGGTAAACGCAACGGGTACCGCTATGCTTAACCTTCTCATCAATACCAGCATCATAGTCTTCGCTGTTAGCCGAACTAAAGGTCCAGCCTGGTGGTAAGTGTATTTTCTTTGTCTTTTTCATCAATTCCGCTATGGTTAGTACTTGCTTTAGCGCCAGACAATATCAAACCACAATGTGATGCAGGCGAAACCATGTCAGGGGGCAAATAGATTTTAGGATGCGACCTTTAAAGGCAGCCGATAGCGCACAGCCTCAGAAATATGCTCCATCAAAATATTTTCACTACCGGCAAGATCTGCAATCGTGCGCGCCAGACGCAAAATGCGATCATAAGCACGAGCTGAAAGGTTAAACTGCGACACCGCTCTGGCCAAGAACTCTTTTGTCTTTTGCTCAACCTGGCAATACTTATGCAATTCCCGCTGGCTCAAGCTGCTGTTGAAATTAAAGCCACCTGGAGCACTGTTTGATATATTGCGCAGCTTTTGTCGATCGACAGCCAGCTCAACCCTTCGCCGAATGGAAGCAGAACACTCCTCTTTCACTTCACCAATTAACTCACTTACATTGAGCCTTGAAACTACAATCTGTAGATCTATACGATCAAGAAACGGCCCTGACAATCGCCCCCAATAGCGCTCGGCTTGAGAAGAAGTGCAGAGACAAAATTTGACAGGATCGCCGCGGTAGCCACAGGGGCAAGGGTTACAGGCGGCAACTAGCATAAATGATGCGGGATAAGTCAGTGTTTGCCCCGCCCGCGAAATCATGACTTTGCGCGACTCTAGTGGCTGTCGCAAATTATCGAGATGGGCCCGAGGAAATTCAGTTAGCTCATCAAGAAAGAGTACACCAAGATGACTGAGCGAAATCTCTCCGGGCTTAGGCCGCGCGCCACCACCGACAAGGCCGATCACAGATGCACTATGGTGCGGATTGCGAAAAGGTCTCTCCGCTACAATATTGCCACGCTCAGTCAGTAAACCAGCCACGCTCCAGAGCTTGGTTAGCTCAATAGCTTCTTCAAACTCTAAGGGCGGCATTATGCTAGGCAAACGCTCGGCCAACATAGATTTGCCGGAACCGGGCGAACCCACAAGCAAAATATTGTGCCGACCAGCCGCCGCAATCTCCAGGCCGCGCTTAGACTGAGGCTGCCCTTTGACGTCACGAAAGTCTTTGTGGTGAACGACATTAGCAGCAGCCCGCGCAAATTGCTCACGACTGGCGCCTTCATATATGGTGCCATTTTCTAACGACTGCGCTATCTTAAACACTTGCATCAAATGCGAGACGGGGTAGACCTTGAGCCCTTCAACTAGAGCTGCTTCCTCGGCATTACCCTCGGGTACGACAATGCCCCGAGCACCATTTTGACGGGCAGCAACAGCTATGGGCAAAACCCCAGAAACCGGTCGCACTGAACCACTCAAAGACAATTCGCCGATAAACCATAAATTAGCAATGTTTTCAAAGGGCATCAGACCGGTGGCCGCAAGAATTCCCGTAGCTATTGGCAAATCGTAACCAGGGCCTTCTTTGCGAATATCGCACGGTGCTAGATTTACCACCCATTTCTTGCCCGGTGGCATCAAGAAAGAACAGGCTTTAATGGCGGCTCGAACACGCTCTTGCGCTTCTTTAACAGAGGCGTCTGGTAGACCAACCACACTGATTTGCCCAAGGCCCTGGCAGCAGTCAACCTCTACTTCTATTGGGTGAGCTTCAACGCCGTGTACAGCTCCTGAGAATACTCGAGCAAACATAATTCTTCCTCCTCACCACCGCTCACATATGTAGCAACGGAAAGTTGGTTGATTTAGTTCAATTTCTCCGGGTTAAAATCTCAGTTTTTTTTGTTACAGGCCTTTCCCTTACAAATTAGGTGGCAGGATGCTTGAATATAGTCAATCTCGATGAGGCAGGATGATGATAGAAGCCAAGACTAACCGACCAGAAATCAATCAAACAAAAGGCTGCGAGTCCAGTCTTATTGCCTTCTTGCCCCTGCGATTATTCAATAAGCTCACAGCCGGGCTAGCCCTGCCACTCGCCTGCACTGTGATGGCCGCAACAATCAACGCCGCTCAAGCCGAGCCCAGCAAAAATGCCAGTCAAAATGCAACAGCAACGGCCACCTATACCCATACCGACAAGCAAAACGGCTACAGCATTGACTTTCCGAGTGACTGGAAAACCAAATCTGATCCAATTGTGAACCTGGTCGCGACCCCTGCTGCTCAAATCAAAGAAGCGAACTCTTTTCCTAATGTCAAAGTCGTTGCCCGTTCGCTGCCTTCAGGAGAAACGCTGGATACCATTTGCGATAAGTCTATGAGACAGTGGGCCACACTCTGGCAAGTGCAGTCAGATCAACACTCACAAAAGGGCGGAACGCCAACGCGGCGATTGGTTTTGATGCAAATAATTCCCCAATTCAATCTTAGAACCAAGGTGCTTAAAGCCTTTGCTGTAGGCGGCGACAACTACTACATAATTTCTTGTGCTGACAAACCTGAGCATTTTGAAGAATCGAAGAAGACATTTGAAGCCATTATTGATTCACTCAAGCTGGGCGTGAAATAAGAGGGCAGCTGCCACAACTCGACCACAGCGGTTTGATAACTTCATTTCACCCCCGCAAGAAATTACCCTTCCCGATTAATCGGAAGCTAACTTCTCAAAATGATGGAGAAATGAAAATGGGAATAGACCTGCAATCACTATATTCATTAGCCGATGGAGCTGAGGAGCCTCAATCACAACCGGAAAGGCACCAAGCTCAATGGGCTCAATGGAATCTAGGGCTTGGATTGGCTCGAAAAATCGGTTTTCCAGAGATCGTAAGAGAGCATAACCTTAAGCAACAGGGAACGTTACCCACCCTCGAGTTGTCTGAAGAGCCAAAAAGAATGCCCTATTTAGAAGATGAGAGCACAAGATACTCAGACGGCACGCCTAAACCAGCGAGATTCCTAAAGCGCTAAAATTAGACGTTCTCAAAACGATCTAATAATACAAACTACTTACTCTTCACCGCTCGACTAGAGCCTTCAATTTTATTGAGCACCGCGCGCGCATCAACGTTGTCGGGATGCTTATCCAAAATAATTTTCAATTCGGCAATAGCATCAGCTTTATTGCCTTGTGCATTCAAGGCAGAAGCAAGGCCAATGCGAGCATCATTATTTTCAGGCTCAATTTCCAAAGCTAATCGCTCTTCGTTGATCTGCGCCTCAATATCACCAGACAAGCCCAACACCATGGCTAATTTATGGTGATTTTTATCGCTGCGATCATCTAGTTTACAGGCGCTTCTATAGGCTTCAATTGCCGTGGGCAAATGACCGCGACCCAACTCAGCTTCAGCTAGCGCACAAAAGGCCCGCGGCTCAGTTGAGTCTAAGGCAATCGCCGCATTAGCCTGCTCAAAAGCCTTGTCGAACATTGATTTTTTTGCATAGGCTTCAGACAAAACATAGTGGGCAATAGCGTTTTTGGGATCAACTTCAATCGCCTGGGTTAAAACTGTAATGGCGTCATCATATCTACTGCGTTCATTCAAAATTACGCCAAGGTTATTAAGTGCAGTGGCACTCTTTGGCTCGCTTAAAAGGGCTTCGCGATATTCATGCTCAGCTTTTTCGTACTCATTCATCTTGAAATATTCGTTGCCTCTTATGAGGAACGAAGCAGCAGTTGGGCGCAACTGCTGACAGCCAGAGAGCGAGGCTACACCAGCAGTAGAGAGGAGCACAAGCAATGAGAGAGCCAGACCGCTAAGTCTTGCCTTCTCATTGCTTGTTGCTTGCTCAACCATGGGTAAACTTCTCAAAAAGGATTATCTCAATCAGGATTTTTCAATCACGCGATGCCTTATCTAGGCGTCGATACCAGCCACAACTTGGCCAGCCTGTGCTGAAACTTTCACCTTCGGCGGTTCGTTCAACACTGCCAATTCTTTCAACTGCTCTGGTGATGCCAGGGATGGTGCCCCGGTCATAGGGCAAGCACCCGATTGAGTTTTAGGGAAGGCAATAACATCACGAATTGACTTACAGCCACAGAGCAACATGATAATGCGATCAAGGCCCAGAGCGATTCCACCATGGGGTGGTGCGCCAGACTCAAGAGCTTCCAGCAAGAAGCCAAATTTCTCTGAGGCTGTTTCGCGATCTAAGCCAATTGCAGCAAAGGCTCTAGATTGAAGTTCTTGGGAGTGAATACGAATAGATCCACCACCAATTTCGCAACCGTTATAAACAATGTCGTAAGCGCGAGCCCGAGCCTTTTCAGGATCAGACTCTAGGTTATCGAGATCTTCTAACCGGGGTGAGGTGAAGGGGTGGTGCACAGCCATGAAGCGGCCTTGCTCTTCGTCATACTCGAACAGTGGGAAGTCCACAACCCAAAGCAAGCTATGGCTATCAGGGCTGATCAAGTCTAGTTCTTCTGCCAGTTTCAAGCGGAAGCGACCAAGCACGTTAGCGACACCCTTAACTGTGTCTGCCACCATTAAGAGCAAATCGCCGTCTTTAGCTCCAGACAACTCTTTGAGCTTCTGCATTTCGGCGGGGCTCAAGTGTTTATCTAAACCTGAGGAGCGGTTAGCATCTTTGCCAAAGGCAACCCAGGCCAGGCCTTTGCCGCCAACAGAGCGAGTGTACTCATTCCACAAATCTAATTGCTTACGGGAAGTACCTTCGCCTTTTCCTTCAAGCACAATGCCTTTCAGCTCGCCGCCGGCTTCGGCCACTTGTTTGAAGACCTTGAACTCACAGTTGCGAGCCACTTCGGTCAAGTCTTTGAATACCAAACCGAAGCGCAAGTCAGGTTTGTCGCTGCCATATAGGCCCATGGCATCGGCATAACTCAAGCGCTGGAAAGGAGGCTTAATGTCAATGCCAGCACACTTGAAGGCATCAACCAAGACGCCTTCAGTAACGCGCATCACTTCATCTTCATCAACGAATGAAAATTCCATATCGATCTGCGTAAACTCTGGCTGCCTATCAGCTCTCAAATCTTCGTCACGGAAACAACGAGCAACTTGATAATAGCGATCAACACCGCTAATCATCAGTGTTTGCTTAAACAGCTGTGGTGATTGAGGTAAGGCATACCAGTTACCTGGGTTAAGGCGACTGGGCACGAGGAAGTCGCGAGCGCCTTCAGGAGTGGCTTTGCAGAGAATTGGAGTTTCAACTTCAATGAAACCTTCTTGATCAAGATAGCGACGGATAGCTTGGCTGACCCGGTGACGCATCACCAGGTTGCTGTTCATTTCAGGACGTCGCAAGTCAAGGTAACGGTATTTCAAGCGCAGTGCTTCATCAACCTTATCGCCCTGGTCGAGCTGAAAAGGAAGTGGCTTGCAGGTATTTAAAAGCTCAAACTGGTCAGGGTAAATCTCAATTGATCCAGGACCTGTCTCAGACTTTGCAGTGCCTTCCGGCCGCTTTGCAACAGTTCCCTTAATAGCGATGACAAACTCATTCTTCAAATCAACAAAATGTTTGTGAATTTCTTTGTTCTTATTGGGGTCAGCAATCAGCTGAACTTTTCCCGTAGAGTCGCGTAGTTCAACAAATATGAGGCCGCCTAAATCGCGCACCACGTTGACCCAACCAGCCAGGCAGACCTCCTGCCCCGCTAACTCAGCGCTCATCTGAGCACACTTGTGATCTCGCTTAAGACTCGAGCTACTCACTATCCAACCCCCTGAACTCCAATAAATTCAACACTTCCGACTAGACCCTGTCCAACGACAATTGGCCCATCCAGCTCAGATCCAGCACAGAGTAAAGATGTCTGTGGCAGCCCGGCAGGAAAGGCTCATTGTATCGGACTTTAGACCCGTTCATGCGGCAACAAGGCCAGGCTGTTACGAATTGGAAGTAGTCAAAATTGAAGAACGTTCTATACTAAATATAGTCTGTGAGAATATTTACCATCCTGTCTTGAGTCAAAGAGTCAAATTTCAATGAGCCTTCTATCTGAACACCTTCCCAAAATTGCTATTGGCATTCTAGTAATCCTCGTTGGTTTTTCCTTCATATGGAAGGGATGGCAAGGCTGTGTTATGGGTCGTTTTCACTACTGGTCTGGCTTCTTGCCATTTACTCTGATGTCACCATGGGTGCTGCACTTACCGCAAGGCAAACGCTCGCTGGTAAAAACCAAAGAAGGAATGTTAGCCCACATACTTATCGGCCCCTCGTTCTTCTTGTGCGCAGTACTTTGCATCTGTGCTGGCTCCGACCTCGTTGGCCTACCTGGGACCAAGACCCTGAACCACATCATTAACGGCGGCGACGAAAGCAAACCAACTTCAATTTCGTTCAACGAAAACACTGGTCGATATGACTTCCCCCTGGCTAAACGGGCGAGTGAAAAATTCTACAAGCAAGTGTTCGAGCACCGCATCCAAGAAGACACCGACCTCTTCGGCCGCAAAATCGAGAAGATATTGCCTGACGAAAGAACCAACCTAGACGGTCAAAAAGTTAACAAGAACAAATACGACCGCTAAGCCGCATTCAATTAGTCATTCAATTAGTCATTCGACGAGCAACCAGTCAAAAAAGCCCTTAATTGGGCTTTTTTCTTACGATTTTGTTGAGTTCGCCAAAACCTTAGGCTCTATTTAGTTAAGTAGTGTCGCGGAAGGCCCACCGGCGCTTGAACGCCTTAGAATCCAGTGCTACGATGACCCACTGAGATATAATCAGATATCGTTTGTATAACTACTAATTTTCAGAACAAAATCGGAGGTGAATTCGTTTGTCAGAGGTCAGAGTAGCCGAGGGTGAAAGCATTGAAGGCGCATTGAAGCGCTTCAAGAAGAAGATTCAGAAAGCTGGAATCTTGTCAGAGATCAAACGCAGAGAGCGTTACGAGAAACCAAGCGTAAAGAGAAAGCGCAAAGCTGAAGCAGCAAGAAAGCGTCGCTCTTAACATTCACCCATGACCATCATTCGAATTCCACATTCAAATTGATTGTTCCTAAAGCCCCAAGCAGCAACCTGTTTGGGGCTTTTTGCATAGTAATTTCGCTCGCTCTTGGGTCGATTTGCCCGCCCACGTTTAATCAAATGACAACCCTCGGCCGAGAGTGAAAGTTTGCCCGCCGGGGAATACCTTGATTAACAAAGCATTTGAACATTGAGCGTTAGCCCAGTCTATTAACGCCAGGTCAAATGGTGGAAAGCATGACGGGCCTTGTAACCAACAGACCCTCCAAGCATTCCCAAGAAATTAGTAAAAGCGGTAGAGCAACTGGTAATGGTGGGAGATTCTGAGATGGCAAGTAACCAAAAGAAGCAAACTAGCAAAATAGTTTCAGTCAGCACCGATACCTTAAAAGAACAACTCAATAAAGCCTATGATGGCCGCGGCCATAACAGTAAACTGATGACCAACGACCAGAGACAAGGGCTATTTGAGTATCTCTGGGATCTGAAAGAAAAGGCTCTAATGGAGCACAGCAAATCTGTCGAGGTGCCGAGTAATTGGCTGGAAGAACTAAGCGAGAATGCTCAAGGCAGACGCTCCAACTAGTTTTAACTGCAATTCTCGCAGCGGCTGCTCAGCTGCCCAGCCACGGTCAGTCAGGAGCATCCAATTCGGCCAAGAACCTCAAACAGCGCCTTCTGGTACGTGAGCTAATTCTGCTTCAGGGTCACGCCAACCGCGCCAATCAAGCACTAGCAAACAATATCGAAGCACTGGCAAATCGTTTGCCAGTGCTTCTTTCTTATGCAGATTCGCAAGGCACGCAAAACCTCAACGAAAACGAAGCCCTATTGCAAAGGCTCGACAAAGTGGCTGGACCCAATCCATTCGAGCAAGAGCCACAACTGAAAGCGGAGTTAGACCGCACAAGAATGGCACTAGAAGCCGAGGGTGTGGGAAAAATCAATGATGGCCTGAGACAAAAGACCACAGCGGCCAATCGTAGTCGTGTCTTTTTCCGCCGACCAACCATAATCAATCCTACCGAGCCCCTATCAACAGTCGACAGGCTCTTTCCTGAAGACGGCGCTCGTTGGCCCGGCACAATCAATATATTGATTGACGCCACGGGCAGTTATGTGGTCTTTGCCACGGGTCTCGATGGTCGGCCCATTAAGCAAGGCAACCAAATTGCCTGCAAAACCGGCCACCTCAACTGATTTAAGACTTTCAACAAAACTCAACCTGATCTAAGTTCGGTAGGTCACCCAGTCGAGAACTAGGCTTATCCCCAGGTGATAAAGGCGAGCTATTCGCTAATCTCGTAATAGCAAACCTAGTTGGAGAACGAACATGCAATCGAATCATCTCACAAGGCTACTTGTGGGAGGGACAACTCTTGCCCTCCTGAACGCCGCAC
>CAJXZK010000168.1 GCA_913063055.1 uncultured bacterium
GACTAGTCAGTAGTTTGCGCAGCTTAGACATGCTATTTTTCTTGCCCCAAAATGATTTGCTGCGAATTAAAATTAGCCGACGGAGGCTCTAGACTGTCGCGTTGACAAGCCAGTAGTATCTCGTCTATAGCCTTTGAGAAAGGACTACGGGGATACTTGACCACAACTGGAACACCTTCAATAGAGGCACTCTCACAGGCTTCGTAAGCATTTGGCAAGCGCAACATTGACACACCATTGAGTTCACTTGAAAGTTGTTTCTCGATCTCCTTCAACTTGCCACCAGAACGGTTCAGTACAGCGACAAAGCGATCGTTAGCCAGGCCCAGATCTTGAAATACATCAAACCAGCGTCGAGCAGCAGCAAGGGCTGTTACTGTCGGTTCAAGCACCAAGACTATACAATCACAGAGATCCAACATCGATACCAAATCGAGATTGACAGAGCGCGGCAAATCAACGATGCAGGTGCCTGGTAGTTCTTTAAAGAGGCTAAGCAGGCGAACAACTTCACCTAACGATACCTGTAGAGCCAAATTGGCATCTAAAGGCGGGCTAAATAAACGGAATTGCCGGGCCAATTTAGCAGGCTCAAGAACGATATTCTCAGCGCAAGCAGCAATTACTTCATCGTCAACAGCTAAGCGCCTTGCCAGATCAAGCAATGAGTATCGCGGAGTGCTGTTCAAGAGGCAGGCGGCATCGGGTTGTTGAAGATTAGCATCGAGCAAAGAAATAGTCTTATTTGCTGCCACTGAGGCAAGAGCTGCTGCCAGATTGATACTTATAGTGGTAGCACCAACACCGCCCTTGGCGCCAAGGACACCAATCACTTTGGCTGTAGTTTTCGCTTTATTCTTGCTCAATATCATCTAATTCACCATAACGCGCGGTGATAGTGACGGAGCCATAACCACAGAATGTGGACGAGTACTGATACTAAGACCATCTGGCAACAAAACGCGGGCCTTAAATGGAGCCACGGGAGCAGGCAGTAGGCCAGTGCTCGAACTTGAAGCACTGCTGGGCACAACTGCTGCGGCATTGGCGAAACTGGCATTACGCAAAGCCACTGAATCGGGCTCAAGCATTACGGTCAAAGCTATTGACTGATCAAAGACAACGGGAGTGGAAAGTAGTCTCAGCCTGGCAAAACCAACTACTTCATTGCTAGGGCTAGCACTGACAAAATTCGGGTCGCTAGCCAAGACAGGGAAAATGTAAGAGCGCCCAACTTGCAATTTTTGCAGTTGTGACAACAGCTGCTGTTGCACAGTGGCGGAAGTAAACAAACTTGAGCTTAAATTGAAAGCCGAAAGTCGACTACCCCGCTCAACCAAGGCCGGCGGTATCTCACTAGGCGAAACAACCGGAGCAAAGTAAGCCAGACTGGCCAGAAGCTGATTGACAGAGGCATTACTGACGGCATCATTATAGTAATTGAGCGAAGATGCCGAGCGCGTCAAATTAACAAGAGCACCGCGCATGGTGTTAGATGTAGCAGCTGCAGAAGAGGCGCTAGGGGCGAGAGTAATTTTGATTGCAGCTGTTGAAAGGGCAGAATTGGGATCTGCCAGAAGTTTGAACTGTAAATTACTCAAGGCCACGGGCAAGGTAGCAAAGCCAACCAGGTCTTGATCACGAGCAGCAGAGCTAGAACTAGTACTAATACGGGGGACACCGGCGCCAATACGCGAAGCCGGTTGAGCTATCACTTCTACTAGTCTATGAGGACTGGCCAGACGAGCTTCGGCTGGCACAGCAGGGCCAGGTAGGCCAGTGCTAGAAGCACTGCCGCTAAAAGCATAAACCAACGGCAAGAAGAAGAGCTTGAGGGCATCGCTGTCATCGCGGCGACCGCGAACCTGCAAGAAGTAATCACCACTATCGGCAGAATTAGGATTATTGACCACAGTAACGTCACTAGCATCAAACTTAACAGCGCTCTCGGCTGCTGCAAGTCCCTGAGCGCTGGAATCAGGGCCATAAGGGGCTCGATTCCAGGAGAAATTATCGATTGCTCCAGAAGCCTGACCGATTGTTTGTCTGATATTGGCCTCAGCTTGACTGCGACTAAAGACTTGCTCAGGCCTGGTCAATGAGGCTGAAAAAGCACCAAGGGCAGCGGCTTCGGCACCATAACGTACAGCAGACGAGGCGTAAGCAGTGCGCATAACATCAACCGAGAAGGCCATGAATGCCACACCCAAAACGATAATAAAAGCAACAAGGGGCAATACGGCTGCACGGGAAGCACGCCTGGTGCCAACGACAAGATTGCGCTTTTTATTATTGTTGTGTTGACTGGGGAATTTCATAAAGATCTCTTTTGCTGCCAGAGAAGACTTCTACCACCCATCTTGCCGTCTTACCTATAGGAGCTAAAGCTGCATCAATAGACGGTGGGATAGAAACAGATGGGGCAGGAATGTCTAGAAGACCAGAAGAAAGAGGGGGAGGTGGCATCATGTTTGAATTGACACCAGCAGTGGGGAGCGATGAGCCGCGACTTTCTGCAGCCAACTTCAAATGTTCTTTTGCTTCTAAGGCTTTTGACGGCAACAGGTCTGATTCGCCATAACCAATAAGATGAGGTAGCTCAGAGGATAAGCGATTGCGCAATACCAACTTGATTTTGCCGCTCTCTTCCGCCAGGGCAAGAAGCTCAGCCTGCTCTGCGGTTACAGCTAAAGTAATGCGGCTACTTTCTTGACCTCGCAAAGAAGTGCTGTGCAAGGCCTCCCGAGGATAGCTAAAGAGGACAGGAACACTTTGACAAACAGTCTTACTATATTTCTTACCGTCTAATGTACTGGTGACGATAACGTCGACTTTGTCACCACTATTGATACTGTGATCAACTAAGGCATAGTCATCGAGTTTAAGAGTAATAGCACGTTCGTGATTTTCAATGCGTTGCGCAATACCGTCTTTGCCAGCAAAGAGATTAGCACTGACGATTGGCTCGCCTTTACCTATATAGGTACTAGCCACTCGACCTACCAACAAATTTGTTTTGGTAAACATATCTTCGCTGTAGTATGAGTCGGGCACAATCACATAGTGCAAATCATGAAAGGTAATTCGGGTACCAGGAAAAATGTCTTGCCCAGCTCCAACAATCTGCACGGTTTTGGCCACCGGTGCATGAGGGGCAAAAGTACGAGCTGCTGCCACTAGCAGAAGTATTACTACTAGAGCTATGAGGATCGGCACCAAATTAAAAGACTTTGGGCTGACACCCTTGGCTGGTAAACGTTCTCGCCCAAGCAATGATGAAACCGATGAAATTTCTGAATTTGTCGCTGGGATTGACGTACGCATAGACACCTCGAAATAGAACCATTTAGTTACTACTGCTGGTAAACCTCTGTGAAAGACACTGCTCTCTCAGATATTGGAAAATTGAGAAATGAAACAGGAGAACCGCCAGCGCCACTGTAGACACCAACCGAATTTCCGAATTCGCTAGCACTAGTGGAGAAGGCATTGCCAACAAAAACAAAAGGATATTCTATGCGCACGCCCACGGTGCCGGGAGCAACTTCATCTTCGATAGTGCCATCCGAATCAAAAGGCAGCACCTTGACTTTGGCACCTGGAGGAAGGCTACCAGTGGTGCCTTGGGAAAGCAGTCTGGCAGAGCCAAGCTGTTGAGCAACAACTGAGTTGGCGTTGACGGCGTCTCCAGAAGTTGAGAACCCAGTCAAACTCTCTCGCACTTGGGCGTCACTCAATTCTGGTGTGCGACTAGCAAGGCGAGCTGCTTCCTGACAGGCCATAGCGACAGCCTGTTTGGTATAAAAAACCCGGCCAAAATACATAATCGTCAAGACAATCAATAGCAAGAATGGAATGGCGAAGGCAAACTCGACCATTGATTGACCACCTGATCTATAAGTAGACCTATAAGTAGACCTGATCAAGTTACGGTAGGAGCAAGCCTTGCCCCTACCGCGATATGTCTGTCTCTTTGACGATCTAACTTGTAATTCAGGCATCAGTTACCTTAAAAGTTTGAAGAGTGTTTGCCAAACAAACACTCTTCAAACTACATAAACAACTAGGTCTATTGCAGTACCCATGGAGTTGCGCCAACTTTGATAGTGCGGCCGACGTCTTGCGAAGTCTGACCTTGATAGTTGGTAGCTTGCTCTACGTTTCTAATCATGTCACCAGAAATGTGACCGAGTGAACCAAGAGCAACGACGCAAAGAGCGGCGACGCAACCGATGCCGAGGGCATACTCAACCATGCTCTGGCCACGTTTGCTGCGCTTGTTGTTAGACTTGTTAGATTTCATGCCAATCTCCAATGCTGATTGATAAAAGTACTAAAGCTCTGCTTGCCTGAGCCAGTGCCGCTTGAAAGCGACTACTGAATGAGAACTCTTCGGTCCGCTAGTGAAGTACAAGTACTCTGTAAGCAATTGCGAATTATTCTCATTAGCAACTATTGAAAGTTATCACTCTCAATAGTGAGTGTCAATCGAACATGTCTAAAGAAAATATAAAGGCTTCAGCGAAAACAGCGCTTAAAGCAGCCACCAATGCCCTTTTTCAGCACATTCTTTGCAGTGATTCCCAATCTCAATTGAGACAAACTGACATTTGCAGAGAAGACTCAATTAGCACTTGATAATAAAGTAAAACAAAGACTAGTCGGGGCAATTGCCCAATTTTCACGATTTAGAAATCATTCTCAATTAGAATCAAGACAAGAATGCAATTGAATAAGTTGAAAGTATGATCACTCTGGCCAGAAATCGGCGAACATATATGTATGGATGAAACAAAAAACAGACTGCTCTCCACCCAGGAAGCAATCGAAGCTATCGTCAAAGCTATACCAAGGGGAGACCACTTAACCGCTCCCGAAGTGTACGAGCTAGCAGTAGAACAAGGCTTAAAAGTTAGCTTGTCTACTGTATATCGCACCCTCAACCGCCTTAAAGCGGATGGCAATGTCATCACCGTTAGCGGCGATCGTGGCCTGCGCTATGAAGCAGCAGAAGAAGGTCCAGCTCACGACCATCTAATCTGTCTAGCCTGTGGCATGACTATCGAATTTTACGATGAACTCATTCGCGGCTTTGGTAAAGCCGTAGCCCAGCGTAAAGGGTTTGATCACACCACCAGTCGTTTTGACATCCTCGGATATTGTCAGAACTGCCGATCGAAAGATACCAGCCATAAAATCGACTTAGTACAAGATGC
Organism: uncultured bacterium; assembly: GCA_913063055.1. Taxonomy (GTDB): domain Bacteria; phylum Cyanobacteriota; class Vampirovibrionia; order Obscuribacterales; family Obscuribacteraceae. Next base: position 5,217 of record CAJXZK010000168.1, read on the forward strand.
CGTGGCGGCAGCCATCGAACGCACAGAAGAAGCTCTTGGTCAAATGCGCCTGGGCCTAGAACAACTGCGTATGCGCAAATTTACCAAGGCCTACTCGCCCATTAAGTCGGCCACTTCGCAACTGACCCAAACAATCGAAGACCTCGATTACGCCGCCAACTCACTAAGCGGTGACGCTCCTCCGGCCGCTCACAACCATACGCACGAATAGCGAATATTGTCTAACGAGCGCCCTTGATAGTCTCAGACACTTTATTCTTATAGAGCCGATCGCGAGCAGCGGTTAAGTCATTTTCTGATTCAACAATTACATCTTCAAAATACTTCAGGCTAACTTTGCGTTTCTTGTTGATCTGAGCACGCTTACCAAGCATCTTAGGCAGCAGCAATAAAGCCTTAAAGCTGCCCTCAATCCAGGGCAATACTTGCCCACCACGAACACAGACCACAGCTAAATAATAAGCCTGCCAAAAAGCAATCTGCGGCAAGAACTTAAGCAACAGCGGCAGCGGAATATTTTTGACAATTGTGTTCCAGTTATTCTGCGCTGATAGCTTTACCACCAAGGGAGAGTAGCCACTGCCAGTGGTACCGCAACCAAGATGGTAGATACGAGCAGTAGGAATGTAATAGCACTTATAACCTGCACTCTGGGCGCGCAAGGCTATATCTACATCCTCTAAATAAGCGAAATAATCATCGTCGAACAAACCAATATCACAGAAAAGCGAGCGGCGATAAAGAGCAGCTCCACCGCAGGCTCCAAGAATATAGCGACCTTGATCAAAAAGACCTGTGTCTTTCTCTCTGTGACCGATACGCCCAGGCAGTCCGCCTCGTCTATATCCATCACCAACGCCGTCTAGCAAGGTATGGTCATCATAGGCGAGCATTTTGCAACCCAGCGAACCGCACTCAGGATGCTCATGCATACCCTTGACGAGCTCGGCAATGAATTCGTCTTCGAGCACAGTGTCGTTATTAATGAGAGCTATATACTCGCCCTTAGATTCACGAATACCGCGATTAACGGCCACAGCGAAACCGGTGTTTTTCTCATAAAGAGCCAAACGGACAAAGGGATAATTCTCGCGAATGAACTCAACAGAACCGTCATGGGAGCCGTTGTCGACGACTATGACCTCAACCTGTTTATAGCTCTGCTTGGCCAGTGAATCTAGCACTCCAGTCAAAAACCGTTTGCCATTCCAGTTTGGAATTACAACTGAGACTAAGTCTTTAATAGACTCAGGCGCCAAAGTATCGCTCAAAATTTGATCCTTGCTTCAATAAATGCTGCACAGCCAGCTATTTTACTGCTTATAGGCTCTTCTTGCTACATCCGTTTACTGTATACAGCTATAATTGGCGTTGCCACTATATAAATTCCGCATCAGCATCAAAGAAACATCTTGAGTAATTCGAAAATTCTTATCATTACCTTAGAGCCCATCTCAAAAAAGATGGCCGGTCCGGCCATTCGCGCTGTCGAGTTAGGCAAAGCGATTGCTCCAGAATTTCCAGTGGTGGTCTTTTCACCCGTCGAAGTTGAGAATGAAGTCAGGGAAGTACCTAATTTACAAGTGGTTACCGGCGGCGGCCGCCAAAAACTCACTGAATTAGCCACAGAAGCCAGCACAATCTTCCTTCAAGCCAATGTGCTTAAACCGTTTCCTTTTCTAAGCGAAATGAACAAGCATTTGATTGTCGATCTTTACGACCCTTATTTATTCAGTGTTTTAGTGCAATACAAAGACGACGCCGTGCAGGCTTCATCGAGTTATCGCTTAATGCACAAAGTTTTAGAAAAGCATATGTTGGCTGCCGACCTGACTGTATGTGCCTCAGAAAGACAGCGCGACTATTGGCTAGGAAGATTCTGCGCCCTCGGGCGTATCAACCCAGCTATGTACAACTTTGACCCCAGCCTGCGCAAACTGATTGACGTTGTGCCCTTTGGCCTACCGGCAACAGCAGCAGAAAAAAACGGCCCGGGCCTGCGCGATCGCATTGCCCAGATTGGTCCTGACGACCCCGTACTCTTATGGGGCGGCGGCATCTGGGACTGGTTTGATCCCCTCACTGTAATTGAAGCAGTGAAACAGGTAGCCTCAGAAATTCCCAACATTCGACTGGTCTTTATGGGCACCAAATCGCCCAATCCCAAAGTTCCGGTCATGGACATGACCACCAAAGCTATAGCCCTTGCAACAGAACTAGATCTGATAGACAAAAATGTTTTCTTCCTATCTGGCTGGGTTGACTATGAAGAACGGGTCAACTATTTACTTGATGCCACCATTGCTATCTCATCGCACTTTGACCTGCCGGAGACCCGCTTTTCCTTCCGCACTCGCTTGCTGGACTATTTCTGGTGCGGCATACCGATTCTCACCACCGGCGGCGACCAGCTCGCCGAATTGATTGAAGCGGGTGGTGCTGGAATGGCACTGCCCTACGGAGACAAAGATGCCTGGGCCGCGGCTATCAAGCTCTGCTTGCATGATAAAGAGAAGTTATCGGCCATGAAAAGCAATGCCCTGCGCCTGGGTCAACGCTTCCACTGGCAAGACAATGCCGAACCAATTCGCAAGTTTTTGAGAAACCCCTATCACCTGCCCGCTCACGAGACAGTAACCATGCCGAGCTTAATAGAAAGAGCAAGGGCGGTATATCGAAGAGGGGGCAAAGAATTGATCATAAAGCGATCAACTGAGCTATTAAATGACATACTTAAGTAATGTCGCCCAAAATCAAACATGCACCAGAACATTTAATTGAAGTCTCCTGGCTCTCGCAAGAAGAAAGCAGAGCTCTTCATGTCATGCGTGACATTGAAAAGTGCCTGAGTAAAGCGCACAAGAAACTTACTTTCGACCGCGTTCACGAAATAAGAGTGGTGCTAAGGCGCTGGTACTCAATCTGGGACATCATGTGCCTGGACCGTTGGCAAGACGACCAATACGAAAAGCAGATCGGCCGCACCTTTAAAGAATTGAACAAACAGCTTGGCAAGCTGCGGGATATTGACGTCAATATTGCCCACGCCAAAGAATATTCGCTGCCAGAAGAAGTGATTTTGCTTTGGGTGAAAAAACGCAAGAAACTAACAAAAGTAGTGGCGCAAAGAATTGGCAAGCTCAAATTACACCGGGCAGTCAACGCCCTCAAGACCTACCTCGGTCGAAAGGCCTACGAGCTTGAGCAGTACCTGGCCTTCAGTGAAGATGAGCTTAAACTCTCTATTAACGATTCAGCCTACCATCACATGGTTGGCTTTCTTGAGGCCACCGAACGTGTCGCTCATGAGCAGGCTAAATTGGCCAATAGCGACGAAGAGCTTCATCAGCTGAGGCTCTCGGTAAAACGCTGGCGCTATATATTGGCAGAATTTTTCGGACTGACCAACCTCGAACTTGTGCAAGCCCAGCAGCTTCTCGGCAAGCATCATGACTTGACCCTATTAAAGGAAGCGCTGGAAGTCGCCGCTAAAAAAATCGGCAGCAAAGATATAGAGGGGCTAGAGGAAGCAAGAAGCAGACTAGTGCTTGAACTGAGCAGCTTAACTGAAGAAATAGCGCCCTTAAAGGACAACTTGCCCTACGGCTTACGGCCATCTACCTCGATTGAAAGCACTTATTGACTGCCCGATTGTCAACAGGTAAATCAAATTGATTTAAGTGATTTATTTGATCAGTTAAGTAATATTGAAAGTAGCTCTAATAACCAAGTCATGAACATACAATCTAAATATCTGAAATTCTGGAAAACTCAATGCCAATAAGAAAGAAAGTAACTATTCTCGGCTCCGGCTCTGCTGGTCTCACCGCCGCCATTTACGCGGCCCGCGCCAACTTAGAACCGCTGGTAATTCAGGGGCTGCAAGCTGGCGGACAGCTGACAATTACTTCTGATGTTGAGAATTTCCCCGGCTTCCCTAATGGCATCCTCGGTCCAGAACTGATGGAAGAAATGCATAAGCAAGCTGAGCGCTTCGGTACTCAGTTTATTTATGACAATGCTGAATCGGTAGATTTAAGCAGCCGCCCATTCAAAATTAAGACCAGTTCTGACGAAATCATCACCGATGTATTGATTATCGGTACTGGTGCCTCAGCCAAACTGCTAGGCCTTGAGTCTGAAAGCAAACTAATGGGACATGGCGTATCAGCCTGCGCCACCTGCGACGGCTTTTTCTTCCGTGACAAAACCGTATTTGTCATTGGCGGAGGAGATACCGCCCTAGAAGAAGCGACCTTCCTTACTCGCTTTGCCAGTTCTGTCACAGTTGTGCACAGAAGAGATAGTTTCAGAGCCTCAGCAATCATGGCTGACCGGGCCCGCAATAATGAAAAAGTGCACTTCATTTTAGACTCAGTGGTAGAAGATATTCTTGATGTCAAAGAAGGCCAGGTTACAGCCATTCGCTTGCGCAATATCAAAACCAACGAAGTACAAGAATTGCCGGCAGACGGTGTCTTCGTTGCCATTGGTCACAAACCAAATACCGAACTCTTCCAAGGTCAAATTGAGCTAACCGAAACCGGCTACATCAAAACCGATGGTGTTAAAACCTCAATCAAAGGTGTCTACGCAGCTGGCGACGTCCAAGACGAACTTTATCGTCAGGCCATCACCGCTGCTGGAACCGGATGTATGGCCGCTCTTGAGGCTCAATGGCTCTTAGAAAACGAAGAGGCTGAAGGGGAAGCTGAAAAAAAAACTCTAGCCAGCACTAAGGCCTCGTAATTACGATTTTTAGTGCTGCAACAAGTAAAATGACTTTAGCCACAAATCTTACAAAGCAGACGGACTGCAAAACCTTCGCGAAAACCTTAAGGCAGAGCCGTCTTAGAACGGATGCTCTGGCTAATCCTGACCTGGAACTGGCCCTACGCAATTTTGCCAGAGCTCATCAGGCCTTTGAACATCCTCTTTTTGAAGCCTTAAGAACGAAAAAAATTACAGTAGAAGCCGCTGGTCGTCTACTAAAGAACTATGACGCCCATGCCTCACATCTGCGCCGGCTCTTGCTCAAAGCTGCCACCATCATGCCAGAATCGGCAGTCGGTTTCATTTTAGAGAACGTACGCAATGAATACGGCAACGGCGTCGATAGTGAGCGCCACCAGCTGCAACTACAAGATGTCGCCTTCAGTGCCGGTGTTAGCCGCGATCAGTATAAAAATTTTGCGGTAGAAAAGTCAGTCAAGACTTTCATCAAAGTAGTGACACCACTTTACTTTCCTATCGAACAACACACAACTAAGCATGCTCCTGAGGTGAAAGAGCAGACGCACTCCCTCTCTAAAGCTGCCATTGCTGCTGGTGCCATTACTGCCACCGAACTGATGGCAGTTGAAGAATTCAAAGCTCTGCAAATTGCCTTTCAGCAATTCTCGCTACAAGACCACATTTGGTTTGACCACGTCAGAGTTGAAGAAGAGCATTCTGGCGACTCAATTGCTCTGGCTCTCTATTTTCTCACTCACAATCAAAGCTTTGAAGCGGTTGAGTTTGGCTTAACCGGTGTCCTCAACGCTAACATGCACCTGTACGATGGTCTGCTAGCAACGCTAACTTAGGTTTAAATTGACGATGAGCGCGAAGCTTCATATCGCCCTGGTATTAAGACTTTTCTCTAGTCAGGGTGGGCTTGAGCTATATGCCCTGAAGCTAATTGAAGGTCTACTTAAAAACGGTCACAAAGTCACAGTAATTTGCGAAATCGACGAGAGCAATCTCAGCCACGCTAACTTAGTCGTGCATAAGTTCGCCGGGGCAAAAAAAGGCAGTAATAAATGGCAGAAGATCGAACACTATAGGCAGGTTGCATCAGCAGCCGTAGACAAATTCGGCCCTTTCGACATTGTTCACTCACAACACTTCCCCCTCAATAGTGCGCAATTAGATGCTGTCACTTTTCATAACCATACAGCCGGCCGCTTATCGCTAGTTGGTTATCCCTTGGAAAAGCTACTCAATAACTTCAAAATGGCCACTGCTAAAGCTTATAAGCTACGCCATAAATATGACCTCGAGCTTTGTCAAAAATCACTTATGCGCATATTTGTTGCCACGGTGATGAAAGACGATTTCTACAATACCTATAAGCTTGAGCAGTCGGCTCCCTTTGCCATTGCTCCACCAGGTGCCAGCTTAGCCCAAGAGCTACAAGCAGCAGAAGTGAGAAGTGATGAAGGAGGACCATTTACCTTCCTTTTTGTCGGCAAAGGCATGCGCAAAAAAGGTCTTGATACGCTCTTCAAAGCTTGCTCAATACTAAAGAAAAGGAAACTCGATTTTCGCCTTCTAATCGCGGGCCTGAAAGAAAAACCGCTGCAAAAATTTGACATGATCAACCTGGGCATCAGCTCAAATGTCGAATTTCTAGGCTATCAAAAAGACATGGCCAGTGTCTTTGCCAAAGCCAAAGCTCTGGTTCTGCCATCAAAAATCGAGCCCTTTGGTATGGCTCCGATTCAGGCTATGCAATACGGTCTAGTACCAATTGTCAGCCAGGTCTGTGGAGTCAGCGAAGTCTTGAGCGACAACAATGACGCCCTAATTTTGCAAAACCATCTCAGTGCCCCTGAGCTTGCTGACCTCATGACTAAGCTTATGGGCAACACTGAACTCTACAAAAAATTATCAAAACAAGCGCGTCAATCGGCCCAGTCTATTAGCTGGGAAAAAACCGTTGCAGCCACAGAAGAAGCCTACGGGCGTATTACTGCCAGCAAACAAAAACTAGTAAAAGAGGATGTTCTGTGACTAAGAAGCAAGACAGCAGCCCCAACGTCAAAAGCGTCCCAAACCGTCTGGCCAATGAGACCAGCACCTATTTACAGCAACACTGCCAAAATCCGGTCGACTGGTATCCCTGGGGCGAAGAGGCACTGAAGCTAGCCAAGCAAGAGAACAAGCCAATTTTGCTTTCTATTGGCTATGCCGCCTGCCACTGGTGTCATGTTATGGCCCACGAGTCTTTCGAAGATCAAGAGACTGCCGACTTGATGAATGAACTGTTCGTCAACATTAAAGTTGATCGCGAAGAAAGAACCGATCTAGACGAAATCTATATGAAAGCCATTCAGCTTATGACCGGCCATGGCGGTTGGCCGATGACTGTATTTCTTACACCAGATTGCCAGCCATTTTTTGGTGGCACGTACTTTCCCGTGAATGATCACCACGGTCTACCAGGCTTTAAGAAAGTTCTGAAAAATGTAGCCGCGGCATGGAAGACAAGCAATGCCCAAATTCTCGACAGCGCTTCAGAGCTTGCAAATCATCTCAAGCTGATGGAGCGCATCAAGTCAGACAAGAGCGACGACAACGAGAAGACTGGCTTTGCTGCTGTGGTAAACACCAACACCATTAATGCCGCCCTCGAAAAGATTCAGCGCAATTTTGACCGCGATCATGGTGGCTTCGGTGGTGCGCCGAAATTCCCCCATTCGATGAGTCTAG
>CAJXZK010000169.1 GCA_913063055.1 uncultured bacterium
GCGCAGGCCAATCCGCCTCCGCTGAATTGTTCAGCGCAACTCCAAATGGCGCTAGAGAGCGCAAGCTCCATGCGGCAAGTGTGGTGGCGCTGAGTGGTTGAAAATTGACGGCTGTAATGTCTGTCAATCTTGCGGCTACAGTAAGTGCGGCTAACATAAAATAGCGGTCTGGAGATAGTTGCGGGCGCGGCTATCTCCCCCGAAAGGGTTTAGGGGCTATCGACTGAATAAGTGACAGAGAGCCCCCCAGAATTGAAAACAGGTTCCTTTCGAGGAGCCTGTTTTTGTTTCATATCCAACGGATTATCTTCCACTTTTTGAGGTCATAATTTTCGCCTTCGATTTCTCGCTTCGAATAAACACTGTGCAATTGCACGGTGAAACTGCCGCGCCAAATCCCTATTGTCAAAACAAGCAGCAAAACTAAGCCCGGATCAATCATTGACCATCATCTCAGTTTTGGCAGCAGCTCCAACCATGACAATGAGATTGCACAATGACAAACGAATACTACGAACTCTGTTCCAACTCAACCAAGCAATACGTTCACTACAATCATGGCTGGTGGTGCACGGAATGTACGAATCACTTATTTGAAATCGACGAACAAACGGACCACACCGGCGAATGGATCGAAGTTATTCGTGAATGGGCCGAGCTCGCTCTGCATTGCCTATGGGAAGGGCTTATCCTGTTCGGCAGCGCAGTTGCAACAATGATTATGGGGCTAGCCTGGATCTTATTTTGCTTTATTGAAGGAGTCGAAAGTGATACCAGAATTTACGAACAACAACTCACGGAAAAAGATGGTCTGGGACGAAAGGCGCGAGATGAGTTGAATTGCTCATACAATGAGTCGTTAAAAGAACGACAGCAACTTCTCAAAGAGATAGATATTTGCAAATCGAACATGCGATTTGACTTAGGCGAAAGACAATATCGCATAGACCAAAAAGAGCTACGCGAAAAGCAGCAAGAGCTAGACCTAGTCAACGCTCAACTAATGGGCTTTGAAAAAGAACTTCGCATCCACCAAGGGGTCTGAAATTTTTGCAAAACAGAGAATTGAACTAATCTGCAATTAAAAAGTTCAATATTTCGAATCGGCCAAAAGATTGACAAAGTCAAAGTTTCAAAATAGCAGCGAAATTTCGTTTGGAATTTCGCTGCTATTTTGAAACAGCAAAAGCTGAACAATATCCAATTCTGCTACTAGATTAATTTTGCTCGAAAATCCAATTTTTTTATACATCAAGCCAAACTTTCAGCATCTTTTCGCTAGTCTACCTTGCGATCAGTAGTTGATTTGAGAAAGTCCTGGTACTGCTTTAGAGTAAGCTGATACTCAGGACTATTTTGATCCATTAAGTCAGCCTTCATTTTCAGAGTCATGCGAAAAAACTCTCCTGCCTCAGCGTCCAAACCTTGAGAGCGACACAATGTAGCTAAATTATTGAGGGCTCGAGCTACCACGATACTTCCAGGCCAAGCCTCATTGGCCTCATGGATCACGCAATGCCGAAATAGCTCAACGCTCTCATCAAGACGACCTTGCTCAAATTTGACTGCGGCTAGACTCATGAGCTTTAGAGGCAGCGCAGACCAATGAAGCTCATCCACTGCATCAAGACGAGAACTACTTCCCAACTCACTGCGTAGGTAATGATCCTGCGCCCGCTCAGTATCGCTCATTCGTGCAAAAGCTAGGGCAAGACCGAAGTGAGTCAAGCGGGTGTAAAGGTGCTGATTATCGAGATTTCTGATGTAAGTATGCAGGGATGCCTCAATTAGCGGAATACTCTCAGCCTCACGACCAGTCATAAAGTACAGGCCAGCCAGAAAATTACGGTGCTTAGCAGCGACCAAAGACTGACAACCAAACTCATTTTCGACCAAACCCAATGCCCGTCGATAAAAATTCTCGGCCATATCAAATTGACCACATAGGCGACAGGCCACACCCATTCGATGCAAAGCCGTAAGATCTGCCATGGTCGCATCTTCGATCAGGCTTGGAGCGAAAGCTGCGAGGTGCTGAAAAAATGCAGTTTGCGATGGCTGCAATTGCAACTCTGCAGAAGCGCTCACAGCAGATGCAGTAATGGTAGGTGCATTAGTCTGTATAGCCAGCACAGCATTAGGGCTGTTCAACATCTCCTGCGTCTCTAGAAGGGTTTCCGCAAAAGCATCGACCATACATACCCTCGTGTATCTGAGCTAGACAAAAAGTTTCAATCAATACTCACTTCAACTATCTTACTCTTGCCATCGAAATCAGATTTAATACAACTTGAAAGCAACCTGAAACTGAAATGCGAGCCTTGCACTTGGCACCCGCTAAACCAGGACAACTTGAACCGACTTCCGACAAGCCCAATGCGATAAAGGAAGAAAGGAAGAAACGAACAAAAGAACAAAAGAACAAGGGGATATGGGGATAGCGGAAGAAATATGAAGAATTAGAGCGAGCAATCAAATTGATTTATTAACTACAGCAAGGTCATTGATTCAAGGCACTCAGTCCAGGAGAGTATAATCGAATAGTTGCGTTGCCATATGGCTGAGTAATCAACATTGCCTTCTGAGTTTGAATTGAGAAAAATCCAATTAACTGCTTTCAAAAAATATTCGACATCATTGCTTATCCTGGCTATCTACATATTTGGTGGAGCTAAGACAGAGGCGGCCGAACAGGCATTATTTCTCAAGCAAAAATCTCTGATGCTAGGTCGCACCGAACTTCTTTACTGCAAAGAGGGAATTAAGTTAGACCTATACGAGAAGTCGCAGCTAATACTAATGAGGCCTCCACTATGGCATGTACAGCTCTGTCATACAGGCAACAAGCTCTACTGGGAAGGTGATGCCAAAGGCTTCAAATCTAATTTCAATAGTACTTGTGCAATGTTTCGCCCCGGCGATCCCAGCGCCCTAAAGCCTGGTGCGTCGACGAAATCGGAGCAAAAAGGTTTGGCCTGCATAAAATACAATTTGACTGGCCAGAAATTTACCAATCAAGCAAACCTTCATACCTGGCAGCGGCTCTTGGTTCGCGACGGATTTCTCTGGGCCTTGCCAGCAAAGGAAGTACCCGCAGCAGCAACGAAAGTTCTAAATCTCTGCTTTGCAGCTCCAGTGGCACCTGGTATTCCTTTAGCACTGACCGTATTCAACAATGGCGGCTCCCATTCCGAAGAGGTAGAGCTCTTGGGCGTCCAACACAAAACCGTATCAGCAGCAGATTTCAAAGTACCAAGCTCGTACAAGAGAGTAAGCAAGCCAGAGCAAATAATTAATACGAAGGCCCTAGGCGAAGATTTTGCCGAAATTTTGAAATAAGCTAGCCAAATTGATTTAAGACTGCTACTCAAAATAACATTGCGAAGCAGTAACTTACTGCTTCAGCCAAGACTGCAATCGGAACCGACAGTTCGAAACTACAGCTTGAAACTACAGTTAGAATCGACAACTCGAAACCGCAGTTAGAATCGACAGCTCGAAACCACAGTTAGAAACTACAACTCGAAACTACCATTCGCAAGTGCAAACTAAGACTGCACCTCAGAGCATCAATTCAACACATCAGAATCAATCATGAGCAGTAGGTCTCGAAGATGATGCGCCATCAAAGAAGAGACAGCGGCAATATCTGAAATGATGTTGATCTGATCTGTCAAATCATCAATGGTCATGGCTTTGCGAGCAGATTCAACTCCACAAACGAGATCAAGCTTGGTCTGCTCATTTTTTGAACCGTGCGGCTCTAGCCATTTTCGTTTAATCCAGTAATCTTCTAACTGGGCCACACGAGTGCGATCCGGGTGATCATAAGAATAACTATGCAAAAAACGCCATACACTCTCAGGATAACGAGTGCGCCGATCCACTGGTCGGCCAAACAGTTCAGCAACCACTGTCGGACTGCCAGGCGCCTTAGTCTTGCCTCCGGCAGCCTGCTTCAATGAATACGTTGACATTCCAGCGGAGACAACACCAGACAGCATTTGGTTAAAGTTTCCCGGAAATGGCAAAGCATTCTTGGCAAAACCAAGTACGGAACCAACAGTGTTTAGAGTTCCGGAGGCTATGAAGTTAACGGCGTTGTTAATCTCAATGCTGCGGTCCCGTTTATCTATTAGGTTTTGCCTCAGGGCCTCAAGGTCACCCTTTTCTTTTTCCGCTTCGCCTTGAATACTAGCCACATCAAAGTAGCTCTCTAACACGGTTTCCAGAATTTTCTGCCGAATCTCTGCCTTGCGTTCGGGGCTTACGCTTCCACCCGGGTCATTGACCTCACGCAAAAGTGGCAAAATATCAAGAGCTTCCGCCAGCTCTCGGGTTGGTTCTGCCAATTGCTCAACTTTCAAGGCAACAAACAATGGACGCTTTGGCCGCTCAACCAGATTGCTCACAGGAGCCGCGTTCTTTTTGGCACTCGAGCGGGATAGGGAGCGGGGAGTGGTAGCCGAAGTTGAAACAGAATTCGAAACAGAATTTGAAGCCGAAGCAATTGAAGTTAAGGCCCGAGAGGCCGAGGAGCTCGCGGAGTCAATAGAGGCTTCAGGCACCGCAGAACGACCCGACACCGAAGACGGATTCGACACAGCAACCGGCTCCGACGCAGCAGACTGACCCGACACAGCAACCGGATCCAACACAGCAACCGGATCCAACACAGCAACCGGATCCAACACAGCAACCGGATCCAACACAGCAACCGGCTCCGACGCAGCAGACTGATAGGCCAAAATCTCGCTTCCGGCCTTAGCGCATGCAACAGGCACAGACGAAGCTGCCAGGGCCAAAATACCGGCGCAAAAGCCACAGAATCTTCGTAAATTTCGTGAATGAATTTGCATCACCTAAGTATCTCAGCTTGAGCACCTCAGATAACTGGGTGAAGAAGGCTTTACCGTTTCTTTACAGATTTCACTGTATGAGAAAAATTCCCTAACAAACTACTGTCTTAATGTTTTCAGGGGCCAACCGATCAGCGGCCCTCAATGGTCCTCATTGGTCCTCATCGGCGCTCAATCGCGATCAAATGGAGTTTTGCAATGTCACTATCTTCCAGTCGAACCTCAAAAATTACGCAAACGATAGTGTTATTCAAAATGGGTGCCGTACCCACAACAGAAGATCTCAAATACGCCCTAGCTGAGGCAATCAGGGCGCGTAAGGCCGTGGAATTACCATTCAAGCACCCGGAAAATGGCATTGTTTTCACAGTACGAGTTACTGCAGGTACAAATATAACTCCGCCAAAATGGACATTCTTGCTGGGTGAGGAACACGGCAACACCACATTATGGACAAAAGAAACCAACGAAGTACTAGTTATCCAGGGAAAAATTAGAGTTGATGCGCTGCACGGAATCCCACAAAGGCTCGGCTCAACCGCTACTTTCCATCTCTGATCAGTCTAGTTGCTATAATCCGCTCTAACTTTTCAAATGCATAAGTGAATACTTGCATCCAATGGAGATTTTAGAGTGCATAACAAAATCCGAAATTTTGCCTTAGCTCTCGCTTTTGCATCCGCATATTTCGTCCAACAATCCACCGTGTGTCTTGCAGCACCAGATTCTAAGTCGAAATCAGAGAGCAGCAGTAGCGCAACAAACTCAGCAAAACCTGCGGTCAAAATAAAAAGAAAAATCAGTGCAGAACAAGCTGTCGCTCTCGTAAAAAAACGCAGTGATGTGAAAAAGTTTTTGGCCCTCTTCCCTAATGGCAAATCGAAAAAGACCCAAGGCTTTCCTGTAGTCGAAGCGGAAGAGCTAGACAACAACTGGAATGTCCATGTCTATGAACAAATGCCCGATCACACAGCCACCATGAACTGGTTTGAAGTTGATTCTCAAACCGGTGCTATCAAACCGATGAATTAGCTCTTCGCGAACTACAGCACACAGACAAGGTTTAAACACAATGGTGAAGCTGAGCAGAGCGATAGTGACCTGCGGTCTTGCGGCCTTAATCACGGCCACTGCCCCAATTGCACTGGCGCTCAAAATGGAAAGAGCAGTCAAACTGCATGGACGCAATCTGCCATCAGTCGAAGAGAAAGCAATCATCACTCTTGCCAAACAAGGAAAAGCGGAAGAGAGCTTAAAAGAGTGCCGTCGCTGCCTGAAGAATCGGCCTAACGACAATCATCTTAAATTGCTAGAAGCACAATTACTACGTTTTCTCTTGGACGAAACGGAATCACAAAAACGGCTAGAGGAGCTCCGTAACGCAAAAGATCTGAGCGGTGAAGAATTGGTAGCAGCCGCCGTTACTTCTGACGCTTTGGAGCAATGGCTTCTAACAAAGTATTTTGCCGAGAAAGGCTTACCTCTTATCGCCGAAAAAGACAGAGTTAAAATGCTTTTGCTTTTAGGTGATTCATTGAACAAACTCTCCTTGTTTAGTGAAGCGGAAAAGATTTACGTCAAAGCGCTACCGTACGATAAGGGCACGAAAACCCCTGACACTCTCATATATTTCTACCAGGCCAGAAAAAAACCAGATCTGGTTGTTAAATACTGCGATCTAGCCCTAAAACGCGAAAGCGATGAAAACTCAATCAATGTGGTAAAGCGTCACAAATTTCGGGGTGAAAGCTTGATGCAACTGGGCAGGTACAAGCAAGCCCTGGCAGACTTGGACTATTGCCTGAGCAAGACACCCAATGAGAGTTACCTCTACCGCCAAAAAGCAATCGCCAACGAGAAACTAGGCAACAAAAAAGATGCTGAAGCCGACAAGCTAAAGGCCATTGCTGTTGACAAAGCCATGCTTGGGTCTGACTAATTGTTTGGCCAAGTCAAACAGAAGCTTCACTTGACGAGCCTATAGCAAAGCACAAGAGCCTTAGACTTACTTTACAACAACCATTCAATATACAGACGATGGCGCTTTGGCGGCCTATCGGTGATATCCTGATTAGTTCGCGCAGTCTACCGACAAGGAGCTTATTGAATGAATATTGCCCGATCTCTTGCCATCGGATTACTGGGATTGTCAATCGTCAGTATCGCTTCCCTCAGCCTAGCCGAACCACTGTCAGCTCAGAGCTTACGCGAGCGCCTGCGTGACCGTTTAGATGGTGACAATCCAAATAACCCTCAACAACAGACTTCGGGACAACAAGCGGGACAGCAACCGACCTCTTACAATCAAGCACAAACTGGCCCTCAGGCCGGTGAGGCCCCCCAGGTTTCAGTCGTAACATTACAGACTCAGCCTGGTCCAGGTGGAACACAAATGGTAGTTACGCCAAAGGGAATGGTCGTGCCATTGCCAGGTCCTGGAGTTAACGCTTCAGTCGTACCCATTTACATTGGTGCTAATGGTGGATACTGGTATGTTGATAAGAACAATCAGCAAGTCGACTTAACTCCAGCTGTACGAGCAATGCAGGCCAATGCCACAATGTCTCAACAGGCTGCGACTGTTCCCCAATATGCTCCCCAACCCCAGCAAGTAACCAATAACTATAATTCCTCAGGCCAACAGAGCAGTGGTGCCAGTGCGCTCGGCACAGCTGCTGCAGCAGGTCTTGGTGCCATGGCTGGAACAGCAATGACACAGTCATACTACAACAATGTCCCCTACGGCACCCCTATTCATTATGGTGCTGCAGCCGTGCCCTATTACAATCAGGGAGGCAAGCCGATCTACGTAAACAACTCCACAAACACAGCTAACTTCGAGCAGACAAACGCATATCACGCCACTGCCGTTCAGCAGCAGGCGAGCTGGTACAACCAACAGCAAGCGGCTCAGAGTACGGCTTGGAAAAATTGGCAGCAGCAAACAAACAATCCTTTTGTCCGCGCCGATTATCAAAATCAAGCGACTGGCAGTCAATATACTGCGGCAGAAGGCGCAGCAGCTGCTAATCGCTACAATCAAAACAATTCCAGCCAATACACTGGGGCTGAAGGCGCAGCGGCAGCTAATCGCTACAATCAAAACAATTCCAGTCAATACAGCGGAGCGCAAGGCGCTGCAGCGGCAAACCAATACAACAAAAATAATGCCAGCCAGTACAGCGGAGCGCAAGGCGCTGCGGCTGCTGGTCGCTACAACCAGAATAACGACGCCAAGTATAGCGGAGCAGATGGAGCAGCAGCTGCTGGTCGCTACAACCAGAATAACGACGCCAAGTATAGCGGAGCAGACGGAGCAGCAGCTGCTGGTCGCAACGCCCAGGCCAGCCAAGGCGGTGGAAGATTCGGTGGTGCTTCTGGTGCTGACGGTGGTGGAAGATTCGGTGGCGCTTCCGGAGCTGAGGGCGGCGGAAGATTCGGTGGCGCTTCCGGAGCTGAGGGCGGCGGAAGATTTGGCGGCGCGTCTGGTGCTGCTGGCGGCGGTGGAAGATCCGGTGGTGGAGGCAGAAGCCGCGGGCGCTAAAACAACAGCCAAACAACCGCTAGATTCAATACTTCAAAAAGAGGCCGGGGCTGTCAGTCCCGACCTCTTTTTTTAAGTCGATATCAAAATACTTTCTATTCAAATAGGCGGCAAAATGATCTCCAACACGAGGGGTAAGATTGCACTAACTCATTCTTGATGAACAAGCAGAACTAGAAGCTCAGTCCTCTTTCGCTTTGACTAATAGAAGTGCTTGGCCGCTGTATTTCATAGCGATGATAAACCTTGCGAGCCTGCTTTAGTAGCGGGTTATTGGGGTTAAGGGCGGCGCACTGTTTGTAGGCCTCTTGCGCTTTCTCTAACTGGCCTGAAAGTAGTTGCGCACCACCGAGCATCAAATAATTATCAAAGCAAGGTTCCTCTACGGTGGCAATATGAGCAGTGCGCTTCAGCCCTTCTAGAGCTGCTGTGTCATTGGTATTAAGTAAAAAAGATTGGCGATAAGCTGTCGAAGCATTTCTCAATCTTCCCAGTGCTAAATCACGATTGCCGACCTTAACGGCAGTGCCATAAGCCTTCATCAAAATATCGGCCAACTCCTTATTGGCGCTGGCCAAAAGATGGGCATCGGCTCTGGGCCAATCACTTTCCACTGCTTCCTTTAGCTTTTCAAAAGCTAACTTATCTTCGCCAATACTGCGGTACAGAAGCGCTACGCGAAAATGACTAGGCCCGTTTGCAATCATCTCTTCGATTTTTAGTCGCTCAAAAAGCGCTTCGTAAGTGCTTCCAGCAGCCTCTAGCTGAGTAGCTCTGGCCTCTCTAACTTTGACTGACCCAGTGGTCGGAACCTTTGCGGCTAGTAGTTCTTTAAAGCGCAAAACTCTCTCCAACATCGCCACTTCCGCAGATTTACCATTGTCCAAAGAATCGCTGTTCAACTCAGCGATAGGCTTTACTCTATATTCATGTTGATACTGCAATCCGAGCACTGCCAGCCTGCATTCATAATCGGGATTCTCGCTTGCCAATGAGCTGACTCTACCGATCTTTGCCATTAGACTACCTGGAATAACAACTTCCAAGTCTTTATCTAAAGGCGCCGGACCGCTATAACCAGCAGTTTCAGTGGCACTGGCTGTCATTCTTCCTAAATTCCAGCCAGCTCTAGTGCGCGGCCATTTGCTAAATAGCTCTGGAATTGGCCGGCGAATAGACTCGCTTGTAATTCCATCTGGAATTTTTATGCTCTTTGGCAGCGGCGGAAAATCGGCAGGAACAGTTGCCTCCTCCAGCGCTAAGCGATTGCAAGTCAGGTCACAAATAGACAAACCCAATACATCACGTCCATCTGGAAGAGTAACCTGCTCGTTGAAAAGACGGCGAGCCATGCGAATCGACTCGCTTGAGCCGGGACAAACACCAGTAAATTGATCTGTGTCAGCCCCCTGTGACTCACGGTCTCCTTGAATCGCGTTGGCGTCATCAGGTTTTTGACTTGCCGAGCCAAACACGAATTCATCACCTGCAATTTGCTTGCCAGTGCCAAAGGCATCCTGTGCCAGGGCAACGGGACACAGACCAATGACTAGAAGGCTCGAAATAGAAAAACAAGATGCTAGTAATTTGTAATTCAGCAAACCCGGTCGCTTTACGCCCATTGAAAGATCACCATAGGGGATGGTTCTGCTCATGCTGCTGTTCCTCTCTCTTCAAAATAGAAGTTAGTAAAATCAAACTGAGTAAAATCGAACTTAGTAAAACTGGCCGCTAAACAGTATCCTTCAATTAATGCCGGTTGCCAAGTGAATTCGATCGCGTGTACTACTACGCCTAGTAGCTAAAGACAAAAAAAATGACTGAACAGTAAACCTAGTAAGCCTTTTGAGCTCACTAGGTTTACCGCCCGTCATTGGTCTTGTTGGTCAGATGCGCCAGTGTTCGTACCAGTATCTGCGCCAGTATTCTTAGCGATATCTAGCTGCCAACACCGCTCTCTACTGTGGCTGCAAATCGAGCACCTTCTGCCTCACCTGAGCAATATCCATAGTCGGATCCGCTTCAAGCAAACTGGCAACAAGGGCCGTTACTTCCGCAATGCGAAAGCTAATCGGACCGCCACCAGCAAGCTTGACCTCAGGCTTCGCAATGCCGTTGACCATGCAATTGCCATAAGAACCGGTTCGCAAGCCAACCGCAATCACCTGAGAGAGACAGGCCGGTTCTGATATCGCCTCGGCATCAACATGGTCGAAGAAGCAAGCATCCTCGCCCTGCGCCACGAAGATATCAAAGCGCGTGGTTGCGATGGCATCACAAGCAGCAGTAACCAGGTCAGCAGGCTCTTGAGCAGAAGCGACCGGGGCAGAAGCAGGGGTGATAGAAAATTCGAAGTTGCCTTCGCCTTCCAGCACAAATGTCAGCTGCTGACGATCATTCCAGATGTTCCGGGGGATCAAGCGCCCTTGATGCTGAGCCACTTCACGACCGTTCAGCTTCACCAGCAGATGCCAATGGCAATGCTCCGCATTACTGGAAACATTACGATCGACCCAGAGATTGTATACCGAGGTGCTGCCCTGATAGCCATGCACGACAGTATTTTCGCTGGCAGTGAAGGAGCAGTGATTGCCACGTCCGTCACCAGGGCCGGTGGCAGCAACGAGCACATGACCAGCCAGGTTCTGACCGGCAGTATTCTCATCGGCAGAGCCAGCCAACTTTCCAGAGCCAACCACTGAAGCGAGCTTGAAGCTCTCCCAACCGCTGCCATCTTGGGCATGACTGTAGCCACCAAACGAGAGATTGGCCACGCTGGTCAAGCCCCTGCTTGCACAGAGTTGCCTGGCCCAGAGATAGCCTTCAACCCAGCCGTCAGAAACTACTTGACCGTTCGACCAGCCAGTGCGCTGCAAAGCACCACCATCGTCAAACGCTCGCACTAGAACAAATGCACAATTGGGCTTCCGGGCCAGGAGGCCGCGCAGAACGATGCTGCCGTGGTCGAGGGGATCACGACAAAGATTCTGCAAGACAAACTGAGCCTGGTCACCCTTAATCAGCGGTGCGCCAGTTACAGCGATACCACTGTTCAAGTCATAGAAGCCAATCAGGTTTTTCACTTGGGCCACAACATCTTGAGAAAACCCACTGTCGATAACGATGACAGCGTTCTGGATTGACATACGTTAGCCTCCTTGTTGTTCTTGTTATTTGAGAAGCAAAATAAAAGGGAGAGCGAGAACCAGCCCAAGAGCTGGTTCTCGCCACAAGCGCTATCTCCAGGGACTGATGGTCTGCTTGGTGCGCACGTTGTAAACCATGGCCTCACCGCCGACGGTATCAGCGTAGCCAACCCAGTGAGAAGCCTCGGCCTTGGCCTCAGCCAAAGTCATGTACGGTCCGGGGGGAGGAGTGGAGCCGTCGCCTTCTTCGAAGCGCAGCTTGCTGCCACCGGCACCGGCCAGCACCACGAACTCACGCGGGTCGTCGCGCTCGTCAATAGCCTTGAAGCTACGGTCGATGGCGAAGTAATGACCACGGAAGGGCCGAAGCTGCTTGCTCACCACTTCGTGATGGAGAGCGAGGGCCTCGTCGATCAAATCGACGGCACAGAGCACGTTGTTCTCGGCCAGGGCAAATTCGACACCGTAGCCGATCTGCTCGTAGTTGGTCTGTTCGGCCAGGGCCTTGCGCACAGCATCGCTGGCGACGAAAAGCACGCGAGCGTTGTCCTTGAGCTCGCCAACGGCAAGCTCGAGGCGCAAAGCTGCGACTTCGTAAGCGCGTTCACGCTCACGAAAAAGCTCGTCTTCGAGGGTGCGCTTGTAGCCCGTGAGAAGGCGTTCACCACGGCGGGCCTTAAAGGCCGAAAGGTTGGCGGAAATGGCAGCGTGACTGGCGCAAAGGGCCAGATAGCTTGTGGTCAGATCCGCCAGAAGCGGTTTTCCCTGGTAGGGAATGAATAGTTCTTGCATTGTTTTGATCCTTTGGTCCTGGGATAAAAGATGACGTCGGCACGTGCTCCCAGGAAACGGGCACCAACGTCAGACAAAGAACGCAGCGACTGACACGCAGCGAGGTTGAAGGTCGACAGAGAAATTCCTTTCGAAAAATCTCTGCCAGGCCATCAACCCGCTGCGCGCCATGTGCCGCTACGCTCCGGTAACGAATCAGCGCCCCCAGAACTAAGCAGAGAAATTCCGCTGGAATTTCCCTGCCGCTCCGGAAGGCAAGATTCACTTACTACAGCCTCAGCTTACTAAAGCCTCAGCCCAATGGTTCAGCCCTGAGGC
>CAJXZK010000170.1 GCA_913063055.1 uncultured bacterium
GGTTACTCTTGAAGCCCCCTTTCCATTTTGCCAACTGTAAAAGTGTTTCGTTTTCACCCTTTAGAATCAGTCGCTGGGTGGTTTGACCGAAACTACCTATGATTGACTCTTGTCTGGCCAGGCGGGCTCCTAATTCGGTGCCGCCTACTCCACCCGCTAAATTGAGACCAAGGTCAAAGGCTCCTGAAACTGCTTCTCTTGCCAATTTATTTGAGGCTTGTTCAACCGTCGCCCCTCTGCCAATCTCTTGATGGGCCTCTTGTACGCGGTTGTAGCCATGAATTAGTACGGGCATTGTGAAAGCGGCACCGATGGCCATGGCAGCTGGGCCGCGGCCAGGCAATACATAACCGAGAGCAACTCCCATGGCTGCCGATGTGGCTAAGGTTGTGCCGATGTGAACCGCTGCTTCTACTGGTTTGTCATAGAGTTCTTTGGCAAAAGCGACACTGGCATCGGGTAGATGCTTGACTGTTTCACCGCATAGTTCTAGGGTGCTGACCCCATCTTTCGCTTGCGCATTCTGGTTTGCCGCTGACAGGTCGCCATTTGTGAGGATTGGCATAGTCGCCCCCGGAAGGGAAGTTGAGGTTACTGTACGGGTAACCGGGGCGGTAGCCAAGGGTAATATCACGCTTCAGTGGAGGAATTACGAAGAGATTTAATCTATTATGTAAAGCAAAAAGAACTGGTTGTCTAAGAACCAGTTCTTTCTGCCCGTGCAGAGAGGCAAAGATTCTCTGCAAGTTCTGCCGCACCGCATATGGTGCAAGTTTTGATTTTGTTGATAGCTACTGGTTCGCTTGTGTATGCTTTCTCATATATAGACTGTGATAAGTGATATAGTGAATCTGCAGTTGAAAACCCGTTCATCAATCATCTAGATTGTTTCGTGCCAATAACGACTGAGTTTAGTCGGAGAAAGTTTCTTTCTGTGAACAACTTAGTCTTTGCACAAAATTTAAAATTTTCTGGAACTTTTGCGGCATCTCCTGGTCTATGTTTCGCCAGGCTATTTGGCTGTTGCTGTTGAGGTTCCATTGCGTCTTCCTAACCATGATCTAGCTGAGCAAAAAGCAATTGGTGATGCGCCTTTGCGAGCCGAGTTGTTCAGTGCCGGTCAGATGGAACAGCACGGTTATGCCTTGGCCAGACAGCACGTTCTTGCTGCTGGGCATAGTGGTGACCGTCTACTTGCCAGACTGGCGGAAAACGAAGAAATTTTATTGCATGCGGTGCGCATTCTTACAGCCACTGTCAAGGCAAACAATCGAGTCAGTCCTGCTGGTGAATGGCTTCTAGATAACTTCTACTTAGTAGAAGAGCAGATCCGTATCGCTAAAAGTCACTTGCCCAAAGGCTACAGTAAGCAGCTGCCGCGATTGCTTGGTGGTGTCAATGCCAATTTTCCACGCGTTTATGATATTGCTCTAGAGACAATTTCTCATGGTGATGGTCGCCTCGATAGTGAAAGTCTCAGCCGTTTGGTCAGTGCCTATCAAACTATTACTCCGTTAACTCTGGGTGAACTCTGGGCTATTCCGATTATGTTGCGCATGGCCCTGATTGAAAATTTGAGAAGGGTTGCCTCTCGCATTGCCATTGATAGTGAAGAGCGTGAATTTGCTCAGAGCTGGGCTGAGCAAATGATTGAAATTGCTGAGAGGGATCCGAAAAATTTAGTAGTAACTTTAGCCGATATGGCTCGTTCTGGACCTCCTCGTGCCAGTGCCTTTGTCTCTGAATTGACGCGTTTGTTGCGCGGGCAAGGGCCGGCATTAGCTTTGCCGCTTTCTTGGATTGAACAGTGGCTTTCGGAAATTGGACTGACAACAGAGCAACTGGTGCAATCTGAAAGTCAGCTGCAAGCTCAAGACCAAGTATCAATAAGTAATACTATTTCCAGCTTGCGTTCGCTTGCTTCCTTCAATTGGCGTGATTTTGTTGAAGAGCATAGTAGTGTTGAACAGATATTGCGAGACGATCCGAGTGCTGTCTACCAAAAAATGGATTTTGCTACTCGTGATCATTACCGCCATGTTGTAGAAAAGTTGGCCAAGAATACGCACTTGTCAGAAAGCGAGGTCGCTCGTCAAGCCGTGCGGTTGGCCGTGGCCGCAGCCCGCCAAGAGGGACAAGACGAGCGCAATCACGTTGGTTATTATTTAGTTGATAAAGGCTTCTCGCAATTAGAGAAGACTGTTGAAGTCGAGCTTTCGTTAGTAGATCACTTTAGGCGAGCAGCTAAGAGCTATCCGCAATTAGTTTACTTCGGCACTATTGGCACCATTACAGTTGCCATTACTGCCATGGCTATCTGGCGCTATCATAGTAAAGTCGATTTGTCCTACTGGTCATGGCTTGGCATTGGTTTGGTGCTGCTTTTTGTCGTGAGCCAGTTTGCTGTTAGCCTGGTCAATTGGCTTTCGACCATGTTTGCCAAAGCCTATCCGCTTCCGAAGATGGATTACTCCAAAGGTATTCCTCTGGCTGATTCCACCATCGTGGTGGTACCGACGATGCTAACTAGCAATAGTGCTGTTGAAGCCATGGTTGAAGCTCTAGAAGTTCGCTACTTAGCTAATCAAGACGATAATGTTTATTTTGCTTTGCTTACCGATTTTACAGATTCACCGGTTGAAGTGCAGAAAGATGATGACCAGCTGGTCTCGTTGGTGCGCAAGCGGGTTGAGGAATTAAATCAGAAATATGGTGATGGCAAAGATGTTTTCTATCTTTTCCATCGCCCGCGCTTGTGGAATGCTAGAGACAATGTCTGGATGGGCCATGAACGCAAGCGCGGCAAACTCGGAGATCTCAATGCTCTTCTTTGCGGTGGCAAGAACAGTTTCTCTGTGGTCGAAGGTGATATTGCCAATCTTGCCAATGTGCGCTTCGTCATTACTCTTGACGCCGATACCCAGTTACCTTTAGAAGCCGCTAGACAATTTGTTGGCGCTATTGCTCACCCCCTCAATCGTGCTCGTTTTGATCCAGTAAAACAGAGAGTGGTAGAAGGCTATGGCATCTTGCAGCCGCGGGTGGACGTCAGCCTTTCGCCCCTGACCCATCGTTCTCCTTATGCTCGACTTTATGGCTCTGGTGTGGGAATTGATCCCTATACTCGCACCGTATCTGATGTCTACCAAGATCTTTTTCATGAAGGGTCTTTTATTGGCAAAGGTATTTATGAAGTTTCTACGTTTGAACAGTGCTTACGTGATCGCTTTTGTGAGAATCAGATTCTCAGTCACGATCTGCTAGAAGGTTGCTATGTCCGCTCCGGACTTCTTAGTGATGCCCAGCTATATGAAGAGTATCCTTCGAGTTATAGCTTCGATGTTGCTCGTCGCTCCCGTTGGATTAGAGGTGACTGGCAGCTCTTGCCCTGGCTACTTCCCTTCTCTAAGACTGCCGATCAACGCCGCGGTGCCGCTCCACTTAGTTTGCTTTCTAAGTGGAAGATCTTTGACAATTTAAGACGTAGCTTGGTTCCAACCTGTCAACTGATCATGCTTGTGCTCGCTTTAACAGTGCTTCTTCCGCACTGGTTCTGGGTGGTGCTTTCTCTATCCTTGATCTTCATTCCTGCCATTCTGGCTAGCTGCACTGAGCTTCTGCGCAAGCCGGAAGAACTAGAAGTTGGCCAGCATCTAGCAACGGTTCTTGATTCATTGCGTCTTCACCTGGCGCAAATTCTTTTCGCTCTTGCTTGTTTGCCTTATGAAGCCAGCTATAGTCTCAGCGCCATTGGGCGTACTCTCTGGCGCATGTACTTCAGTCACCAGAACCTTCTTGAGTGGCGAACAGCCGGTGAGACGCGCTCCGATGACTCCCTTTTATCTTTTATTCGGGCGATGTGGACCACCGAAGTATTGGCCTTTTCATTACTGGGCTATTTAACTCTCTACTCGCAATCGACTTTACCTCTAGCTTTACCTATTTTGTTGCTCTGGATAGCCGCACCTGGAATCGCTGCTTATTTTAGTCGCTCTGTGGCACCTACAGTTTCTCAACTTAGTCAAGAGCAAGAGCTATTTTTAAGACAGATAGCCCGCAAAACCTGGCAATACTTTAAGGCCTTGGTCGGTCCAGAAGATAATTACTTGCCCCCTGATAATTATCAGGAAGAACCAGTGGAACGCATTGCTCACCGAACTTCTCCAACTAATATTGGCATGGCCTTACTTGCTAATTTGGCAGCCTACGATTTTGGCTACATCCATGCTTCTGAGCTAATTGAGAGAACACACTCGACTCTCACAACTTTAAATCGATTAGAGCGCTACAAAGGACATTTCTATAACTGGTATGACACCATCTCTCTTGCCCCTCTCTTTCCCCGCTATGTCTCAACTGTAGATAGTGGCAACTTAGCTGGACACTTGCTCACTTTGCGTCCAGGGCTGATTGGGCTTGTAGAAAATCCGGTTATTACAGTGCGCTTGTTCGAGGCTTTATTTGATACTAGTTGTTTGCTCAAGCAGGCTCTTGGCAGAGCCTCCGAGCAGGTAAGTGGCTTTGAATCGCTCCTTGAAGTAGCTAGGCGCTCTAATACCAGCAGCCTTTCTGAGATTATTGCTCATTTAGTCGAGCTTGAGAGTTCTGCCTCAAATATTCTTTCTAACCTAGTGTTGATGTGTGATCCCCGCGGGGGCATAGATCAAAGCGAAGAAGTGGAGATTTGGGCCAATGCTTTGCATCAGCAATGCCAGTCCGCTCTGCTTGAAGTGAGTATGTTCAGCCCTTGGGTCGAAGCTGAAGGCTTTGCCAAAATAATTAGTGTTGAACCAACCTTAGATCAGGTGCCTAGTTTAAGACAATTGGCTGATTATGATAACTTGGTTGATCACTTCAACTGGCAAGCCTTGGCCAATTTGACTGCCGAAGATAGTGATTATGTCGAGGCTGCTTTGCAGTCGATTCGGCAGGCTAGCGTTAGAGCGCAAGAGCTAGTTGTTACCATTGAAAATTTGGCCTCCTCAATTGGTAAGCTGGCCCAGATGCCTTTCGATTTTCTCTATGATAATTCTAGGCATTTACTATCGATTGGTTATAACGTTGAAGATCATAGGCTCGATCAATCTTTCTACGATTTGCTCGCCTCTGAAGCAAGGCTAGGTAATTTCGTTGCCATAGCTCAGGGACAATTGCCCAAGGAAAGCTGGTTCTCACTTGGTAGGCTCTTAACTAGAGCCGCCGGAGAAGCTGTTCTATTCTCTTGGAGCGGTTCTATGTTCGAGTATCTTATGCCACTATTGGTAATGCCTAGCTATGAAGATACTTTGTTAGCTCAGACTTATCGTATCTGTGTGGCCAGGCAGATTGAATACGGAAAACAGCGTGGTGTGCCTTGGGGCATTTCTGAATCTGGTTATAACAATGTTGATGTCAATTTAAATTATCAGTATCGCGCTTTTGGCGTACCTGGTCTTGGTCTCAAGCGCGGTCTTGTTGAAGATTTAGTGATCGCACCTTATGCTTGCGTCATGGCCTTGATGGTGGCGCCAGAAGAAGCTGTCACAAACCTTCTAAAGATGCACGCCAGTGGCTTCACTGGAAAATACGGATTTTATGAGGCTATCGACTATACCGCATCGCGTGTTCCGCGCGGAACTAATCATGTGGTAGTGCGCTCTTTCATGGTGCACCATGAGGGCATGAGTCTCCTCTCTCTTGCTTACCGATTGTTGGGCATGCCGATGCAAAAGCGCTTTTTGGCAGATCCATCTTTTCAGGCTTCCGATCTACTCTTGCAAGAGAGGGTGCCGAAAGTGAAGCCGGTTCAGTCGATCACTTCTGAAATTGCCGATTTGCGCACTACCCCTGATAATGGTGAATCGTCCATTCGGGTATTAACTAGTCCTGATACCCCAGCTCCTGAGGTGCAATTGCTTTCTAATGGTCGCTATCACGTCATGGTCAGCAACGCCGGCGGTGGCTATTCGCGCTGGAAAGACTTAGCTGTAACCCGTTGGCGTGAGGATGCTACCACTGATAACTGGGGCAGCTTTTGCTATATAAGAGACCGTGAGACTGGTGACTTTTTCTCTACGACCTATCAACCAACTCTTGAAGTGCCCGATAGTTTTGAGGCAATATTCTCTGAGTCGAAAGTTGAATTTCGCAGGCGTGACGGCAATCTTGATACCCATACCGAAATTGTGGTATCGCCTGAAGATGATATTGAAATCAGGCGCATTCAACTGACTAATCGCTCTCGCAATCGTCGAGTTATCGACATAACCAGTTATGCCGAAGTAGTAATTGCTAACGCCAATGCTGACTTGGCCCATACAGCCTTCAGCAATCTTTTTGTGCAAACAGAAATTGATACAGAGAGGCAAGCTATTCTCTGTCATAGAAGACCACGTTCAGTAGATGAGCCCACCCCCTGGATGTTCCATTTGATGGCAGTGCACGGGGCTGAGGTCGGGGAAGTCAGTTACGAGACCGATCGAGCTCGCTTTATTGGCCGCGGTAATACCGTAGCCGATCCCCTTGCTATGAAGCGTCTATCACCGCTTTCCGGCACCCAGGGTAGCGTGCTCGACCCAATCGTGGCTGTACGGCACCGCATTACTATTGAGGCCGAAGATACGGTCACCATCAATATTGTTAGTGGTATTCACGAAAGCAAAGAAGGAGCTCTCGCTCTAGTTGATAAGTATAGTGACCGTGGTTTAGCTGCCCGTGTCTTTAACCTGGCCTGGACCCATAGTCAGGTTGTCTTGCGACAGCTCAATGCCACTGAAAGTGACGCTCAACTCTATAGTCGTTTGGCTAGCTCAATTGTTTATGCTAATCGTAGCTTGCGAGCTGATCCTGATGTTTTGGTCAAGAATACCCGCGGTCAGTCGGGGCTCTGGGGCTATTCGGTATCAGGTGATGTACCGGTAGTCTTGCTGCAAATCAAAGAGCAAGCCAATTGCGCGTTGGTGCGGCAGCTTGTTCAAGCTCACGCCTATTGGCGTCTTAAAGGTTTGATTTGCGATCTAGTTATTTGGAATGAAGACCAGGCCGGTTATCGCCAAGTTTTGCAAGAAGAAATTCTTGGTATCATTGCCTCTGGTATTGAATCTCACCTAGGGGAAGGTCCGGGGGGCATATTCGTTCGTCCGGCGGAGCAGATTTCAGCTGAGGATCGCATACTCTTCCAGGCCGTAGCTCGCATCATTATTAGCGATAGCAGAGGCACTCTTTCTGAGCAAGTAGCCGGCCACGGTCTGCGAGAAAAACGTCCGGCTCGATTGGTTGCTACTCGTATTTTTAAACCCGAGATTGCTAAGGTGAGCCCTTCTTTGCGCTCTGATTTAATTTTAGTCAATGGACTAGGAGGCTTTACTTCTGATGGTCGCGAATATGTCATTGCTACGGATAGTAACCAGCTCACTCCGGCACCCTGGTGTAATGTCCTTGCCAATCGTCACTTTGGCACAGTGGTCTCAGAAAGTGGATCCGTATACACCTGGGCTGAAAACGCTCATGAATTTAGACTGACCCCTTGGCAGAATGATCCGATCACTGATGCTAGTGGTGAGGCCTTCTATCTAAGAGATGAAGAGACCGCAAATTTCTGGTCGCCATCACCGCTACCAGCGCGCGGTGCCACACCCTATACTAGTCGCCATGGCTTTGGCTATAGTGTGTTCGAGCATACAGAGTCTGGAATTGAATCTGAACTCTTGGTTTTCGTAGCGGCTGATGAAAACATCAAGTTTTCTGTTCTAAAAGTTAAGAACCGCTCGGGTAGACCAAGAAGACTGTCTGCCACTGGATATATCGAGTGGGTTTTGGGTGATTTGAAATCTAAGACCGCTATGCACGTTGCCACTGAGCTCGATGCTAAGACCGGGGCCCTTTTGGCTCGCAATCCTTACAATACTGAGTTTGCTGGTCGTGTTGCCTTCTTTGATGTCAGTGATACCACTCGCACCTTAACTGGCGATCGTACCGAATTTATTGGGCGCAACGGTAGTCTCACAAGCCCTGCGGCAATGAAGCGCATTAGGCTCTCTGGTAAGTTTGGCCCGGCACTTGATCCTTGTGCTGCCATTCAAGTTCCCTTCGAATTGCAAGATGGCGAAGAGCGCGAAATTGTTTTCCGACTTGGTGTCGGTAATGATATCAATCATGCCCGGGGCATCATCAATCGCTTTCGTGGTTTGGCTGCCAAAAGAGATGCTTATGAAAGTGTCTGCCATTACTGGAAGCATACTCTCGGTGCTGTAAACATAGAGACGCCCGATGCATCAGTAAACATGCTCGTCAATGGCTGGTTGATATATCAGACCATTGGTTGTCGTATCTGGGGGCGCACGGGCTATTATCAATCGGGTGGCGCTTTTGGCTTTAGAGATCAATTGCAAGACTGCATGGCTTTAGTTCATTGCGAGCCGATGATATTGCGCGATCAGCTCTTGAAGAATGCCTCACGGCAATTTGTTGAAGGTGATGTACAGCACTGGTGGCATCCTCCAAGCGGACGCGGAGTGCGGACCCATTGTTCTGACGACTATCTCTGGTTACCTTTAGCGACCTACCGTTATGTCGCTACCACTGGTGATACCGGCATTTTAGATGAACAAGTGTCTTTTCTTACGGGGCGGCTGGTTAATGAAGACGAAGAGTCTTACTATGATTTACCAGCACAGTCTGATCAAAGAGCTAGTCTGTATGAGCACTGCTTGCGCGCTATTCAGCATGGCCTGCGCTTTGGGGTGCACGGATTGCCCCTGATTGGCGCTGGTGATTGGAACGACGGCATGAATCTTGTTGGAGAGAAAGGTAAAGGCGAGAGTGTCTGGTTAGCGTTCTTCTTCTATGAAGTCTTGAATGATTTTGGCAAAATCGCTGCTCAGCGTGGCGATACTGCTGTGGTTGAAATGTGCACAGAGCAAACCAAACTATTAAAAGAGAGTGTTGCCGCCAGCGCCTGGGACGGTGAATGGTATCGTCGTGCATACTTTGATGATGGCACCCCGCTTGGTACTGCCAGTGGATCCGAGTGTCAAATTGATTCGATTGCCCAGAGCTGGTCTGTCTTGTCGGGGGGTGGTGATTCTGGGCGTTGCAATCAGGCCATGGGGTCGCTCAACAAACGCTTAGTTAAGCGTGACTATTCTTTGATTCAGCTTCTCGATCCACCTTTTGACAAGGGCGAACTGAACCCAGGTTATATCAAAGGCTATGTTCCGGGTGTGCGCGAGAACGGTGGGCAATACACCCATAGTGCTATTTGGGCTGCTATGGCTTTTGCTAAGCTCGGTGATAATCGCCTGGCCTGGGAACTGACAAATATGATTAATCCTGTTAATCATGCCAATTCCCCTGAGAAAGTGGCAGTTTATAAAGTTGAGCCGTATGTTGTCTCCGCCGATGTCTATGCTGTTGCCCCTCATATTGGCAGAGGCGGATGGAGCTGGTACACAGGGTCGGCGGGATGGTTCTATCGCTTACTGACTGAGTCTCTGCTTGGTATTCGCTTAGAGGTCGACAAACTCTATTTTGCGCCATGCTTACCCAACGACTGGCAGTCTTATAAATTGCACTATCGCTTTAGAGAGACTGTATTCCACATTACTTGCAAGCAAGTTGATCAGGCTGAAAGGCCACTTACCATTATTCTGGATGGCAATGATTGTGGCCAAGTGTTGCAGCTGCTGGAAGATCGTAAGGAACACTTCGTTGATCTAATAGTGCGAAGAAGCAATGTCCACTAGCGTTGCCGTGTTTTACTAAAGATACTTTTGCCAGAAGGGAACCATCGGCTTATTTGCCAGTCGTAGTAGGCACGTTGGCAAATAGAAACATGTAATTGTTGTCGGCGGCCTGTAGCCTTTACTGGAGCAAAAAGATGATTTATACATTGATTTCTTTGTTGGTATTTTTCTGGATCGTTGGGCTGGTATCACACGTTGGTGGTGATTTCATTCACACATTACTTGTGTTGGCCGTGGCAGTTTTCATTTTCAATATAGTCACTGGTCGCGGTGCACGAGTATAACTGCATCATCAATTAAACAAAAGGAATAAGAGAATGAGAAGCTTGAGAGTAAGTGTAAATGTATTGTTGGCTGCTGCCTTTTTGGCTGGTAGTTTGTCTCTACCAAGTGGAGCTGACGAGATCACTACAGTTAGAACCACTACTGTAACCAGTGATGGCTTGGGTGTGCCTCTAGTCACTCTCAGCCCTGGTGGCAATTATGTAGTAATTGACCCAGTAACTGGCGTGATGAAAGGTGCCTACGATCCTTTACGCGGTTTAGTCGGCTCCTCTGTATCTCCAGGCTTTGTCGTAGTTGATAACACATCAAACCGTGTTGTCGCTACTTTCGATGGTGGTGGCAGAGTAATTGCTCTAACTAATGCTCCTGCTTACGATAGTTTGGTGGTTTCAATTGATTCTCGCAGGGCAGAACTAGAGCGCATGATTGTTAGTGGTCGTTCCGCAAACAATTTCGGCGATGTCACTGCTGCTGCTCTGCGAGAAGAGCTGGCCAGTATTGCTGCGCAAGAATCAGCTTACCGCTCTTCTGGTCGGCCTCTCAATTACGAAGAAGCCTTGTCGTTGGCAAATAGACTGAATGCTCTAGGTGACCGAGTGGTTCCTTATATGCGCGGTGTAACAGTTACTCCTCTAATTGGCTCACGTTTTGTCACTAGCTCTGGCAATCTGGTCATTCTTGATGAGCTAACTGCTCGTAATATGAGAATGCAGCGCCGGGTTGATGATGAGTATGCTGCTGGCCGGCTCTCCAACGATAATGTCGCTCGTTTAAAGTCGCAGTTAAATGAAGTCTCGTCATTGCAGACTAAGTACACCCGCAATGGAAAATTGAAAGACTCGAATTCTAAGACAATAGTGATGAAGCTCGACAAAGTACAAACTAGCATGGACCGCAATATTGCCGACATCAACGCTAAGCGTTCAAGAATTGGTATCAAAGTAAACTAGAGTAATTTCTAGAGTCTTAGAAAAAGGCGCAGATTCAGTATTCTGAACTCTGCGCCTTTTTTTAGATATTCTTCAATGGTTCTGGAAGCGGTGGCGGAACAGGCTTAAGTTCCGGAATTTTAGGTATGGGCGGCTTAATGTCGTCGCCTTTGGGCTGGTCGGGAATTCTTCCATGTCCATGGGGCTCATTGCCTGGAGGGGCTGGAATAGGGCTGGGCTGACCGGGCATGGGCTGGGTGATGATATGGCAACTGACTATTAGGCCTAAAGCTAGATTCTGATAGCGTTTCAACATAAAAACCTCTTTGTCTTCAGATGCTCTAGTTTGACCCGAGCATGATGACATCTCTCCACAGGATGATAGTTTGACCTGAGATGGGAGATTTTGTGCCTTTCTAAAGCGATTTTAACCACTTCTGTAAAGCCAGTGGGCCATACAGTGGAGATTTTTATTTAAACCCTAATTTAAACCTTGCTGCCTAGTTGGCTGTTAGCTGTGTCTTCAGTGAGGGCAGTAACGGTAGTGGCTGGTACCAATATATTGACGGCCTGGGGTATGACTGTAATGCGCATAGGCATGCTGCCCGCTTCTTCTCCGTCAATCATGGCTGTCACTCTGTCGCTTCGGTAGTTGCCTTTAGTATTGGTCAAAGTTCGACGCACACGTTGGGCAATAGTTTGGAAGGCCGAACGTAGCCCACGCCTCGGTATCACTTCGATCATGGCTTCTTTTACTTTGAGAACATAGTGCGGTTTAGTACTATTTATGTGGCCCCCGACAAAGCGAAAGCCAATTTGTACATAGTCACTAAAATTGGATGGGTCGAGTACATGCAATTCTAAAAATCCGTCTTGCAAAATTTTGGGGTCGGAAGTCTTGCCTAGACCTAAGTCTTCTACATTAGCGACAAATACCCCTGAGGCTTTAACACAAAATGATTTTCCGCCAGTGGTGATTTTGAATACAACTGGTCTTTCAGCCATCGTATTGATCATGGCTGTAACATAGGCGAGCATTTTAAATTTTGTTTTCAGCTGGCGAGCGGGAAAGACAAAGGCATCTGACAGTGGTCCGGCTCCGGCCATCCCGGCGAAGAATTCACCGTTCATCATGCCCATGTCGATGCGCATAGGGACACCGTTGTTAATTACGTCGAGGGCATTCTCGAGGGGATTGGCAAAGAACTTCTCGGCAACAATACCGAGGTTGCGAGCAAGCACATTACCGGTGCCCAGTGGCATTAAGGCCGCTGGAATATCTGACTTAGCTTCGGCCAGGGCAGCCAGGGCGAAGCGAATAGTGCCGTCCCCGCCAGCTGCGATGACGAGATCGAGGGGGGGGCGTAGTAAGGGCACTAGATGATGGGCCGTAGTCTCGGGAGTGGTGGGATAGAGAGTGACTAAATATTCACCATCTTTTGTTAGCTCAGAAACAAAGTGTCCGAGCCATTCTTCGGCATGAGTTTGGGAGCGGGCGCTGGGATTGTAGACCAATAAAATTTGTTTTGGCATAGATATGCATACCGAAATTGTAAGAGCTCTGAAGTCCTCTCTGTAGTCTGTCTCTTATACACATCTCCGAGCCCACGAGACCGTACTAGATCTCGTATGCCGTCTTCTGCTTGAAAA
>CAJXZK010000171.1 GCA_913063055.1 uncultured bacterium
CAAATCAAATTTTTCTACCTTAGGTTCGATAATCACATCTGCACTAGTAAGTGATTTTTCTTCAACTGAGGCCATCAAAATACTTGTCACTCGGTCAGCGAATTCAAGGGTGGTATCAAATGAGTTTCTGTTTTCTTTCTCGGTGTAACCGTGCAGTCTCACCGCTAACACTATCGCTCCAGTTGCTTCGGCTGGGGCAGTTGGCAAGTTGGAGCTGATGCCACCATCCACCATATATCTGTTGCCCAGTTTGACTGGCCGGTATAAAAATGGAACAGAACAGCTTGACTGCACGGCCTTAGCGATATTACCTTTGGAGTGCACAAATTTGCCGCCTGTACTCAAGTCAACTGAGACTGCTACAAATGGTGTGGGCAGCTGTTCGATATTCTTGTACTTGGCCGGTATGTTTTTTTCGACAAATTTTGCAATTGACTTGCCACTATACAAACCCAGTGAAGGTTTGAGTTGCAGAATGCGCATGAAGACATAGCTTGGTAGGTAAACAATCTCCTGAATTACTGCCGAGCGTGGAAAGAAGGCCTTGCCTAGATTGCCGTCTAGAGCAATCCTTTCTATTTCATGAGCGCTGAGCCGAGCAGCCGATAGACTGCCAATCAGCGCTCCAACACTTGTGCCGGAGATGAAATCAACATGGATTTTCTCCCGCTCTAGAACTTTGAGCACACCGATATGAGCTAGCCCTCTTGCTCCCCCGCCAGCTAATACAAGGGCTAACCTTGGCGGGCTTTGTGCGGCCCTCGATTGATCGATGGTCGGTACGGTGACTAAGGTTGGCTTTTCAATAGCTACGGCTGCATTTGAAGTTGTGGTGCTATCTTTTTCTGTTGCTGCTTCTGCTGGCGTCTGGGGCGACGCCGCATCGCCCGCTTGCGTTGGTACGTTGCACTGAGCTGGAGCAAAACAGGCAGTCAACGTAAATGAGCATGCTAATAAAAAGCCAGCGAATTTATTTGTGCTCTTCAAGTTTGCACCATGAACATTTTCATGTTTCCTCTCAGGCAGGCTATCGCTGCCTAAGATGCAAACTGACTACATTGGTTCCCGTATTTTTTTAGTTTGGTTTAAAAGTTAAATTGACGTTCGCTTTGTTGATGGTAGAGAGATATTTCGCCAGGTCTTTCAGCTCTTCATCACGCCCAGTTAGAGGCGGCATGATGCCGAGATACTGGTTCTTTTCTGGGTTAGTCTCTTTGAGCATGGTTAAGAAGCCGTATATTGCGTCTTCATCCCGTTCGCCCAGGAGCTTCTTCATACTGCGATAACCGGTGGCAGTGTGGCAGCTCATGCACTGATAGCGGAACATCACCTCGCCGCGTTGCTCATTATTTTCGCCTTGGGCTGTGCAAGCTTTAGACCAGACACCAGCGTTGAGGAAGCCCTCTTGGCTTAAGCGCGGTACATCTTCTTTGCGGATGCCGTTGGAATAAACATAGTTATAGACAACATAAGGTTTGCGCAAAAGCTCGCGCATATATTCGGTTGAACCAGTTGCTCCTAGACCGCATGCGAGGAAGAGTATGGCAATGCGGAAGGTAAAGCCCTTGGGGTTGAGGTAAGGCCCGAAGTAGGCGAAGAGCACAATGGTGCCTGAGAGAATCAAGCTCAAGTAAAGTGTTCTAGCAAGAATTGAGAAGTTGCCCACACCAGAAGATTGGATGCCCGTAAAGATTGTCGACATAGTAGCTTGAGGTACGTTGGAAATGTACCAAAAAGCAACTAGTGGCCCAGCAAGGAAGATCGGCAGAAGCCATTTGGCGCAGTACTTGGCCATGTAGGAACGCAGGTCTTGGTCTTGCAATCTTGATGATGTCACCATGGCATACATGCCAGCGATGGCAAACATGATCAGCAAGCGCATAATCAGCGATGGGAAGTAAGTTGGGTTGAGGAAGCCATCAAGCCAATAGTGGGTTTTGATCCAGAGCCCTGGAGTAAGCATGAAGGTGAGAATGCCGTTGATAATCACCAGAGTCATGATTGATAGGAAGCAATAGAGTCTTGCTAGAAGCAAGTGCTGCTCTTTGCTTATTTTGTCCCAGGAATAGTAATAGACAAAAACTGTAGCTAGTTCAGCGGCAAAGAATAGATATTCCAGTGCCCAGGCAAGAGTGAAGTTTTGAATGAGAATGGCTGTGCCGTCTGGGTTTACCAGGGCAATTGCCCACCAGATTGCCACACCGGTAACTGCCCCTGATACCGAGGTCAGTATCATGAAAAAGCGGGAGTGAGTCTTCAGATAGTCATAAATTCTGTCGTCTTTTCTTTTGTACGCCAAGCCTTCAGTAATGGCTAGGAAGGCGCCACCGCCAACAGCAAAGTGTGAGAGGTAAACGTGGATGATGGCGATTATCCCGATAATCCAACCACCGCCTAGATAAGGCACAATCCAGACCGGATAATTCATGACAGGGCTCCCCAGATTGTAAATGCGATTATGCCGAGTAACAAGACCAGGCCATAATAAGTAGCGATTTTGGCTTTGTCAGCCGATTCACCCTTGTCAAAGAAGGGCACTATGACCATGCCGGAGCAGGCCAGAACCATTAACAAGGCACCGAATAGTTCGCCTTCGATTGGTCCAACTTGAGGTGGTACCAGTTTCAAGAATTGGAACGGCGCCAGGAAATACCATTCAGGTTTAATGCCGATGGGGGCTGCACCAAATGGGTCAGCTTCTGGTCCGAGACCCCAAGGGTACAGGGTCACTAGGGCGGCCAATCCGTTCAGAGCCAGCAACCAAACTAGCACATCTTTGAGGAAGAAATTCGGGAAGAATTTCTCGTAGGTGCGTTTAGCAGCTTCAAGTTTTTTGAAATAACCTGGCTCAGACATGCCGTGCATTTGTACGAAGAGCAGGTGTAAGCCCATCAAGCCAAGGCAGAGTAGCGGCAATACTGCTACGTGAATTACAAAGAAGCGGCTCAGCGTACCTTGGCCAATGTTGTGGCCACCACGCAGTAATGATGCTGCGGCTTCTCCAAACACAGGCATCTTAGAAGCTATGTCAAGGCCGATTTTGGTGGCAAAGAATGACACGTCATCCCAGGGTAAGAGATAGCCCGTGAAGCCAAAACCAAGACAGATAACCAGCAGTACAAGGCCGGAATACCAGGTGAACTCTCGGGGCTTGCGGTAGGCCTTCATGAAGTAGGCGCTAAATAAGTGCCCGACCAGAACCGCTATAAGTAGATTGGCGCCCCAGCTGTGAATTGAGCGGAAGAACCAGCCAAAGTCAACTTGCGAATTGATGCGCAGAATACTAGCGTGGGCAGCCTCAAGGCCGGGCACGTAGTAGACCATGAGCAGAATACCGCTGGCAAACTGAATTACCATTAGCATCAGGGCAATGCCGCCGGCGTAGTACCAGACCGAATTCTTGTGAATTGGTACTTGCTTTTTCTGGGCGAACTTAAAGGCAGCTTCAAGGCCAAGGCGCTCATCAAGCCAGCCCATCAGGCCTACCTTTCTCGTACCGTTTGCTTTTTCCGTACCACTTGTCACGACAGGTTCCCCGTACTACTAGGCTTTTGAAACGATTATCTTGTCTTTTACTACTTCTACTTTTAGTGCCAATAGTGGCTTAGGCGGAGGACCGGCTACGTTTTTGCCGCTAGATGGGTCATAGCAACCGCCATGGCAGGCGCACCAGATCAGATCTTTTTCTGGCCTGAATTGCACGGTACAGCCAAGGTGTGTGCACACAGCACTAAAAGCGTGTAGCTCACCGTCTTTGGTGTGAGTGATCAAGGCAGGCATACTGCCAAATTTGAAATTCTTCCCTGAACCAGGAGGCAGATCTTTGATGTCACCGATGTTGACACTCGATACTTTACTTTCTGGCTCGTCACCGCCATTTGGGGTGAGGTAGCTATAAATTGGATAGGCTGCCATCAGCGCCCAGACGCCACCGACGCAAGGCACCGCTGCTCTGAGAAATTGGCTACGGCTGCACTTTTCACCATCACTATCGGAACTGCCGCAGCCACCATTGGAACCACAGCCGCTAGTCACTGGTTCAGCACTGCTAGTGGAGCTGGCTGTTACAGAACTAGATTTGTCTTCGTGACAACCGCCATTGCCATCGCAGGCTGAGCTGCCGCCTTTGGCATCGCCACCTGAACCACAGGACGAGCCGCTTCCTGAGCCGCCGCAGCCACCGTGTTCATGTTTCTCACTTTTTTCTTCTGGTTTATGGTCTTCCATTACTCAACCTTCTTAAACTGCTGATTGGCTTTGTTCGCCTAGTTGTAGAGGCGGCTTGTTTGCTGGGTTGTGTGCTTTGTAGATTGTTTTACCGAGCCAAACAAGGTAAGCAATCAGTGCCACCGCCGACAGTACGAATACAATTAATAGATCCCACTGTGTTGATACTTGTACCGACTCTGGCTGGATGAATGGACTAACCATAAAGTGCCTGAGTTGGTGACGATTGACGATCATGGCTAGCACGCAGAGAATTCCTGCAGTCATGCCACTGGTGAATGCTGCGGCTGAGCCCTTGAAGGCAGCAAATATTGTTCCCGCCAGTGATGCCACCATTAGCACCATTGATACTCCGAATACTCCGGTAGCCAAGGTATCTGCGCCCATGAACTTGTGCATAGTGTCGTGGCCAAGGCTATACATAAACCAAAGTCCGACAGGGATTTGCAGCAGGGTGTAGAAGATGTAGATGGCTGAGCCGCGCTTGATTAGCCAGGCGCTGTAGTCGTTGTCTTTCTTGTTCCAATAGAGACCGTACATACCAACCAATAAGCCAGCCACAGCTAGTGCGCCAATTACCATGTGCAAGTAACGTGGTGGCACTTGTGGGTCTGCTGTATTAAGGTTGAGACCGCTGGAGCTGTGCTGATAGAGGGCCATCCATTTTTCAGGATGCAGCATCAGTGTCATGTTGTTGCTGAAGATAAAGCCAATGACAGCCATCATGGCAACAGACACAAGCAGTATTAGCGGACCGAATTTTGCTTTGGGATATTTGCTGCCGTCTTCGGATGCTGCTGGCGAAGCCTTATAAACGACCCAGTAGAGCAGGAAGTAAGCGACTAGCAATATAAAGATGATGGCGAACCATGGAACAGCAATTAGAACGGAAGATGTGTAGAACATCGGTCCGTAAATTAGCTGAACGAAAAGCAAGGGCACAATGCCTTGGGTGATTGCTACCGAGGTATAGATGGGCAGCCCTTTTACTAAGCCTCTGCCAATTCTGTACTCATATGAGCTTTTATCTTTCAGGCCTTTTGCTAAAAAAATAGCTGCGAGGAAAGTTCCTCCCAGCATAAAGTTCATAGGTATGGCGTGTAGAAAGAAACCTAGTATAAGAAGCGTTTGCAGAAGCCACAGTGGGGCAGGAAACGGAAGTGCCTGGTAGTGCGGAATTAGTGAATGAGGATCCATTTGTGTGTTACCTTTCAGCCAGGCGCTATCTCTTGCGGCCACAACTGGCAGTGCTTTAAGCGTTAAGACTGAAGGTATAATGGCACCTGCCACATAAGGGCTACATCAACCTAGGGGCGTAAGCGACTGAGGCAATATATACGATGAGAAATTTGGTTCTCATTCTTGAGGATGATTTAGTTACCGATTCGCCTAGGTTGTTACGAGACCTTCATTACGGAAGGTAAATTGGGCTCAGCTGTGGCTTTCTTTGCTCTTTAGGTGTTTTGATGACAAGTACTGTAACTGAAAGTCCCCCTTCGTCGGTTCCTCGACGGGGCTTTCGCAAAATTATCTTGTCTGCTCATCTTTGTCTTGGTCTCTTGCTTGGTCTTTATTTCAGTCTTCTGGGCTTGACCGGCAGCGCCCTTCTTTTTAAGAGCGAATTGCATCGCTTTTTTAAACCATCTATTTATTATGTTGCCGCGCCAGCGAATACTTCGCGTTTAGCTCTCGATAGGCTTGCCCAGGTTTTCAGCGAGACTCATCCAGGTACTTCCATTTCTTCATTGCTGTTGCCCGTGGCTAGCAACGATGCTTTGATCATTGGCTATAAAGCCGCTTTGCCTGGGCAGAAGAAACCGCAATCAATGCAGACATTGATTAACCCCTATACGGGCAAAGTTATAGCTGAACAACTCAGTGGTGGCTGGTTCTTTCGTACCCTGCATAACTTGCATGCCAAGCTATTGCTTGATGATCTAGGTGAGGATCTTCATCGCTATGGCGTATTGGCCGTATTTGTTCTGCTGCTTTCTGGAGTATGGCTCTGGTGGTCTTCTGTCACTGGTCTTGTGGAGCCGTTGAAGCTGTCGAAAGTATTGAGCCAATTTAAGCAGAAAGTTACAGTCAAGTTGAATGGTTCGTTCAATCGCAAAATTTTTGATGTTCATAACGTTGTTGGATTTTTCGCTGCTGCAGTTTTGTCTGTTTTAGCTTTGACTGCCGCAAGTGATCTCTGGCACGATCAAGCTGTTGCCATAGTGGGGGCGCTTACCGGTGGCCCAGTGGTCTCGGAAGAGAAGAGGCCAAGCTCGAGTGGCAAGGGGAGTGGTCAGGGGAGTAGCACGAGGCTCAAGCCAGAAAGTGGGGGGCCGAGTATAAAAGCATCTCCGCCGTCTTATGATGCCATGCTTGTCACTGCAAAAACTGCTCGACCAAATATGGTGGCAGTTGCGATAACCGATAAACTAGGAGTTCGTATGGTGCAGCCTGGAGAACCTTATGTGGTGCCTCGCTGTGTTACGGTCGTGGTTAATCAAGGGGATGCTAGTCTGCGCAGAGTTGAAGACCCTGCAAATTTGCCCCTCGGACAGCAAGTAATGGCCTGGTTGTTGCCTGTTCACTTTGGCCAGTGGGGGCCAGGTGTTAGCTATTGTTTTGTCAAAGCAGTTTGGTTCGTCGTGGGTCTGTGCCCAAGCATTTTGTTTGCCAGTGGTGTCATGATGTTTATGTTGAAGCGCGGTGTTAAGCGCTAATTAGTGATTGCTATAGCGGATTCTCGTCTTCATACTGCGGCATCTAGAAGTGTCAGATTTTCTTCAAAAAATCTGACACTTTGGGAAATGCACAGAGCTTGTGGTAATAGTAGTTTATGATTCACGATTGTTTTTCAAAAGCTCTTATCGCGGTTGTAGCTATTGGCATTCTTTTTGGTAGCGCGCCAGCGCCAGTTTGCGCCGATGATTTATCGAAGACTGTCGAGATTAGGCTGCCCGCTGCATCTAATAATGTGAATGCCGGTTCTGCTGGTTCTGGTGGTTCTGCTGGTTCACCCGGTTTCACTGGTTCTACCGATAAGGCTTCGGCGCCACTAGAGTATCGAATTGGTCGAATTGAAGTCAGCGGTAATCGGCTCATTTCTGCTGAAAAAATCAAGAGTGTCATTAAGACGAAGGAAGGCGCCATTTATGATGATGACTGTGACCAGATCTTGAAGGATTTGGATGCTATCGACGATCTGGGCTATTTTGAACCTAAGAGTTTGACCGTTGTTCCTAGTGAGAGAGGTAACAACATAGATCTTCTATTTGTAGTTTTTGAAGCGCCGGTGCTGGATAGTGTTTCAATTGAGGGTAGTACTCGGCTCATGGATGCTGAGTTGAATGCAGTATTTGAAGGACTAATCGATTTGCCGTTGTCGCATACGGGCGTAACTGCTGCGGTTAAGAAAATACAAGCAATGTATGTCGAACATTCTGGTGGCTTTCCTAGTTCAGTGCCAATTGTTACTGAGCGTATTACTTATTCATCTCTAGAGGGATTGGCTGGTATCAGGAAAGCTAAAGTGGTTAACGTTGGTCCAAAAGGTTCAGCCTTGAAGACGACCGCGTTAAAGACAATATTGCTGAGACCGCGTAGATACCGTCTTACCCTGGAGATTAAAGAGACTCGGTCTGTGTTGTTAGCACCACGTATGAAGGCTGTGCCTACCGGCCATTTCGTTTTGCCGGGAGGTAGTAAGGTGTTTCGCATGTGGGAGCCCACTGTTACCAACATGTTCTACTCTCGAAAAAATCCTCGGATTTTAATAGCTCCACGAAAACTCTGATTTGCCCATCTTCTCACTGCGCATCTTCGTTTTCGGCGCTTTCGTCTCCATAAATCTTCGCTACTTTGTCTCGCACAACTTGAAAGCCCTGCCAGCCTTCATCAGAAGGATTGTGTGGATCGATTAACTGGCTTGTCGAACAATCAATTAATGACCACTTGTTGGGATTGGCAAACTTTAGAAGCGATGGAATTGGGTGGCCGTTGCCTCTGACGTGCACCATCAAAGACTCAATTGGATCTTCTTTGCCGGTATTGAATTCAAAGGAAAATTCGTCGCCTGTATAGATTCCCCACGTGGGGTCTGACCAGTCTACGCCAGGAAGTGCATGACTTATGAGATGGCGAACTTCTTCTGCTGATCCTAGTGGATCGGCATTCTGATCTTCTGGTAGTTCTTCTAGGTCTTCGGGTGGCTTGCCACCAAAGTTCAATACCATTACGTCCCAACTCATGAGTTCTTGCATTCCTTTTTTGTGAGACTAATATTGATTGGTTGATTCTCTGAAATCACTGAAGTTTTTCCTGATTCTGGGGCGCAGCAGGCTGAGGTTTGCGCTACAGGCACTCCGGGAAGCCCAGGAAGTTCAGCATCTTCACCATAGGTAGTGGCAATATCTGTGGTGTGAAAACTTTCCCAGGCTATTCCTTGAGGATCGTGCACCCAGGTTTTGTCGGCTTTGGCGTAACAGCAAGTTGTTTGTTCTTGTTCAAGAATTGGCTGCTGGGCTTTCTTTAGGCGCATTGACATTTCTTTTAGTGAGTCGGCATCTTCGACTTGTATGCCTAAATGGTCAAGACCAGGCTCTCTGCCGCGAGTTGAAATAGCAAAATTGATGCGTGGATCATCAAGCATCCATTTTGCATAGTCGTCTTTCGTCACTGTTGGTGCGGCATCAAAAAACGTTGAATAGAACTGGATCGACTGCTCTAGATTTGCCACGGCTACATGCACGTGAAATCTTTTCATTGGCATTTTCCTCCATCCTTATTGTTATTATTTTCTCTTTCTTCAGCGCAGCAGTTTTCGAGCAGAAAGTTCATTAATTGCTGCATTTGATCGTAATTTGCAGAATATATGATTGAGCGACTCTCGCGTCTTGGCACTATTAGACCAGCACTGCTCAATTCTTTTAGGTGAAACGACATAGTTGCTGCGGGCATGGCAAAGTGACTGCTTAGTTCGCCCGCTGCCATTCCTTGTTGACCTTTGCGCACTAAGAGTCGGAAGATTTCGAGTCTGGTTTCTTGGGCCAAGGCAGATAGAGCGTTTACGGCTGTATTCGTTTTCATATTTCCAATATAATCGAAATGATTGAGAGAGTCAACTGTCCAGCCTTAAACATTCGTAGTAAGTACTTGCCATCGGCCCAGTGCGATGTTAACCTCAGCTCAGTTAACGTTTAGCAGGTTTCTGTAAGAAATGACTGGCCGCAACCATCACCATCATCATATGTTTCTCGATGGAGCGGACTAACAGCCACCTTGCGTTTACGCACGAAACTGTTTAGAGCTCGCTCCCTGCGGGCTCTTTTTTTATGCAATTTTTGAGGATGAGAATATGACCAAAGCCCTTGATGAGAATAGCCGAGCTAAGGCGAGTGCGACAGAGCCCAGTGTGTTAGCGACGAGTTCAGAGGTCGCTGTCAATCTCGAGGGAAGTGGCAAAACTGACCTGCGGTTGACTATTCCTAAGGGGCGCATTCAGGAAAAAGTGATGGCTCTCTTGAGCCAAATTGGCATGAATTTTCTTACTGATGGTCGCTCGTACAGTCCTATCTGTTCAGATCCTCATGTTATTACCAAGCTTTTGAAATCGCAAAATATTCCTAGTCTTGTTGCTCTTGGCCGCCATGATTGCGGCTTCTCTGGCTACGACTGGACTGTTGAGCAAGACGCCGATGTGGTTGAATTGCTAGATTTGCAGTTCGACCCAGTGCGAATAGTGGCTGCTATGCCTGAAGCATTGCTTGATGGCGGCGATTTCAGGACTAAGAACTTTGGTAGAAAATTGATTGTTGCTTCTGAATACCGCAATTTGGCCAAGCGTTTTATTGAGCAGAATAAATTAGATGCTATTTTCTTGCAGACCTTCGGCGCTACTGAAGCTCTCCCGCCTGAAGATGCCGATATCATTGTCGATAATACTTCTACCGGCACCACTCTTAAGCATAATCGCT
Source organism: uncultured bacterium (assembly GCA_913063055.1). GTDB lineage: Bacteria > Cyanobacteriota > Vampirovibrionia > Obscuribacterales > Obscuribacteraceae. The sequence continues at coordinate 10,194 of CAJXZK010000171.1, forward strand.
TGGTAATCGTTGAAGAAATTATGCGTTCCACAACGCGCTTCATATGCAATAAGAAAGCCTTTGAAGATCCCATCAAACGCCGCATGCTTGAAGAAATGACGATGTTGATGAAGAGCACACTTTTAGCTAAGCAAAAAGTTATGCTTGAAATGAATGTATCGCGCCAAGATTTTGAGCGGGTCGTCAGTAATTTGCCTTGTATGCGCGCTCCCACAATTTCAGAGCTTTACAATGGCGATGGCTATGCCATCAAAATCGCTGTGCCGACTAAAGAAGTGCCTGACCTGATTCCAAAGCTAGTGGCTCTTGGTGCTCGCGATATTCTGGAATATAAAGTTGAGAAAATTGTTGCAGGATACGATAAATGAGCGGCGCAGCGGCCTTAGTGCCCCAGGTGAGCGACCCTAATTATGCCGTGATCTTTGATCTCGATGGCACTCTCGTTGATACTTCCAAGAGTTTTGATGAGACTATCAAGCAGATGGTGCAGAGATATTCGGGAGAAGCGTTGTCTGATCAAGAGATTGCCAGTTTGCGGCAAGAAGGCGGCTACAACGACGATTGGGTGACCACTGCTGAGCTCTTGCGTCGGCGCGGTTTTGTCGAGCCATTTTCTAAAATTGTGCAAGAGGCTACTGAGTTATATTTGCAATTGGCACCAAGCAATGAATTTGCTTTGTTTGATGATCAGCTTCTTTCAGCAATTGCCGAGCGGCATCCTCTTTTTATTGTTACTGGACGCACGCGGTCAGAGTACGATCCCATTTGGGGAGAGCGCTTAGACCCTTTATTTAAGCGGGTTTATTGTCTGCACGATGTGCCCGGTAAGGCCCCTAAGCCTTCGCCCGACTATCTTTTGCACTTGATCGCAGATTTTAATTTAGAAAATGGAGTCTATGTTGGCAATGCCGTAGACGATATGTGGGCCGCCCGCGATGCCAACCTGACGCGCATTGGTATTGCTTCCACTCTGCCGGCTAAAGCTCTTAGCGAAGCCGGTGCCCAGATAGTTCTACAATCAGTTAACGAGCTAAGGCAGGTATTTTCACTATGACAACAGCTTCTGGAAAAGACCAAGCTGGAAGAGAACGAGTTGGAGAAGAACGAATGATTGAAAAGATGGAAAAGACCGAAAAGACCGCAAAGACCATTAGATTTGCTTCGGTGACGAGGAAAACTAAAGAAACAGATATCACTATCGAAGTCAATTTAGATCAGCCCAGCCCGCCGGACATTGAAACATCTTTGCCGTTCTTGTCGCATATGCTTGAGGCCTTTGCAGTGCATGGCCGCTTTGGTCTTAAGGTGCGCGCTGTTGGCGATATTGAAGTTGATCCCCATCACCTAATTGAAGATACTGGCATAACTCTGGGTGAAGCTATTTTCAAAGCTCTGGGTGGACTAAAAGGGATTAACCGCGCCGGTTGCTTTACTTATCCGATGGATGGCAGTTTAGTCACTATCGCCATTGACCTGTGCGGTCGTCGCAATCTCACCTGGAAAGTACAATTCGGCAACTTTGAGGTCGGTCACATTGACCCAAATCTCTTCAGAGAGTTTTTCAAAGGTTTTGTTGATGGACTAAGAGCCACTCTCCACTGTCATGAACTCTATGGTGACAATGACCACCACGTCATTGAGGCTGTCTTCAAAGGCCTAGGCAAAGCATTGCGGCAGGCGGTCGTGCCTCTTGAAACTGGCGAGTATCTAAGTACAAAGGGCGTTTTGGATGAAAGCTAAGATTGCACAGCGGTCGGTGATTAGAGTGCCGGAGATGCGAGCGAGAACTAAATTTAGAGTGAAGGCTGAGCAGGGAGTGCCAGTATGAACGCCAATGGCTTTGCTGTAGATTTAGTCACCTCCGTAGGCGGCAACCTCGGCAGTGTTGCTCGCAGTTTGACTCGCCTAGGTGTCAATTTTAATGCTGTTGATGCAGGCAATCCGCCAGATGGCTCGCGTCCTATTATTTTGCCAGGCGTTGGTGCCTTTGGAGCCGTGATGTCATCACTGCGAGCTGGTGACTTTGATCAAACAATTAGCTCATTAGTAAAAGCTGGTACCCCCTTTCTCGGAGTTTGCGTCGGTATGCAAATTCTTTTTGATTCCAGTGAAGAGGCTCCTGGAGTTGCTGGACTAGGTTTGGTAAAAGGAAATGTCGTCAAGTTTACTCAGGGCAAAGTGCCACAGACCTGTCTCTTATACAC
>CAJXZK010000172.1 GCA_913063055.1 uncultured bacterium
GCTGCTTTTGCTGTTTCTAAGCTGTTCTGGAAATCTTTTGGATCAATCTTTACTAGAGTCTCTCCAGCTTTCACGTGTTGGTTGTCTTGCACTGGAACAGCAATTACTGTGCCTGATACTCGAGCTCCAAGTTGGTGAATGTGACCAGTAACAAATGAATCTTCAGTTTCTTCAATTGGTACGCGGTTGAGCCACCAGTAACTGCCACCCGCAACAGCGGTGGTGAAGGCTGCGAGTAGGGCTATGCTGCGCATGTTGGTGGGTGTTCGCTTAGTTGGCAGAAGTTCTGGGTGCACTTTGCTGGGCTTGTCGTGATGTGGAGCTGGCCCTTGGATGGTTTTACTACCTGGTTCGTTCACTGTGGATTCTGTCGCCGTTTTTTCTACTGCTTCCATTGCTTCCATGACCTCAAACTGCGCGCCCTGACTTCTATTTAGCGAGACCCTTGTATTATTGTTGACCGATTATTGATTTAAGTCAACAATAAGTAAACGAGTTTAATTCTCTAACTGATGCAAATTTTCTCTAGTGCATTTCAACTTTGACCCCGCTTTTTCCTGAGGTTAGAAGTAGGCAGAAAGGCAGGCTAATGGCGCAAAACGCAGCTAGTAGCCAAGCCACATCAGCGTAAGACAAGAGAGCTGACTGACTGGTGACCTGACTTGTTAAAAGCTGGTAGGCATGAGCTTTGGCATCTGGCAGTGCCAAGCCGTTTTGCTGAAACATGGCAGTGAACTGACTGAGACGGTTCATTGCTTCGCTAGAATAGGGCGTGATTTTCTCTACTAGCACCGCTCTATGAAAATCTTGCCGCTGTATCAAGAACGTCGCTAACACGGCAATACCCATACTGCCACCGAGTGTGCGCATGAGGCTGAGCAGGGACGAGGCCGTTTGAATATCTTCAGTTGGGCAGTCGCCCACTGCTGCTAAGGTCAGGGGCAAGAACACCAGGGTGACACCAAAGCCTCTGAGTAGGCTCGAGATCAAGAAATTGTCCCAGCCCCACTGTAAAGTCATGGGCACGAGGAACCAGTTGGAGAGTCCCAAGATAATAATGCCAATGGTGACGAGAGTGCGAGCATTCCATTTACCAGAATTAGCTCCGATAATAGGAAACATAAAGGCCGTGACTAGGGCGCTTGGTACTTGCAGTAAACCGGCTTGGAAGGCTGTATATCCCAACATAATTTGAGCGAAGTTGGGCAGTACATAGTTTATGCCAAAGAGCACAAAGCCAATTAGAGTTTGAAAGAACAGACCAATTGATACTGAGCGGAAGCGCATTACACGGAGGTTTACAGCTGGCCTTCTGGTTTTCAGCTCATGCCAGATGAAGATAACAAAGCTGATTGCCGCAATGATTGAACACCAGACAATGGCTTTGGATGAAAACCAGTCTTCGTCCTGACCTTTCTCTAGCACATACTGAAAGCAGCCTAGCATTGAGCTGAGCATGGTGATGCCTAGCCAATCTATATTTGCTCTGGCATCAGCTACTTCTCTATCGGCTTCGACAGTATCGGCACCGCCACCGGTGGGCTTGTCTTTGGGTAAGAATATCACGCAGAGAATTGTGGCAGCGATACCTACTGGAATGTTGATGAAGAAGATCCATCTCCAGTCATAGTTGTCTGTTAGCCAGCCACCGAGAGTGGGGCCTAGTACTGGTCCTACCAGCACACAAACGCCAAAGATACCTTGAACAAAGCCTTGCCTTTCTTTGGGAAAGCCTTCAAATAGAAATGCTTGTGCTTTTGCTAGCAGGCCGCCACCAAAGAGCCCTTGTACAACTCTTGCCAATACTAATGTTAGTAAGTCGCTAGCCATGCCACAGGCAATAGAGGCAGCGGTAAAGCCAATTACTGAAAAAACGAAATAGCCTTTCTTTCCATACATATCACCAAGCATTACTGCTAGTGGCATAGTAATGACGTTGGCAATTGAGTATGAAGTTACAACCCAGGCTGCCTCACTTGTTGTCGCGCCGAGGTTGCCCTGAATATGCGGCAAGGCGACGTTGGTGATGCTGCTGTCGATTACTTCCATCAGAGCGGCTATAGAGACGCCTAATAGAAACATCCAGCGAACAATTTCACCTTCTTTGTCTACACGTCGTTGCAGTTCTTCCTGAAAATAAGTTGCCATAGAAAATTGGGATGCCGGGATGCCTTTTTAAGCTTTTGAAGCTTTTAGTTTCTTGAGAATATTCAGTATTTTGTGCACTGTGCCTCTATTTTTTTGTCTATCTTTTGTGGCAATGTTTATTAATGACCAAGTTAGCATATCAGTCATTAACTTGGTAATGATTTTGGTTTAATTTTGTAGTTGAACCCCGTTTTGTTCTCTAGTTGGCTTTGGCGCTGATTTCCACCTGAGGAGTGATTCGCGCTTTTGCTGGGAAAGATGTTTTTGGGCGTTCGAGGCTGACTATGTTCTTTGGTGTTGGATTAACTACAAGAGTTCTTCTTTTGCTTGCCGTTGGGGTTGTTTCAAGCAATGCTGTTTTCGCTTCAGATGATTTTGCTTTAGCTCCGGTCAATGAGGCCAGATACAAGAAGCTGATTTTTAACCACAAAAATAGTTACACCCCTGATGATGTTTACTTCTTGTGCATCATTGGTGAAGATTTTCGAGAGAACAAGCACATCGCCGAAGCGAAGGTAATCTTTGAGAAACTGCGTAAGGCAAACTGCATTACGCCTGATGTTCTCTGCGGTTCTGCTCTCACTTATATGGATGACCTAGACGATACTGCCGATGCCGATAAAGCCCAAAACTTTTTAAAACAAGCGATTGCTCTCGATAAGAATTGCAGTAAAGCCTATTGTCGATTGGCTGAAATTGCCTTACTGCAAGATCGGCTTGAGGAGGCGCTAGCCTATGTCAATCAGGCAGTCAAATGCCCAGTGAAATACAACAGTGCCTTTCTAGTTAGAGCGAGAGTCCTTAGTATGCTCAAGCGCTACGATCAGGCCTACAAAGCTGCTCTTGATGCGGAGAAGTATTATGGGAAAAATACTTCGGTTTTCAGCACCAAAGCCGGTATTCTAGAGCAAATGGGGCGCTATGCTGAAGCAGCAGAAGCTTTTCGTCAGTCCGATCGTTGTCATTCATCTGATTGGGCGCGCCACCAGATAATCAATTGTTTGATCAAAGCTGGCAAACTCGAAGAAGCGCTGAAAGAGACTGCTCGCCTGATGGCGATTGTGCCGAATGATCCTGATGCATTTCGCTTGCGCAGTAGCATCTATAAACAGCTCAAAAATTACCCTGCTGCTTTGAAAGATTTAGATAAGGTCATTGCCCTTGAGCCCAGTTCTATTGCTTATAAAGAGCGTGCCGATTTGTACGCTCGCATGGGCAATATGGAAAAGTCGAAGGCCGATTTGGCAGCTGCACGCAAAATTCTTGAATAGGTGCCGCGCACTTTTGTTCAAGGCGTCTGTTAACGGCTTCTGTTGAAGGCGTCTTTTGGGCGCGTTTATTCAAGGCCAGCGCGAACGCCAGCCAGAGTCATAGAAATCATGCTGTCCGCGTATTTGCGCAGGGTCGCTTCAGTAAATGATTTGGGGTCGCGTGCTTTGAGGCGGTCATAGGGTGGAAAGAGAGCAGCAAGCAGATAGCAGACCAGTTCAGCTTGATAGAAGTAATCTTCCGGGGCCTTGGCCGGGGCGATCTCCTTGTTGCTGGCAGCTTTTTCAAGCAGGAAAGCAATCTGTAAAAATATGGCGCCCTGGAAGTTCATAATCTCAGCCATGATAGATGGGTTGGCTGAGGCAATTACCTCGGGGCTATGCAGCTGGCCGCTAGCAATTGACCAGTAAGACATTACGTGGCCGTGCAGAAGCTCGCGCAGCACGCTTAGGTAAGGTGCCTTGGCATCTTTTACCAACTGGTTTATGCGCTCGAGTTCGCGGCTGGTGAATTGTTGAACTACAGCAACAAGAATTGCTTCTTTATTCTGAAATTCAAGATAGACAGAGCCTTTGCTAATTGATGCTCGGTCGGCGATGTCATCTACTGTGGTTTTTTCAAAGCCATAGTAGCCAAATAGCCAGGTTGCCGCTTCTAGGATTTTTTCGCGTCTAGATAGGTTCATTTTTGTCTCCTGACACATTTTACAATTAACGAATAGAGGATTGACTATAAATGTATTTTCAGTCAAACTTCAATTAGTCATTAGAGTTTTGCTGCTTACTAGGCAGCTGGAGGATTTATGTTGTCAAACAGATTAAGTAAAGGCATTTGTCGGGCGGTAAGCCCAGTTTTGGCATGTGTTTTTGCCTGGGCTCCACTGACTGAAGCCCTGGCTGCGCCATCTTGCTCTTCAAAGATGGCGAAATCGGAAAAATCGGCAGAAGTTGCTGAGAAAGATATTGTCGATACTGCTGTAGCTGCTGGAAAGTTCAATACTTTGGCAAAAGCTCTGGGTGCAGCTGGCTTGGTCGAAACCCTAAAGGGCAAGGGACCGTTCACAGTCTTCGCTCCAGATGATGCTGCTTTCGCTAAGGTGCCAGCTGATGCCTTAAACGCTCTGCTTGCTGATAAGGCCAAGTTGGCTAAAGTTCTCACCTACCATGTGGTCAATGGTGAAGTTCTGGCGAAGAAAGTGGTGAAGCTGAAATCGGCTAAGACTCTTGAGGGCTCGAGCGTAGCCATCAAAGAAGCCGACGGTAAAGTGATGGTGGGTGATGCCAATGTCACTGCTACTGATATCAAATGTTCAAATGGTGTCATTCACGTCATCGACAAGGTATTGATGCCACAATAGCGTTATAGCTGGGGGCTGCTAACCTGTTTTGGCAGCCCCGCTTTTTCACTGAAGCGGAGACTGAGGCGGAATGGTCTTGAAGAGCATGGGGCTAGGCTTTAGTCGACCGAGCTTACTCACTTATGTTTTGCTTTGCTTTGCCCTGCAGCAGGCTAACGCTCAGCCTGGTCTTCCAGCTAGTCGTTGCAGTCAAGCAAGTCAGTCCAGTCAACTAAGTCAATCAACTAAATCAAGTCAAGCAAGTCAATCAACTCAATCAAGTCAAGCAAGTCAATCAACTCAATCAAGTCAACTAAATCAAGCAAATCAGCAGGTGGCAAAAATGGTCACAGAGCAGCCTAAGGTTCGCGTAGAGAAGCGGGACAACCACACTTATGTAGTAGGGTCAGTGTTGATTAATGCGCCTCGTGAAAGGGTCTGGTCGATTTTAGTTGATTACGATCGCTCTCCCGAGATTTTCACCAACTTGAGTCTGTGTAAGGTGATTGGTAATGAGGGAGAAGTTAAGTTAGTGAGGCAGGTGGTTAAGCCTGGTGGACCAATTAAGTTTGATTATGTAGTTAATTTGATCGAGACCAAGCCGAGTTTGATTAAGTGGAAGAGAAGATCGGGATCGTTTAAGGAAGTGATGGGTGCCTGGGAACTTGAGTCTGTGGCTAAAGCTGCGTTGACAAAAGATTCTGCAAGCAAGGATTCGGCCAATAAAGATTCAGCAAATAAAGATTCAGCGACATTGGTGACCTATAGTATTCATTTAGATGGTGGTCTGGCTTTGCCACCCTGGCTGCTTGCCTCTCAGGTGAAGGGCTATTTGCCCACAGTGCTCAATGGTCTAAAGCTAAAATTAGAGTCGTCAAAACAAGGCGTTAAGTCATGATCGTTTCATTGCGGTTGCTTTATGCGTTAATCTTCATTTTCATGCTCGCTCTCACTGTCTGGTGTGCTACTCAGGAGAGCATACTGGCGATACCACCAGTGGTGTTGAATGATGTCTGGTTTAAGGCAACACTTTTTGATGCCTATTTCGCTTTCCTCTCTTTCTTTCTCTGGGTCTGCTACCGGGAAAAGTCGCTTCCATTGAAAGTTTTCTTGTTTTTTGCCATAGCCTGTTTGGGCAACATTGCAATGTCCCTTTATGTTTTGGTCGCCCTTTATCGCCTTAAGCCTGGCGAAGGGTTAGAAAAGCTGTTTTCCCGGCAATAAATTGAGGGCAATTGTGGGCACAATTGAGTGAGGTCGTTTATTTTGTTAAGGACAGATTCTTTTGAAGTTAAAGCCAATTTTTGCCCTTCTTTTGCTCACTAGCTCGTGTCCTTCAATGTCCCTGGCGGCTCCTGTGCAGAAAGGAGGCGTTGAGGTCAATCAATCGCAATCTTCCTTCCGCCTGCAGCGCAATGTGCCCGCTCCAGCACCACCGCAGGTAACACAACCGCCAGAAGAAGTTAAAAGCGTAATGTCGCCTGATTTGGTCAATCAGTTTGCTAGTCCGGTAACGCCGACCACTCCTGCGCCTCCTGCTCAGCCGCTTCAGGCTGGCACAGCCAAGTTTGATAACAACGATAATGCCCCACGCTCGACCACCGTTTGGCGACCTGGAGTGATTTTGTCTGGTTCTACCGGCCAAGATGCTCTTACACCCTATTGCGATCTGGCTCAGGCGGCTCAACAAGCTCAGCAATATCCCACCAGCCCTGAGGCTGCTTTCATTTATGCTGTGGCCTTAACTCGCACCAGTCAGGTCGAGCAAGCCCTAAAAGAAGTGCGCCGGGCTCGCAATTTGGCTCAGGCCACTGGCGACCCTGATTATTTCAATCGTGCCGTCGGCCAGTATGAGTTAACTTTGCAAGACGAACCTAACAACAACTGCATCCGCTATGGCCTGGGCTGGGGCTATTACATGCAGGCTTACTTGTTTGCCAGTAAGGCTCGCAATAAAGTCAATTTAGAAAAGCGCATGGCTGGTATCATGCCGAAAAAGCAAAATAAGACCACCGCTGGTTTGTTAGGTGGTGCTGCAATTCTTGCTTCTGCCTTAACTGGCACAAGACCAATTGCCTCAGCTATACCGCGCATACCTGGTGCCCTGGACGACGTTCCGGCTTGGGCCGAGCCGCAGATTCGCATTTATTATCAAAAGTGTCTCAATCAACTGGGCGAACTAATTAAGCGCGACCCGAAAGACATCTGGGCCGCTGCCTATCGCGCCCACGTGGAAGAAGAATTTGATGGCAACCACGATGCTGCTTTGGCTAAGTTGGCGGCCTTGAAGAAAACTAGTCCACAGAACCCAGCTGTAGCCTTTTTCTTGGCTGATGCCTACGCTCGCAACGGCAATTATGGAGCTGGCTTGAGCTCCTTTGGCGATGCTTTGAAAATTCGCGCCTCAGGCAAATAGCAAGACTTAAGTAGCTATTCGCAAGTGGCCTCTCTTAAGTAGCAAGTAGTAGTTATTCTCACAGCTTCTCAATCACTACTAGTTCTTCAAATCCAGACATTTCGCAGTGACTGCGGGTGAAAGAGCAGCTTTCGCTCATGTCTAGTATTACTAACTCTACTGTTGTGTAGACTATCGCTCCCGGCATAAGGTGGCCACCAATAGTGGTGCCAGTGCCGTCGGAAATTGATATGTGTATGTGACAGCCAGCCTTAGAAACTGTGCCTGTCACTGAAACTATTTCGTGGGGGCCATCGATTACGCTGGCATTTTCTTGATTGGCAAAGCGCAAAGATGCTTTTTTGACTGAGCCTACTAGCGATAAAATCACTCCGGCGTGTATGTTCTCTTTCAGGCAGAGTGACTCAATTTCAGCAAAGATATCTTGATTCGGTTTTAGTCTTTTGACGATTGTCTGCAATCGACTCTCTCTTTCTTTCTCTTTATTTGTCACCAAAAGCCACCGGCATTCCCCAGAATAATCCCTGGCCGTAGTCGATGCCACATCCGGCCATTATGCGTAAATGGTCTGGAGATTCGATGCCTTCTGCAATAGTTTTAGCACTTATTTGTGCCGCTAATTTGACCAGGTTTTTTAAGAAAAGTTGATGCTGCTCGCCGCTTTCGCATTTTTTGGTTAGGCTCTTGTCTAGTCTAAGATATTGCGGTTCAAGCATAAATAGACTTTCTAGTGAGCTAAAGCCTGAGCCTACCTGGTCAATAGCAATAGAAAGACCAAGTTCTTTCAATTTGTCTATGTGGTTTTTCAGGCAAAGCGGGTCTGCCAGGAACTCTTGCTCGCTTATGGCCAGGCACAATTTGCGATCAGTTACTTTGAAAATCTCTTCAAGGCCATCGACAGGTATGTCAAGCAAGGTGGAAGAAAATACTTTGACATGGCAATCGCCGGCGTCTGGAAGTTTGTTCATCATACTGAGGCATAGCTTGAGGCAGCGTAGGTCTACTGCTGTGCGCAGATTGTGTTCGCGGGCCAGTTTATAAAATGCTTCCGGTTGTTCAAAAACACCAACTAAGCCACGTGGCTGAATTTCGTAGGCAATCACATGCTGATTGCTAAGCTGCGCTATTGGCTGATATACGGCTCGCAAGCCTTCACCGCTGCGCAGCTTCTCTAGCACCTCGGCCATTTCGTTGACTTGGCCGTCTGGTTTTGAGAATGAAACACTATTCTTGCCAGAGCGTTTGCTGATTTTTAGGCCAGAATTGGCTGCCGCTAGTATTTCTTCGATCGACATCAAATTGTCTGAGAGTGCTGTGACACCTGTACTGGTAGTAATTTTAGTAACGCCATCGGCTAAGTTTATCGGTGTTTCTGCCACCGCCAGCCTTACTCTTTCTGCTACCTGAAGTGTTGTCGTTTGATCAGCGTCGGTGACAAGAATCATAAATTCGTCGCCACCGATTCTAGCGACATGATCAGATGGTCTAACAGCTTTCTGTAGGCGTGACGAGAGCTCTTGTAAGACGATATCGCCTACTGAGTGACCGTATTTTTCATTCACCCCTTTAAAATCATCGCAGTCGATCAGCAAAGCAAAATTTTGAGTGTTGTTCCGCTTCGCCCGATTTGTTTCTGCTTGTAAGACCCTTTCAAAGCCCCGTCTGTTCATGACCTCGGTGAGTGGGTCGATCATTATCAGTCGCTTCAGTTCGCGATTGCGTTCTTCGACCGCCGAGGCCATTGAGTGCAGCCTTATTTGTTGTTCTTCGTGCTGTTTGAGAAATTGATTTTGGCTGCGATAGAGATAAAACAACAGCCCAATGACGATGAGAGCCATTATTATCAGTTCGAAATTATTGCCTAGAAACAGACTCGCCACAATCAGCAGCAGTGCCATGGCCGCCGTGATTAAGATTGTGTTCTTCAGTTTTTGCTTTTGCTTTGTGCCCTCGCCATCTTTGAGGGCTGTTGGCATTAGCTGGGCAAGTTCTCCCGAATAAGATTTGAGAATCTGGGTCAAATGGTTCTTCATACCCAATTTGTACCCAACGACTTATATGATCTTGCAAAATATTAGTAATGGTTCCAAATGTAAATATAGTGGGAATATTGGTTGTTGAGCGTCAAAAGGCGAAGCCTGATGGATTTGGATTCTCGTTCGCTAGTGACTGGCAAAGTTTGCCCCTCCTGCCAGATCAAATATAGCCCTGAGATGGAGCGCTGTCCCGATGACAATAGCCTTCTTGCGGTGGTGCGGCGCGACCCCTTCATCGGCAAGCTAATTGCCGATAAATATCAAATTGTCGAAGTGCTTGGTATGGGCGGTTTTGCCACTGTGTACAAAGCTGAACAGAAGGGGCTGCGACGCTCTGTGGCAATTAAGATTTTGCATGCTGAATTTGTCGACAAGCCTGAGAAAATCAGGCGTTTTCAGCATGAGGCAGAGTCAATCAGTACTCTGGTTCATCCCAACGTCGCTGCTGTTTATGACTATGGCGTTTTGCCAGAGGGGCAGCCCTACCTGGCTATGGAATTGGCGCCGGGAACAACCTTGGCTGATGTTCTCGCTCAGCACAAACGTCTGGATAGCGACCGCGCTCTCAAGATCTTTTTACAGGCCTGCGATGGCATTGCTGCGGCCCATGCCATTGGTTTGATTCACCGTGATATTAAACCCTCGAACATTTTGCTCGATAGGGCCGAGGATGGCTCTGATACTGTCAAAATTTTAGATTTTGGTCTGGCCAAAGTAGTATCGGATGAAGAGAACAACCGTGAGCATTTGACTATGACTGGTGAAGTTCTTGGCACACCAGCCTATATGTCGCCGGAACAATGCACCGGTGGCCCAATTGATTTTCGCACTGATATTTATTCTTTTGGCTGCGTCATGTATGAGGTGCTATCAGGAAAATTGCCGATAGACGGCGATACATCGTACGAGATGATGAATAAGCATATCAACGAGGCGCCCCGTTCTTTGTCGAAAAGTGGTGCCACTGTGCCGCCGCGAATGGTGAAAATTGTCAACAAGGCTCTGGAGAAAGATCCAGGTGATCGCTTCGAAAGCTTTGATGAACTCAAAGATGCTCTAAAAGGCTTGCAGCCTGGCATCACCGCAGAACTAAAGGAAATTTTGTTCTCTGGCAGCAATGCTAAGCTTTCGAAGCGAAAGCGATCTTTGAAGAAGAAGATATTGTTGTCTTTCTGGTGCGGTGTTCTAGTTGTCTCTGGTTGTGTTGGTCTTTTGATTTATGAAAATCAGAGTAAGCAACAAAAACAAGCGATTGCTGCTCAGTTTGGCGAGAAGATTGAGCGGATAGACTGTGGCGTGGTTTCCTTTGATGCTCCCGCTTTATATGCGCCAGCGGCTGCGGCAGATAAGGCCGTGCTTCTGCGCGTGCAAAGCCGCATTGACTCTGGTAATTTCATTGAGTTGAAGCACTTTTCTGATTCACCATCAGTGGAAGCCTGTGCAAAAGTGCAACGCCGTTATCATGGCACCTATCAACGCTTTGTTGAAGTCACGCCAGTTCACCAATTTGATTTTGGCAAAGACAAAGATATTCATGGCTTGGTCACTGAGTTTGTCTATGAACGCCTTGGCATTGTCTATCGTGAGCGGCATGCCTACTGGGGTGAAGGTAACTCTATTTGGAAGCTAAAAGTGTGCACGCAAGAAGCTAAAGAGTCAAAACACGAGCAGGTCTGTGATACCGTATTTAATACTGCGCAATATCGTCCTGGGGCTAAGTTCGTTCGGCCTGTTATTAAGTAATTGGCAAAGATATTGGCTAATACACATTTTTATCAAAGTCAGACCAGCGGTTTTTGATGGTCAGGTCAACTACAACACGCTGCGAGCGCGGGCCGTGTTGTATCACGAGGCCAGCATGGCTGTCGTCAACTGGGCTTAGGCTGAATAGCTCTTTTTTGTAGTCATATTCGTCGTCTTTCAGGCGATAAAAAGTTTTGACTAAACGAAGGCCCGGAATAACTGGATAGTCTTCTTGCAAGGCCAGGCTCGTGCAATAGGTGCCGTCTTTAGTCAGGCCTCTGAGCACTAGTTCGTGCTTAGGCATTGTCAGTCGTGCTATTTCGACAATTTGGTGAGCCTCTTTTTTCTCTGTGAGAAGTAAAAGTCCGGCGAAGACCTGCACAATCAATAGAATGCCAATGCCCAGAGCGCGGCTTTTGTTGGTCCAGCAGAAAAGCATTATGGCGAAGCAAGTAATAGTAGTGGTCGGCCACATTAGCAGCAATGAAATGAAAACCAAGGTGGCAACTATTGGTACTTCGTTGCGGCAATCTTGAGAGAAGAGCATGATAATGCCAATGACCGGGCTAAACATGCTCACCGCTGTGAGCAGCAGTCGCAGTCGGTCATTTTCAATTTCGAAGAAGCCGTGGGTTGCAAGAAACCAGTTGGCAATAAAAACAAGGCAAGAAGCAACAAAGAGCCAGAAGAGGTTGCGCTCATTGAGGAGGAGGAATTGCGATAGTGATGATTTAGAGGTCTCCATCTGCTAATTATAAGGCCTCTAATGAGGCCTTTGTTGTTCTGCTCCCCCGGCTTAATCTGGAGAAGAGCTTCAGCTCTATTGGCGGAGGTGTACGATGGTCTTATTGCACGAGTTGATAGATAAGGAAGCATTGCTTGTATCTAGTAGTAGTTTGCGCTCTGATCGCCATATCGTTGTGTTTCAATGTCGGACCGGCTATTGGAAAGCAGCCACCATCTGCTAACAAGAGGTCAGTTTGGCTATGTGTTACCAAAATTCGAAAAGGCGAAAAGATACAGAAAAGAATGATTGTTGAGAAAAAGATTTCGGAAGCCGATTTTCCTAATGGTGGAGTAGAATTCAGCTGGCTAATTATCGGGAAACGAACTGATTTCGACCTTCCACGAAGGAAGGTCATTCAGGTGGATGACTTTCTTGACCTACCAGGAATCAACGTCCCATTTGTGTATACGACCAAAGAGATACCGGCAGGAGCACAGTTCAAGAAGTCAGATTTAAAAGTAGTTACAAACTGTCTCTTATACACATCTCCGAGCCCACGAGACCGTACTAGATCTCGTATGCCGTCTTCTGCTTGAAA
>CAJXZK010000173.1 GCA_913063055.1 uncultured bacterium
TTAATGATACGGCGACCACCGAGATCTACACCTCTCTATTCGTCGGCAGCGTCAGATGTGTATAAGAGACAGCCGTTGTGACCGTCGCTGGCATCGATTTCGTCGGCGCGCTGCAGAGCATTGATCAGCTGTGTCACCAGGGCCGGAGCACTGTCCACAGGGTAGAGGCTCATGTCAGGATAGACCTGGCCAGACTTGTTGGCACCGGCGGCCACCTGCCAGCCAGAGAGATAGATAGACTGAGCACCTTCGCGCACCATCTGCACAGCCTGCGGGCCGATCATGGCGCCGAAGGTCTTGACGTAGGGTTTGGTATTGAGGAGCTTCCAGAGCTTCTGAGCAAGCACTTTGGCGTGGGTGTGTTCCACCTGAAGCCGCGGGCGAAGACGCACGACATCCTCAGGGGAGTAAGGGCGAACAATGCCGTTGAAGCGATTGTTGGTCCATTGGCTGGAAAGTTGCTTGGTCTGGGCTTTGAGAGATTTTTTGGTCATGATTTAGGAGATTTCTGTTGAGCAATTTATAGAGGTAAATCGCTGTATTGGCATACCACTGCAAGAGTGGCGGGAATATTGGGTTCTCGAACGTACTATCCTTCAGGTATAACTAGCTACCGTTGTCTCCTAAACATCTAAAAGATGCTGTCACGGCGGCCTGCTGATTCTTATAGTTTGGCTTTGCTAGTTAATTAGAGAAAGTATGAGACCTGATTGGGGGGAGATTGAAAGAGAACTTCCTATTGGTCTATCAATAAGTGTTTACTCAGAGCGGCACTGACTAAGCCCCTCTCATTTACAGAACCTCGCAACATGGCTTAACCGAAAGCCCCATAAGCCATACCAGCGCTATCCGCAAGACCTATTGGCAGCCAGTCTTACGTTAAGCTCTCGCTTAACGTCTCAATCTTAGCTAGATGTAAGACTCGCATAGCTAGTGCAAACACTGCCTTGAGATACACTCTAACAATGGCAATCACGAACGAATCACGCGACAAACTCAAAGCACGGCTATCTAAAGCCATTGGGCATCTCAACGCTGTTTACAAGATGGTCGATGAGCAGAAATACTGTATTGACATCCTTAACCAGCTGAAAGCGGTGCAGTCGGCATTGGATAAAAGTGCTGAAATCATGCTTAAAGACCATCTCAATACCTGCGTGGTCGAGGCTGTCCAAAACAATGACTCAGCTAGAGTAATGGAAGAACTATGGCAGCTTCTAAGACACAGCAATGATGCCGAAGGTCCAGAGCCATCACTGGAAACTAACACAATAAAAGCCGCAACAAAATCCGATTGCTGCGGCTCCTAAATTAGGGGCCCCGAAATTAGCGGCTCCGAAATTAGTGGCTCCGAGATTAGCTGCCCCGAGACTAGCGGCTCCGAGATTAGCTGACCCGAGACTAGCGGCTCCGAGATTAGCTGCCCCCCTGATTAGCAGAAGCTAGCACTGGGGCAATTTTGTCAAACGAACCAAAATTGGAAAGGCGGCAGCCAAATGAGCTCGGCTGCCGCTCTATGGCCCGTCGGCGACTTCTGCTCAAAAAGCAACTTGTAAAAAAATAGTGATTGCCAAATGGGCAAGCATGAGATGAAGTTACCTGCATAAGAGAAGAAGAGCAAGAAGTAATAGTAATAGTACTTCTACTTCTTCTACTTCTTCTATTACAAACAAAGGAAAACAAGGCTCTTAGAGCATCTCAGCGTTTTTCTCGAGAATAATCTTGATCGCGCCGTTCAGCCTGAGAGTTTCGCTAACGGTATCGGCGGCGGTGCCTTAGGCGAACTAGAACAAACTGGCGAAATGCGAGTCAACATAGCTACTGGCAAAATCAGCGAGCAAATTACCTGAGATTTGGTCACTACTGTTTCTGGCATTTCTCGATACAAGCAGTCAGGCAGCAAGAAATACATAAAACATCTAGTAAAAACGGTCGCCAAAATTTTATCAGCCTGTGAAATATCATATGTTCAAAACCTCACACATAGATACTTCCGTGGTATTTAATCCCGACTATTCACCCAAATAGGTGATTACCGCAAAAATCAGACCTAGTAGACTGAACAAATGGCCGACTAGTTACTGGAGATATTGTCATCAAAATCCACTAGCTTACCAACTTCTATCGAATACTGAACTCTGGCGAAAAACTATCAAATCTGGGGGCTTTGATTGAAACGGAAGAAGACAAAATCCAAATTTGACTTGCTTGGGATAATTGCTCGAGCCGTCGAACCACAGGAAGAAATAATAAAAGAGTCAACTCCGGCGACTGAAACCACTGGTGATGTCTTAGAAACTAAGCCAGAGCCGGAAGCAGAGAAAAACCCTTCGAATTTCACTATTGGCACAACAGAGAAGTCGCACGGTTTTAGAGTACTAATACCAATAAATTCGCAAGACTCTGCTCTCTACGCCCTTGAATCTGCTATGGCGCGTCAATGGCCGCACGACACACAATTCATGCTCACAACAGTAATTGAAAGTCTCAGTGGCGAAAACCTTGAGGTTAAAACCATTCACCGCGATGCGTTATTGGCTGAACAGAATGAGCATCGCCGTGCTATGCGCAAATGGCTTAATCAGCTCAAAGACTCATTTGCAACGGTTTTCCCCGATACTATTACCGATTTAGAATGCGGCAGAATTGCTGAAAAGATTTGTGCGGTGGCTAGTAGCTGGCAGGCCGACTATATTTTAATCGGCTCCCATGACTTCAGCTTGGTCGACCGCAAAACACTTGGTAGTATTGCTTCAAAAGTACTTATGAGCGCGCCATGTACAGTTGAAGCGGTACGTTTTAGCAAGCGGAGAAAGACAGGTCGGAGAGGTGGTGGCAGCGACACAGAAGAAATAAGACAGCACGCCAACCAATCGCCACGTCGCATCATAGTGGCCACTGATTTCTCAGAGCAAGCCGATAAGGCCGTTCAATGGGTAGCAGACAACCACTGGTTCGACAATACTGAGATTCGGCTACTCAATGTTACTGAAGCATCCAAAAGAGAACCTGGTGTGTCCTTTCTCTCTGGCTCAAAAGGCTATATTTCAGAACAGCAATATCAGAGAACCTTGGAAAACAGACTGCGCGTAGTTGGTAGACAAATAGCGAAAAAGCAGCCTCGCTGCAAGCTTGAAGTATTTGTACTACAGTCAGATTCTGTATCAGGGGCAATTTTAGAACTCGCTTCTGCCTGGGACGCCGATCTAGTGGTTCTGGGTGCACAAAGAGAAGAAAACAGCGAAGAGCAAAAATTCGGGTCTAAAGCTCTGCCAATTATGGATAGCTTAGATTGCTCCACAATTGCCATAAGAGACCACAATCGCCAACAGGTGCATTTCTCCTGGTACCTTGAGCTGCAGAAAACCACTAACCACGACTTGCGAACGGTAGAAACGTCCGAGGCCAAAAAGTCATGAATGAGTCGCATGCACATTACTGGGAAGACCTGAACCAATGGTTTGCATTTGCCCTTCATCAGCTTGTCTACATTCCAGCATGTTGCATTCATGCTATAGAGCAAGAACTTAGAGCCAAGCACGGTGCCCCCCAAATTCTACATCGACCTCACGAGCACTCAAAAAACCACCCGATTAATCACCTTGAGATGGCCAAGAATTCGACAGAACACCTCGAAAAAGCGAGCATCCACGATCAACCACATCTCTGCAGGAACTGCGGCGATGACATCATTTCTCGAGTGCATTCAAGTCACGGTCGTGAGCACACGAAAATTGACAATGACACCTTTCACGATTGGCTTTCAAATGATCAACCTCGTCTTGATGTCTATGAAGCCCTACCGCACGTTAGCGCCTACGAGCAAAATCTAGACGGCTTTAACGAAGAACACCTGCAGCGCATAGAAAAATATTGGGCAGAACATCAACTTTCTAGTCCAAACTGCGCAGTCAAAGCAGCCAAATTAGCTACTGCCGCTGACTGGGAAAAAACGAAACAGCAGTCGATAGAAAACAGCCGAGCTGAATACTAGGCTCCTACTGGATAGCTGCTCAGAATTTTTACTAAAGACTAATACGCGTGCTTTTCAGCGGGGATCAGAAAACGCGAAGACGGCTCCACTAGGCCAACCAGAGATTTTCACGCTGTTTATGCATAAATGGCATGGCTGACAGTTAGCATGGCATTTTGGCGTTTCTGGGCGAATCAGATATGACGAAAGAAATCGAAATGGTTCAAAGCAAAGCAATCGATGTCCATAGCGAACATCGGCCGCCACTTGAACCCCCCCAATGGCATACGGACCAAATCTTACAAAGAACAGCTGAAGCAATTAATTCCGACAGTGAGAAAAACGCTACTACTTACCCACTACCCAAGCTATCGATAGACAGTATGTTCGGCGCAACGATAAACAATTCGTTATTCAAAAAGCACCTAGATACAAGCAAAGGAAGCCATCAACCCACTGAAAAGCCAGACCGAGAAGATATAGTACCGCAGAGAATCGAAGCTCAAAAAAATGGCGGCAGATTAGAAAGGTCATCAGCACTTGAGCCCATAGATCCGACAAAAGCAGAGCGCTACCTACACGGTGACGGCAAGGGCCTTCCACCAATCGCCAAAGCTTTCAAAGATATCGGACTTGAGACTCTAGCCGCAGCAACCGCAAAAGACAGTTCAAAGCCCCAAATACACGTCTCCACAAGATCAGGCGACAGAGCTTTCCCTCTAGGCTCCAGAGAAAATCCATACACATCTATTCAGTCGGCTGTAGACAAAGCGCCAACAGGCAGCGTTATCAACGTCCACCGAGTGGGCTCGGACGTTTACAAAGAACGAGTCAGCATAACGCGTTCCGATTTAGTCGTGCAAACAGATGCAAAGAATCCAGCGGTGATTGACCTAGCAGGTAGAACTACCGGCCGAGCCAACGCCGCTTTTGCCATTGGCAGTGGCAGCAGCGAAATTTCGATCAAAAATTTTGAAATACGCAACTTTACGGGCAATGTCGCAGCAATCAGGATAGACGGTAGTAACATTCACAATATCACTGTCGCAGGTAACGACATTCACTCAGCCAGCGGCGCCGAGGGTATCGCAGTATATGGCCGTGGTGGCAGCGAGGCGTCACGATTAAGCAAAATCAATATCATCTCCAACAAGGTTCACGATCTAAAGCTTGGTGAGCTGGAAGCAATTCCGATTAACGGAAATGTCAGCGGATTTAAGGTAGTTGGTAATAGCGGATACAAACTCGACAATATTTTCATCGATACAATTGGTGGCGAAGGAGTTTCAAAAAACGCAACCTTCGATCAAGCGCGCGATGGG
Organism: uncultured bacterium; assembly: GCA_913063055.1. GTDB lineage: Bacteria > Cyanobacteriota > Vampirovibrionia > Obscuribacterales > Obscuribacteraceae. The sequence continues at coordinate 5,296 of CAJXZK010000173.1, forward strand.
GAGATTTCTTTCAACTACGCTGACAAAATCTCTACCCTGAGCAATGCCAATAGCCGAGAAAGTGGCAACCTCTCTGCGGCGGCAATTTATAGTGACGGAGCAAAGAACCTTTCGATCAAAAATAACTATATACGCAATGCCGATTTTGGTATTGAGATCGGTGGTGAGCACTCGGGTTTAGCCTCTAGCAACGTAGCGGTAAGCAGCAATATTGTCGAAGCGAGCAACTATGTCTGGCTCGGTCGAGGTGGGGATCCTCAACGCCCTGGGGGAGCCAAGGACAGCTACGCTCGAGATAACGTAGTAATTGGCAATGCTCGAACTGAAACTCAGTCAAACGTAAGAAATTTCGCTGTTGAAAATACCATAGCGTTCGCTAGAATGTCATCCGCTAAAGTCTTGCCAAAAGATATCGCAGCTTTGGTGCAAAAGCACTCCAAGTGACCTAGCGGTCTCCTATAATCTCGTCGGTTATGCCTTTGCTTGATTCCTCAAGGGCCTTCAAATCTCTCTTAGCAAGATTGAGCTGACCGAGTTTTTGATAGCAAGAAGCTCGCTCTTTGTAGCAGGTCGACAAAATTACTTCATCCTCACCACCAGCACTAGCCTTGTGTGAACGAGTCAAATTAATAGCCTCAGTAACACTATTTACTGCATCCTGCCAGCGCCCCTGAGATTTAAAGCAATCAGCTTTGACCATGTATAGGGGAGCAATAAATTCACCAGTAGAAGCTTTCAGGCCTCTATCAACCATTACTAAGGCCTCTTTACTCTTGCCGGCCTTGAGCAAAAGACTAGCGGCGCGACAGTAGAAGCCTATGGGTGACGAGCCGCCCAAGATCGCGAGCTTCTCAAAATCAGCAGCAGCCTCGGTCAAACGGTTGGTCGCCCCGTAACAGCCAGCTCGAATCTGATAGGCATCTGATATTTGATACTTCGCAAGCGCCTTATCACAGAGCTTAATAGCCTTATCATACTGCGCATCACCAGCATAGGCCTCAGCTGCCTTAACTAAAATCAAAACAGGAGCGCTGTCTAAATCTTTGACTTTATCAAACAAAACCACTGCCTGTTCCGACCGATTATTGCTACTTAGGCAAGCCGCTTCCCACATCAGCCTCTCATTTGCATCACCCTGATGAACAGGAGTTTCCTTGAGCAGCCGTCGAATCTCCGCAATTTTTTTCTTCCGTAGAAAACCAATCAATTTCCCCACTGGTAGCTGATTGGCACTAATCGCGTTTCGCGGAACGCTATATTTCCACAAGTCTCGAGGCTCTACTTTCTTTGTATTAGCGCTGGGTTCTCCTCGTTTACTTATTTCAGCCTTCTTAACCGCTTCAGGCCTTGGCTCACTCCCATGCACAGAAGAAAACTGAACTTGAATCAGACTAAGTGCGCAAAGGCAAAATAGACGGCACATGCTAGACGGAAATATAACTGGAGTATTTGTAAGAGCCAACTTTTGTACCTAAGCGAGAATTTCAGCGGTCGCAACAAAGAAACAAATAGCACAAATAACTTTGCCAATATCTTTCATGGCAAAACCCTGTTTACCATTATCCTTCCATCATAAAGGGTTTCAGGGTTCACTGCGAGAATAGATCTTTTTTTTGCCAGCCTGAGCCTTTTCACATTACCTCTAATTCAAAGGGACAAAGCGAAATCATCGCTTTATCCCTTTGAATTAATTGCAAGGTAATTGCGGTGCCTATTTCAAGTACCGATCTGGATCATTAGCTGGCATGTTCCGATCATGCTGCTCGTCGTGCGGGTTAGAGCCGTGAGGATCCGGACCACGAGGACTTGAACCATAAGGGTTCTGCGTTTCCGGTTCATCATAACGTTCTTTACTTCGCTCATCCAACCGAATCTCAGAGAGCCTGCTCTGCGAGTCAAATTGCTCAACGTGAAACCGCGCTCCATTGAGGCTTGCACCAGTTGAGCCTAGAACCAATGCCACCAAGCCAAACGATACTACATACGGTGCTAGCATACCAACCTCCTTTCCCGGCATCAAACCAGAATGGAGGATTCACCGTAAAATCGCCGTAAAATGGATTCTAACTATTTTCCAATGAGCTTTGTCCATTTAGTCAAGATGTGTTCACCACATCTGTAGACGCTATGCCGAGCTATCTAGCAAACATAATTCCTTCTGCTTTATCGTCTGTTCAAACACAAGGCGCTGCCAACGGATGCTGAAAGCAGTAGAGATCTTGTCTCTCAACCAGGCTGGCATAAACCGTGCTTTGCTAACCAACTCGTGAAAATCGCCGCGATCGAAGGATAAAATTTGCCCATAGATAGCTTCCACAGTAAGAGTTGCTTGCTGTACATACCAGAGCGCCCGAATGGTTTTGCCAACATGGCTATCTGAAAGTTGTATCTTGCGACCATTGCATTTTCGCAAGTAAATATAACCTTCACCAAAGCGAAAACGGGTTGAGTGGCCAGACGTCAAAAATTCGTAGCTCTTATCATTGCTCTCGGAATTTTGATCACTATTATCAGGTTCTGCATTCAGATCTGACTCAGTGTTTAGACCTCGTTCATTCGCACAGGTAGCACCGCTCTGAACTATACAATTGCCGAATGCCCGTGCTTTCACTTCTGCTACTTCTTCAGCAGAATACTCAAGCCTTCGGCTTTTGACTGCAACAAAGACTCCGCGTACAATTCTTTCAATTATATTGAGATCGATTAGCAGATAGATGGCCTGGTCGACTGCTGTGCGAGAGCCATACTGCACACATTCCTGCGTGCTAAACAAGGCTCCCGGAGCCAGCGAAGATACGTGTTTGCGAACTTTGCTGATACAGCTAGACATGGCTCTCTACCCGTTGCTTAGACTTGGCTTATATTCAAAACAACGTACAAACTAGGCTAAAAGTTCAAAGTCAAACTGCACAAAAAAAGTTCAATCGGGTTTCGTAGTTCAGCTGGAGCAGTTTCTAAAGGCCAGCGAAATTCCAAACAAAATTTCGCTGGCCTTTAGAAGGGCAAACACAACGAAAGCTAAACATCACCCAACAGATAGAAGCTGAGCAAAAGAACGCTCACAAAAAAAGAACAAGAGATTCTATATAAGAACAAGAAGCAGCCATAACGCCAGACAATGGCCGATAATTAGCGCCGATAAATATTATCGCGCTCTCACACTTATCGGACATATTTCCACTCGCATCGATGCATATACAAACGCGCATGAACAGCGGCTAATCACCAACAACGCCACCAGCGCGCACCATCTATAGCACCACGCACACATGGATATATCAGCCACCGCAAACGCCACCACGAGTATATATACAATCGTGATACCAAATTATCGGACCTCAAGCCCTGTCAGCCTTTGAAGGAACGGCATAGCGCTGTCAAGCAGACATGCCTACACCACATATAGCAATACCGACACTAGGGGAGGAGTGACTATTTTGCGATTTTATCTAACCCGCTAACGCAACCCCACCAAAGCATCCCAGACTTTGAACACCTTTTGAACATCAATTTGCTAGTTGCGGAGGTGACCCTACCGGTAGTAGATTATTCATAACGAAATCTTGCGCAGAGGTCCTAAAAACCTCTCATAAAACAAAAAAGTTCCAGTCACAAATCTCGATTTGTGAGTACTGACTCATGAGTCAGCGAAACTTTGCCCCAACGCTCCAACAAAGCCCCGCCCTCGCGGGGTCTAGTTGATGCGTGTACCTGTCTCGCCCGAGATAGATTCACAACAACCGAGCCTACGTGCGCCCACGCTCAATACCCCTTCGACTCTTCGACCTTCACGACCTAACGACCTGCACTGAGTAACGCCTCGCACAAACTATCGCCCCACCCCGTATCTCCGCTCCCCTTATCTCTGCTCTAGGAAGGAAACACATATAAATGCTGACAGTTGAGAACAAAGAAAATTCCTCTAAAGAAGATTCTCCTAGCGATAACACTTCAGAGAAAACAGCAAACCGGCCTGTTTCTATGTCGTCTACACCAAGCTCCACAAGTACCCAAGTTGCAACTACCGCTAAAGCATCGGCTTCCCCAGCCACCACAGTGATACCGACAAAAGAGGACTACACTAGCCGCTATTGGGAATCGACACAGGAGACACTAGTTGGCCTCTATGGCAACAGAGACCCATTGACCGGACAACCAATCGAAGGGGTCAACGACATTATTCATAGAGTGGCTGGCTCAGTCGCTTTGGCCGAATTGAAGTATGTGCTTACACCAGCCGAACTGGTGGAACTAACTCTGGCTGATGCTATCAACCATCCTAAAGTAGTTCAATGGACTCAAGTCTTCGCCGACAATATTGGCAACCAGAGATTCTGGGCCAACACCCCAGCAAATATAAACGCGGACCCAGAAGTTTCACTAAAAGTTCTGCAGTATTGGGCATTTGGCAAACTAGCCAACATGAAGGAAGAAGATATTTGGTTGCGCTCTGAAGAACTTCGCCATGCGGTCACTCAGGGAAAAATCACCAATCTTTCGGAACACGAAGTAGCCATGGGCCACCTCTCAGTTTTCTTGCGCGGCAAAGGCTGTTTAGCGGCCTGCGGAGTGGCCTTTGTCACCGATAGCCTAGAGGGCATCCAAGAAGCTGCTCGCATTGAAGCATTGGCCGCCAAAGCGGCAATGGGAATGGGTCTAAATACTTCCTCACTACGCCCATGGGCTTCAATAATATCTAATGGAGCGGCCGCTTCTGGTCCAGACCGCTTCTACGAAAAGACCATCGCCAAAGCAGTAGAAGCCGTAGCCCAAGGCGGACGCCGCGGTGGAGCTCTCATTGAACTGCGCAACTCCGACCACCCAGATATTCTCTTCTTTATCGACAAGAAGAAATTGATTCCACCACCCACCATTTCCCAAATCTACAAGCAGTTGCGCAGCGAATTAAGACAAGAATCTGGCGAAGATTCTATGACTTACAAAAAACGCCTGCTCAAACTGGCAGAACAAAAATACGGCGAGCAATACGCTAACTACATCGACAGACAAAACTATCTCAAGAACACTAACGTTACAATTTTGGCTATGCCTGGATTCATGGAAGCCGTAGAAGCAAAACGCTTCTACCCAGCCTCTTTCAACAACCAACCTTGGACAGGCCCGGTCTACGATCCACGCAAACCGGTGCTCGACGCTCGCGGCATGATGACAGTGAACAAGCTCACAAAAGAGCCAACATACGAAGAGTACTCAGTCGACATCAAAAAGCATCCTGAAGCAATTGATGCTGCTCGTAAATTGAGCAACGCTATGGTGGAAATCACCGACAAATACGTCAAGGCCCACGGTTACTTCTACGCCCCAGACGTCTTCCAGCGAGTTGTCGAAGGCATGAGAGATTCAGGCGAACCTGGTATTGGTTTCTATGAAACCATCAATGCTGGCAACGCTAACAACCACGCTTACGACCTCAACACCTGCAATCCCTGCGGCGAGCAATTCTTGCCAGCTGGCCCAGGCAAAGACGGCCGAACCTACATGGGCAACTGCAACCTCTCCTCACTACATGCTGCGCACTCAGATTTCTGGGGCCCAGACGGTAGCTACAACATGTCAGCCATGCGTGCTGTAGTGCGTGTACAACAGCGCTTTATGGACAACGTTTCAGACGTTAGCTGGTATCCAATTCCCCTGCAGAACATGACTGCTCGCTTAGAAAGACGCAATGGCGGAGGATTTGCTGGAATTGCTGAATTCCTCTCAAGATTGGGCGTGGAATTCGGTTCTCCCATAAGCCATCAAGCTACTGAAGAACTCTTCCGCCAATACAACAAAGCTTCACTCGAAGCTTCCATTGAAATGGCCAAAGATCGCGGTGTTTACCCACTCTGGGAAGGAAGTCGCTTCCAAAAGAAAGGTCTGCGTGTTCGCAATAGCTGCTTGACCAACAATGCTCCAACCGGAACACTGGCTCAGGCACTACAGACTAGCTGGGGGGTAGATCCACACAATGGCATAGTCTTCTCACGCAAAGTTCGCTCTCGTTTTGTTGACTTCGTTGCTCCAGGCTTCAAAGAATTGATGATCAAGCACGGCGCTTGGCCAGAAAACGAAGATGCTCAAAAAGTACTGATGAAGAAAATTCGCGACAATCACAAATCTTGCCGCGGCATCGCTGAAGTTCCAGAAGCTGTACAGCTGGCCTTCCCTATTCGCGTAGAAGTCACCCCAGAAGGCTACATCAAGCACCTCGCCGCCATTCATGATGGCGCCAACGAAATGCCAGAAGTCTTCAACTCGGTCTCCAATACTTGCTCTATTCCTTTAGATTCAAGCGAACAAGAAGTGCACGACTCTGTAATTCTGGCTTGGAAACTTGGTGTCAAAGACATCACCTTCTATCCAGATGGCAGCCGTCTATCTCAACCTGTAGAAAAAATTGCCAGCAATGACTATGACCGCGAATCAGATTTGCTAGCTCAACTTGGCCACCAGGAGCGTCGCAACATTCATGTTGACGAAACTATTGGTCAAAACTACAAAGTACGCGTCGGCTCGCCTGACGGTGGCTCGACTTTGCATGTCAGCTTGAACCATGAGAAAAACCATCCAGGTGAACTAGTTGAAGTCTACGCCCGTATGGGCAAACCAGGTGCCGTAGAAGCTGGTTTGTTTGAAGCAGTTGGACGCCTCGCTTCATCGTTCTTGCAGTACGCTGCTGAGTTTGGCGAAGAAGAGCGCTCCAAAGCAGAGATGACAATCGTTCATCAGCTGGTCAACATTCAATCTGGCTACCCAGCCTTCTTCAAGTTCTCAGACTCTGACAAAGCAGTAGTAGTGCAATCTCCTTGCGACGGCTTGGCCAAAGCAATTCAGCACTACCGCAAAAACCACAGCCAAGATCATGAAGAGTTGGCGCTCGCAGAAACAGCTCTCAATCACGGCTCAGTTCCAGCCGCTGCAATTCAAAACGCAGCATCACAAACTGCACCAAAGG
>CAJXZK010000174.1 GCA_913063055.1 uncultured bacterium
CTATTAACAGAGAATCGCCTGAGTTGTTCAAGCGGCTCTTCACTTCTTTATGTAGCATGTCGAATACCAATATGCTCAAAGCAAAAGTGGTGTCACCGTTGCGCGACAGATAGGCAATTTCCACTGGTTCTAAATCAAGGTGCTCTCCAGAGCTGCCGCTGTCTTTTGTATTTTCACCTGACAAAAAGCTTCGCAGAACCACAAGGGTTATGCAAACGACAATTAGTTCGACGAAATACACTAAATTTGTTAGCCAGCCTTGGTGAGCATGCTTGCAGTCATCGAGCCAGTTACAACTTTTTGACGGAGGCCAAGTTTTCTCATGGTCTCAACTAAATCTTTCAAGCTAGCATCAGGTGATAGTTGCGCATCTGATTCAAAGGTCAGGGGCCCTTCGATTGCTTTGGCGTCGCCCTGGTGCAGAATGATGACAGGAATATCGCTGTAAGTATGTTTGACCCGACGTAGGGTGGTTACCGCTTCGATTCCAACGGTAGAAAGGCTCAGCACTACCAGATCAGCCTGGCTTTCGCGAATTTTTTGCTCTAATTTGCTTGTAGGCAGAGCGGTGCCGACCACTTCGAAGTCTTTGTGTTGCTCAAGCCAAAGGCTCAGCGTAACCAGTGCCAGACGGTCGCTGTCGACGATGAAAACTTTGGTGGGCGGGTTCATAAGTTCTTTCCTTACCTGACCTGCGGGTTGCCTGAATTTGAGAGTGAAGTGGGGGGGCGAGCTTCAATTTGTATCTTTGCGCTTGTACAAATTCAACATCATGAGCTACATGCACAAAGTAGAACAATAGACTGTAGAACTACCAGCCCAACTGCTTCATTAACTCGTTTTGAAAAATAAAGACAAACTGAAGATGTATGCAAGTGTATACCCTTAGCTAGCTTTTTGGAATGTCATGCTCTGTCTGGCAATTACCATGGCCTCATGCTTGAAAAGCCTGAAATGGCGCAGGGAAAGCCGGGCTGTCAAGAGATAAGATGCAAGAAACTTAATCAGCCTTTTGCAAGCTTAGAGCAAGTCAATAGTTAGTCTGTAAATTCCAACGATAGATCTACATTGCGTGCAGAGTGAGTAAGGGCGCCGGTTGAGATGGCATTTACTCCGCTTATGAGATAACCACTGAGGTTTTCCAAGGTAATGCCACCGGATACTTCGACAAAATACTCACTGCTACCGTTGCTACTATTGATCGATATCTTTTGGATGCATTGGCACACCTGATCTGGAGTCATATTGTCAAGCAACACTCGTTTGGCTCCAAGATCTAGTGCTTCTTGTAATTCGTCTAAGTTACTGACCTCAACCGACAGTATTTGACTCATCTGTAGATGAGGATGAGCCTTGAGAAACTTCTCGGCTGCTAGCAACGCTGGTTTTACTCCGCCAGCAATTTTTAAATGGTTGTCTTTAATGAGAATCGCATCAAAGAGGCCAAAGCGATGGTTGGTGCCCCCACCAGCTCGAACGCCATAGCGCTCAAGCACCCGCAGACCGGGAGAGGTTTTTCTTGTATCAAGTATGGCGATACCTTTGGGGCTAGCCAGGCTGGTGTAGCGTCTTGTTTGAGTGGCAATACCTGAAAGCCTTTGCATGATGTTGAGGGCTAGCCTTTCGCCCTTGAGGATAGCCTGGGCCGGTCCCTTTAGTTTAGCTACCACCACAGGGGTTTTTACATCCTCTATATAAGTACCATCAGCCACCAGCAGTTCAATTTCAATTGCTTTGCTCAGGCGTTCCATTACTCGGGCCAAGAATGGTAACCCTGCTACCACTGCGGGTTCTTTCAAGAGAATATCAGCGCTTGTTTGCAGGTCGGGGCTGACTGTTGCTGATGTCGTGAGGTCGAAAGGCTGCTCACTGTCTTCGTTTATGCCGCCGAAGTCTTCCAAAAAGGCCAAATCAAGAAGCTTCTCGATTAGCTCTTCTTGCAGGTGGGCTGTAATTTTCGTTGATATTACGGATGACATATACTTTCGATTTGCCCTTTGTATTCTAGTTGAGAGTGCGTTAATATTATAAGCTTCGCTGGCTCTGGGTCTATGGAGTTGATATGAAGCTTGAGAGAGCGGTGGCCACCACCGTAAATTTGAAGGTGACAACTGTGATTGCCATTATGGTAGTTGAGTTTCTCGTGGTTGCCTGTGTTGCTTCAGTTGCTGCCAATTCGCAAGTATACGGTAGCCTGCAACGTAGTCGCGATGCTCTCCTTGACCAACGCAATTATTTACAGGGCGAAGCAAATCGCCTGGCTGTAAGAATATCTGCTTTGCAAACTCAGCTTGATACGGTCAACAGCTATTTGCGTGACAACGATCGAGCGCTGCGTGATGTTGAAACTGCTATGAACCGTGCACAGTAAGGGCCAAGGAGAATAATGATGTTAAATAATCAATTTAGAATGGCTCTGAAGCTGCCAACCATTGCTCTCTTGGCGTTAGGTTTTGTCTGCTGCTCTCCGCTCAACTATCCCGGTGCTGTGGCTGCTGAAACAAAAGAGACAAAAGATGAGTGCGATGTTACTTGTGTTGATCCTCACGCTGCCTGTGTTGAGTCGCAGAAGGTTATCGATACTTTGCATGAAATGGCCAAGGCCATTAACAAAGGTGATTTCGAACACTTCGCTGAGTATTTCGATGAAAATGTCACGACTTTTGACGACATCACCAAGCAATTGCTAGTGGGAAAAAAGCAAGTTATTGCTCGTATTAAAGAGCGCTATGAACAGTCAGTGCAGGCCTCTGAAACCCACGCTGTGTCATACACCATCTATCAGCCCTATGCCAAAGTTCACGGCAACACAGCCACTGTCACTTGTGTTTTGCGTAAGGTGATGGGGGGCAAGCATCCTGTGGTCTTTGAGTCACATGACACCAAAGTCTTTGTCAAAGAAGGCGATAAATGGAAAGAACTCCATAGCCAGGGGCTTTGGAAAAAGGTTTCTTCGTAACTTATTTGCCGAGTACAAAATTGAGGCCTTCCACGTAAAACTCCGAGGCTGGCACGCCGTGCTTGTCGGGTACTTCAATTAGCTTAGTGGGAAGATTGGCTTCTTTCAGTTTTTCCTCTAGGGCCTTCTGAAAGGCTGGCGGAATGACCGTGTCTTGATTGGCTGAAATCAAGGCAAACTTAGTGCCAGCCCTTATTTTTTCTAGGTTGTTAATAATGCTGCGTTCTTGATACATATTCGGAACCGTCTCTGCCGGACCACCAAGACCGATAATCATGCCGGTCTTAACCAGGCGGGAAGGGGTTTTGTGATAGAGGGTGAGCCAATCTCCAGCGCCTTCGCAGGCTACCACTCCTACAATCTTGGCTTTGATGTCTTCGGCAGCTAGATAGCTATACGCCAGGGCGGAGCAGCCGCCCATGGAGGTGCCCATGATTACTACACGGCTGACCGGATAGCGCTCCATCAGTTCGTGAATGTTTTGGTCAATGTCAGTAATCGCTGCCTTGTTGGCCCATGATGTGGTGGCGCGATAGTTGGGTGAGGCAACAATTGCGGCGGGATAGTGGCTTTGAATATTTTGGGCGATGGGGCTTTGTTTTGGCGAAACAAATGGTTCAAGATCATTTGAGCCCATGCCATGTAAATAGATTACAAGAGTTAGGTCTTTGCTGCCATCAAAAACCATTGGTGGAGCCAGAGCGTAGAGATCGTGCACGCCATCTAGCTTTGATATAAAGGTGTGTCGCTCTGGTAGCTCAAGGGGCTTGTCTACTGTGAAGGCCTGGTGGTTGCGCAGGGATGCAAGGCTATCGGCCATGACCTGTTTTTCTTTTTGCACTTTGTGGAGCTTGCCAGACTGAGTCAAGAACAATATGAAAAAGACTATGCCTGCTATGTCTACTAAGAGCGCGATTACCAGTGCTGAAATTAAAAGGCGTTTGCGCATGCTACCTTTCCTATCTTTACCTGTGAAGCTTAGCAGAGTAATATGCATTTGGTTTAGAGAGTGAAATCTGTGTTTATGCTTGCGATAACTAGGTCTAGCTTCGTTCGCTATATATCTTGTATGGCCTTTGCTGTACATCTTGGTCTTACTTTTACGGTGCCAGGCTTGGCCCAGCAACCTTCTTCAGTTTCATCGTCAGGAGTTTCGGCTCAAGCGAGAGAGCTAAACTTAAAGGGAATTGAGCTGCAGTCTAGTGGCAAGCTCAAGGAAGCGGTTGAATGCTACCGCCGCGCCATTCAAATCAATCCTTCAGCTGCTGGCTACCACAATAATCTTGCTCTAGCGCTCAAAGATCTCGACCAGTTTCAAATGGCTGAGAGCGAAGCTCGTTTAGCTCTTAAGCTCAGGCCCCAGAGAGCTGACTATCACTTTAATCTCGGTATAATTCTGCAGCGGCAAAAACGGTTGCCGGAAGCAGAGGCATCTTTTCGCCAGGCTATTCAGCTTGATCCTGCTGATACTGATTCGCATTTTCGCCTTGCCCAAATTCTTTTAGCCAGCAAAGATGGTTCTGAGAACACTTCTGTAGATGCTGCTGAGCAAGAAATCAAGCTGGCCTTGATGCTAAAGCCAGATCGCTCGGAATATTGTGAGCTACTTGGCGACATCTACCTGAAATCCAAGAATTTAGACGAAGCTTTTAATCAATATAAGAAGGTTGTGGAGATCAGAGGCTATACTGCTGCCACTATCCCTGGTGAACTAAAATCAAAAATCGATTTCATTAAGACATCAAAGCCTACTCCTTAAAACAAAGGCGCTAATTAGTGGCAGAATCAAATTTGAACCGACCGAAAGATCCTCTGCTAGCACTGCAAAGAAAGCTTGTCATCGCAGTTTTGTCGATAATAATTTTCAGTGCTGCTTGTCAGTTTGTTTTGTACTTCTTAGATATAGTCAGAATCCTTGGCATTTCTATTCTCATTTCTTATCTGTTTATTAGTGTGGTCGACTGGCTAGAGAAGTTCTTGAAGAATCGAGCTTTCTCAATTTTCGTTGTTTACGCTATTGTCGCGGTTGTTTTAGTAATTTTGTCGCTCACCGTCGTGCCATCGCTGTTAGTGCAGGTCAATCAATTAATCGAGTCGGTGTTTCATGAATTGCCGCGCACGATTGAGAGCTTCGGTCGCTCCTTGGCCCCGCTCGATGAGCGTCTACATGCTGCTCAGATACAAGTACGGGCGATCGACTTGGTCACTACTGTGGCGCAGAACATTCCTAAGCCTGACACCTCAATGATTTTCTCTCGAGTTGGTGAAGTGGCTATGTCTACTATGACTTGGTTGCTCTATGCCCTAAGTATCTTGGTGGTGTCGTTCTACTTTATGTTGGATGGTTATCGCATGACTGACTGGGTTATTGCGGCATTCCCTAAGAGCTATCACCACTCACTAAAGAATATGGCAGCCGAAATTGACGTTAGTTTGCAGGCATTCTTTCGCGGGCAATTGGTGCTTGGTTTGTTCTTCGGTGTTGTGATGCTAGTGGTATATCTTGTAATTGGTGTGCCATTTGCTCTGGTGCTCAGCGTCTTGCTAGGTATTTGGGAAGTTGTGCCAGTGATTGGACCGCCTATTGGTTTCTTGCCAGCTCTGATTGTGGTGGCATTAAATGGGCTAGACAATATCCCGACCAACCGTATTGGTCAGGTGGTCGTCTTGCTATTGGTTTTCAATATTTTTCAGTGGCTCAAAGACAATCTGGTGGCGCCTCGCTATATCGGCAATAAAATAGGACTTCATCCAGTTGTCATATTTATTGCGATCATGATTGGTGCCAAGATTGATGGCATGCTCGGTATTATCTTCGCCATACCAGTAGCCAGCGCTCTTAATGTTGTCTATCGCTACATGCTTCTGGAGTCAGAACCAGAAGCTGTACAAAGCAAAAGCGAAGGCTCCAGTGAAGGTCTGGCTTAAGTCTTAGTTTTAAGAATCATTACAAAGCCAATTTTAAGCTAAGGGTTCTGATGACTCTTTTCAAACTTCTTCTGATTCTTGATAGCTTCGGTCTTCGCCTTTTTGGCCATTTGGTCTGGTGGCAGTAGCTCATTGGTGCCGCCAAGATCTTGCTTCAGTGCATTGAAAATAGTGTTTTGCAGCAAGACGCCGAGGACGACACAAATTGCTAGCCCTATCAAAATTAACTTGGTGTTGTTTGACATCCGTCGCTTCCTGCAGTGATGTAAGCCGTAAATCTTAGATTGCTCGCTTCCTTAGCAATTATAAGAGAATAGCAAGCCTTGCATAGGTGCAGGAGGCTGATAAATTGCCAAAATCCTGGATTCAAATTGCTTGACTTCCGCTGGCAGCTAATTTCAGGCCGTTTAGGTGTAACTTATAGCTGGGTATGAAAGCCCTTGTTACTGGGTTTAAGTCATTCACTAAAAGAAGGGTCTGAGAACGTGAATAAACCGCAAGCTTTTGCTAACACAAGCCCTGGTCCAACCTCGGCCTACAGTGGAGCAGCGAAGGCACTGGTCCAAAACATGGGCAAAGCTTTGGTTGGTCAGGCGCGACCGGCTAAACTGGCCGTTGTTGCTCTGCTTGCTGGTGGTCATGTCCTGTTGGAAGATGTGCCCGGGGTAGGTAAGACCCTCTTGGCTAAGAGTCTTGCCAATTCGGTAACTGCTAACTTCAAGCGGATTCAGTGCACGCCCGACTTGCTGCCTTCTGACGTATCCGGGGTCAATATTTTTGACCAGAAAGACAACAGTTTTCACTTCCTCCCAGGGCCGATTTTCACTAACATTCTTCTTGTTGATGAAATCAACCGTGCTACTCCACGTACACAGTCATCTCTTTTGGAAGCTATGGAAGAAGGCCAGGTCACCAGTGACGGTACTACTAGGCCACTGCCTCAACTTTTCTTTGTTATCGCGACACAGAACCCGATTGAGCACCACGGGACATTCCCTTTGCCGGAAGCTCAATTAGACCGGTTCATGATGTCAATGTCGTTAGGGTATCCACAAGCTGATCAAGAAGCTGAAATCATCAAAAAGACCATGCGTGAAGGTGGTTTCCATGTAGATTCAATACTGAGTACCGAAGATGTCCTCAACGCTCGAGCCGGGGTTAAGAAGATCTTTGTGCATGATGCATTGGTTAACTATGTAGTCCAAATTGTTCAAACGACAAGAAAACACCCATCAGTACTACTTGGGGTCAGCCCTCGGGGATCCCAACTGCTGGTTAGAGCTGCACAAGCCAATGCCTTTATCGACGGACGAGATTTTGTTACTCCAGACGACATTAAGTTGCTTGCCCCTTCAGTTTTCGGACATCGTGTTTTACCAAAAGTAAAGACCAATCGGGTCAGTCATGCAGAACTCATCGAAAAAATCCTTGAGACCGTCCCCGTCCCAGCCTAAAAAAGGTCCTGGTTCAGGTGATGGTGGCAAGAGTCGGACAAGTGATAACACCAAGAAACCAGGGGCTCTCTCTGCGGGTCCTGATGCTTCTTCGCCTTCATCAGGTATGGCGCCAGGTCGTCCTATTTCTCAAGAGCCAGTCTTTGGTACATCTGGCGGCCGTCGCTTGCGCATACCGCTTGGAGGCGGTTACACCGTCTTCCTGGAAGGCCGTCAGTTTGGGCTAGTGATGCTGTCGGTGGCACTGTATGTTTTTGCTGCCTTTGTCGCTAGCGAATGGATTTACTTACTTTCTGCTGCTTTTCTGGTTGCATTGATATTGGGCTTTCTCTTGCCCTTTTTCGAATTGGCTGGTCTTTCAGCTGGTTACCTGTTGCCGCAAGAGGTTGCCGCTCAAGAAACGGCTACCATACGCGTTAATATTAAGCGTCATTTTAAGTTAGGGCCGATATCGTGGGTGGTGCCTACTCGCGCTCTTAGAATGACAGTCAACATGACTAAGCGTGCGGCTGATGGTCAACCTAGCGATGTCATGGTTGCACCAGACCCGGTCTATATAGACAAACTCGACAATGACGAGTGGTTTAGTTTTCCTACACCATCGCTGAAGCGCGGTGTTTACTTCCTTGAGAACGTAGAGCTTTCTACCTGTTTCCCCCTGGGTATTACTTGGTGGTCGCGCACTGTCAAAATGACGGAGGCGTCAGCTACCAAACCGAGCATTACTGTTTACCCTGACGTATTGCCAATATCAGGTAATTTTCTCTATCTACTTAGTGGCATCGTTTCGCCCATGGGTCATGCTACTTCTACCTCTGTTATCACCCATCAATCAAGCAGTTTCCGCAGTGTTCGCGAGTTTCGCAGTGGGGATAGCATGAGGCACATTCACTGGGCTTCAACCGCTCGGCAAGGCAAGATGTTGGTGCGTGAGTTTGATTCTGAGACCTTACCGGTTTTTGATATTTTGTTGAACTTGAGAGCCAATTATCGCAGTCCGGAACAATTTGAGCTGACGGTTAAGTTGATCAATTCTTTGGTTCATCTTGGCCATAACTTAGGGCACATGCCCAGACTGTTGCTCAACCCTTCTACTGAGTCTGGTGATCTACAAGACTTGCTCATTGATCTGCCGCACATACCTCCTGGTTTGGCTCTAACGGCAGAGATATTAGCGAGAGTCGAGCCAATTACCAAAGTTGCTGCTAATCGCAAGACCTTTGATGAAGAGTCTCAGACTCCTTCTGCGACTTGGGACCATATCAACGATCGCCCCCTGGTCACTGTGCTGCCTACCTCTGAAAAAATTGTCAAACATAGCCCGGGGCGTGGTGATGTCGTCTGCCTTCCTGTTGAAGTGGTTGAAGTTTCGCCTAGTTGGCAAGACGATGATCAGCCCCTTCCCGGTATGGAGGTGCAAACCGAGAAGACAGCTAATGCTAAGAGTCGCGGTGCAGCAGCTAAGAAGACAGAGAAAGCTGAGCGTACCGAATTAGGACCTACCTCAGGAAAAGTTCTGGCTAGAATTGAATGGGAAGGAGATTTTGAAGGCCTATGAGCAATCGTAACCAATCTCCAGAAGATTCAATTGCCCTGCGGGTAATTGTCTATTGCATGACTCTGACTTGCATAGTGGCAAGCTGTATTTTTATAAAAACCTCTTGGCCAGTGATTGTATTGGCTTTCACTCTTTGTACCGTTGGCAGTCTTGTGGCCTACCAATATCGCTATGAAAACCAGAAATGGATGCAAGGTATCGTCATTGTCGGCGTTCTTGGTGTCGGTGCCAATGCCTTAGCTGAGTTTTTAAACCCTATCAACGGCCCTGCTGATTTCTGGGGGCCAGTGGTGCACTTCATTGCCGGCACTTTTGCTCTGCATACCTTTGACTTGAAGTCACGTTCTGATATCAATCTTTCGGCTATGCTAGGGGCTCTTATCCTCTGTTGCCTGTCACCGGTTGCCCGTAGTATTTACTTCGGAGCCACAGTGCTGACATATATCAGTTTAGGCACCATGATGCTCTACTACGATTGTATGTCGCGCACATTGACAAACTGGCTCGACAAACCAATGCAAGCAGCGCCAGTGGTGCCATCTTCGTTGACCGATAAGAGACGTAGACCAAGAGGGAGTGCCCAGCTCACATTGGCAATGTTGCCATTCATCACTATTTTGGCATTTCTCTTCGTGCCGCGCTCAGATGACACCATCGACATTATTACTTCGAGTATTCACAATCTCAGCTTCGCCAATCTATTGAGGCTGCTTCCTGATTTTTCTGATCATTCTCCTAAGAAAGAACCCGCAAGAAATCCGTACACAGCGCCGATACGCAATTTGGGAATGGCCAAGCCCGGCGAAGACCAAGATAAGCCAGCTTTTGCCCCAGTGAAAGCTCCTGAAAAGCATGCAGCCGAAGTACCAGAAAAGACTACGGCTAAAGGAGCCAAAGGCGCTAAGGCAGATAAGAATGCTGCTAGTGATAGTGCTAAAGCGACAGCTGATGCTAAGGCTAAAGACAAGGCCTCTAAAGAGAAAAATAGCAAGGATAAAGAAGCTAAAGCGACGGCGGATGCTAAAGCTAAAAATTCAAAAGACAAAGACGCTAAAGACAAAACTGGAAAAGATAAAACTGGAAAAGATGGTAATGGTAAGGCTGGAGGCGGTGCCGATAAGAACGCTAAAGACAAGAATCCACTGCCACCTGGAATTATTTCAGCCAAAGTAATCGATATGGACGTCAATCCGTTTCAGAAACAAGGCGAAATCTTATTTAAGGTTAGTTCGACCAGGTTGTTCTGGGAACGAAGAGCTGTCTTTGATAATTTTGATGGTCGCTATTGGAGCCGTTCTAAAGACGGTTTAAAAGCGAAAAATATGAACATAAGGCCTGTAACAGGCAAGCCGACATCTGATAGTTCGGGCGAGACCAGTTCTGCTGCACCTGGCGCCGAATTAGTCGATGATACTGGCAGTGATACTAATAATGGTGCTAGTAGTAATCCGGCTGGGGCTGCAGAAAATGTCAATGATCCAGCTAAGAAGGCCGAATTGGAAGAGGCCGAAGCGGAACGGCAGCTTGAACAAGAGCGCTTGCTGTCGCTTGATGGTCAACTAAGTGGATATGGTGCTGATTCTGCCATTAATTTCGTTTTCTTCCGCCCGGACAAACCAAGCTTCGATCTCAAGAAAGCTAACGCTTTTATTGTCCCCAAGATTATGCCTGTAGTTGAGTTGACTCAGGGTTATGAGATGGTGGGAGACCTTGATAATATCGTTCCAGTCTGTTGGATACCTCAAGCCGTTGGACTTGATTCTAAAAAAATTACTGTCAACGACTACGGTATGGTTTTCGCCGCTGATCCAATTAAGAAAGGCACCACCTTTAAGGTGATATCACAGCTACCTCTTTACGACACTAACCATATGCGCATTGAGCCTGGTCTCACTGCTGATCAAGAAACCTCGCTGCGTAAGGTGCTAGCAAATTACTTGCAATTGCCTGAAGATGTCTCTCCCGAAGTTGTTGACTTCGCTAATCAGGCCGTTGGCACCACCGGTAATTGGTTCAGCCAGGCTGATAGACTCTGTCACGTTTTGCGTACCCAAGCCGCTTACGAAGTCTCAAAACCCGAAGGCTTTACGCCGGCAGAAGATCGCATCAAGCAGTTCTTGCTTGAGCGTAAACTCGGCAATAGTCAAGACTTCGCTTCAACATTCGTTGTGCTATGCCGCAGTGTCGGATTGCCCGCTCGCTTGGTCAGTGGCTATGGTATTGGTTCTACCAATAAAGTTTCTGGCGTTCGCGAAGTGCGTACCAATGATCTGCACTTCTGGGCTGAAGTATTTGTCCCTGAGTATGGTTGGGTTCCCTTCGATTCAGTTCCTGATGGCATTTTGCCAGCTCAGGCACGGGAAGAAGGCTATAGCCTGTCTGGTATTCAGAAAATGCTTGAAACTCAGGCTGGCATGAATTTCTCCGACCAGGAGGGGCTCAGCCCTCGACGTATTGCCGGTTGGATTGCAATCATATTCTCTTTACTGTTCTTACTGGCTGGTATTATCTTTGGTGTTATTCTCTTCCTTCGTCATTTAAAGCGACAAGCTGCTCTTAACAGTTGGCGTGGTCCGGAGTGGAAAGTTTATATAGCAATCATCAAAGATCTCAAGAAAATAAAAATTGAGAGAATAGAGTCTGAAACCAGTGAGCAATTTGTTCGTCGCGTTGGTGAACTTGTGGCCGATCGCTTGAAGCAAGGTATGAAGGTAGATCGAGACCTGCCCGTTGCTCTTGGCGAGTTTTTCACGGTTTACGAAGCCGTCCATTTTGGCAATAAAGAGTTGTCCAAAGACTTGAAGCAGAAAGCCGCTGACGTGCAAAAGCTGATTAAGTCGAAAGGAAAATAACTAGTGAGAGGAAGCCGCAGTTGATCGAAATGGTAGACAATCAAGCACAGTGTTTGTTGCTTGATTATCGCAGTTGTTCAATAGTTGATTTTGCTAAGCCTTACTGTGAGAGCCGTTTGCCTGACATGCTTAGTCGGCATATTCCATTGTCTCTCTTCTATCAGTGCATGATTAGAAAATTGCTTGCCCGTTTTCGTTGCACAGACTTAGATGATTATTTGAAGACGAGAGCGATGCAAGAGCAAAGTGATCACCTTGGTGGTTTGTTTGCCGATGCTGGCATTGGCACTGTTTTGATTGATGACTCGCCCTCTAACAGCACCGATCAGCTTTTACCTGCATCCCAGATGGCTCAGTTGACTAATTTGAATATTAATCGAGTACTCGGCTGTCTCTTATACACATCTCCGAGCCCACGAGACCGTACTAGAACTCGTATGCCGTCTTCTGCTTGAAAAA
>CAJXZK010000175.1 GCA_913063055.1 uncultured bacterium
TTTGAGGGCGATACCAAGTTTGCCGTATAAACACTTCAGCCTCGCTTGCACAGCTTTGTCTGTGATGTAAAGCCTTCGTCCGATAGCTTTGTCGGTGAAACCCATGGCGATGCCGCCCAGAACCTCAAATTCTGATTCGGTAAGGGCCGTAGCACTGCTTTCGCTACGGCGTATAACGCGCTGGATGCGAGGGTGTATCCAGCAGTCTCCGCTAAGAACTGCGTTTGCAGCATCAATTACTTGCTGGTCTGTCGAGTCTTTAAGCACATAACCAAAGGCTCCATCTGATGGTGCCAGTTTCCATAACTTGCGCACAAAGACTTCGTCAGAGTGATTTGAGAGCATAATCACTGCAGTCTTTGGGTGACTGCTCATTATGCTCTCGGCCGCTTTAATGCCTGACATTACTGGCATTTCTATGTCGAGAAATACCAAGGCAGGATTCTTTAAATTGACTAAGTCGATGGCTTCTTGACCATTGCTGGCCTCAAGAACGTTGGTGTCTGGGCCGAGGCTTGTCTTCAGCAATTCTTTTAGCCAGAGCCTTTCGCGCTCCTGGTCATCGGCAATGACAATGGTCATCTGTAGCACCTGCTTTTGACCTTTCAGCCAGTTGTCTTACCTATCTTACTGTCATTATTGTAGTCGGTTTAGAACTTGGCGGCAGACTGCTTTTAGGGTGGAGAATACGCCACTACCTTGAGAAGCCACGGCTTCAAAGCTTGGTACTTCAAAGACATTACATTTCTTTTCCATTCGCTCAATTGCCATTGCTGTCGATAAATCTCTTTTGTTGTATTGCAGCACCAATGGCATTTTGTCTATGGTCAGGCCGTAGGCGGCGAGATTTTCTAGCATGTTTTCCTGCGATTCAATATTTTCCTGCTCTTTCATAACGTCTGAGTCGGCTACAAAAATTATGCCATCGACTCCATTGAGGATTAGCTTTCGGCTAGCGTTATATTCGACCTGGCCGGGCACCGTATATAGTGATAGTCTTACGGAGAAATCACGTACTTTTCCCAAGTTTAGAGGCATAAAGTCAAAAAACAGGGTGCGCTCTGTTTCAGTGGCCAGGCTGATTAGATCGCCTCTGCTAATAGGCGAGACCTGGCTATAGATATATTTGAGGTTGGTTGTTTTTCCGCCAAGGCCAGTACCATAGTAAACAACCTTGATATTTATTTCTTTAGTCTGTAAATTGATAATAGACATAGTCATACCCATCTGTAAACGGCCTCTGCTATTGGTATCTTGCCAAACATCGCAGCAGGCCGTAATCATGGGATGCTCAATTAGCACTTAGTGATCACCCTAATTAGAATTGTTATGCGGCAGAACACTTATAAATTTGGCAGTTTGATAGTTAAGAGCGTTCCGCTTTGATATGAGATAGACTTCTGCCAGGTGGCGGTGCCAGCCATTGCTTTGGCCCGCTCTTTGATATTCTTTAAGCCCCGATGCGTGTGATTCTGCTCTTCGTTGAAGCCCACTCCATCATCTTCTATGCAGATGACTAAGTGCTCTCTTTCTGGTTCGAGCAGTACTGTAATATTTTTTGCTTCCGCATGCTTTTCTATGTTATTGAGTGCTTCTTGAACAATGCGGTGCACAACCAATTTCATACTGGTATCAAGCTTGATATTGGCTGAACTCTTTCCAGCTATCAAGTTTGGCTTTATTAGAGTCGCTCTGTGGAATTTGTTGATTAGCAGCTTGAT
This sequence comes from uncultured bacterium, assembly GCA_913063055.1. Classification (GTDB taxonomy): domain Bacteria; phylum Cyanobacteriota; class Vampirovibrionia; order Obscuribacterales; family Obscuribacteraceae. Next base: position 1,722 of record CAJXZK010000175.1, read on the forward strand.
CATCGAGATGAGGTTGTGATTGTCCAACTGTCGTGGAAAGGTTTCGCTTACGACTGCATCAACCAATTGCTTGGCAGTGTTTAGGCTGGCCTTAGCTGCTTTGCTGAGCGAGTTGTTGGATAGGTTCTCAGTTAACAACTCTACTTTTCTAAAGCCCGGCGATACTGCTCGTTCGATTTCACATAAGAGCCTTTTGCGCTCAAGGGCAATTGTCATAGGCTCCCAGAAATTAGAATTTTTCTCTAAGAGATCAATCCATTCGCTCTGTGCTGTTGCCATAATTTGTTCGAGTTCTTGCAGCCTGATTCGGCTGAGATTGTCAATTTGATTACTGCGCTCAATCTGCTCGCTTGGTGCACTGTGAGTAGCTGATTTGCAATCATGAGCAGAGAGAACGAGGAAGCGGCTTGCTTCTTGCTTGCTCCAGGTTGTAAATTGCACTTCGGCCCCAGCCAGGCTGCACCAGGTGAAGAAGGCGTCAAGCTCCGGCTCCGGCATTGAGTGTAGTAATGTCTTTGCTACCGAATAGTCTTTGCTCTCAACTCCGAGGCCAAGTCGAATTGTGCCGTTCTTGCACTGTTGGCGCACCAGCAGGTTGCTATTGCCTCGATCATCCTCGGCAAAGTATTTCAAGACCAATTGCAGCGCGCGGTAGAGTGCCAATTGTTGTAGGCTAGAGAGGCTGCACGTCTCATTCTCTTCTCTGCAATTAATTGCAGTTCTATAGTATCGCGAGTATCTATGGCACAAATTTTGTACCGCAGAACTAAGGCCAAGCTCTTCGAGGTCTACTGGATGTAATTCAGCTAGTAGGTCACGCAGAGTTTCGTTGAGGTCGTGCAGGGCTGAAACTATTTGTTTTGTTTCTGCGTCCTTTTCTAGGCCTTTTTCTTTTGATTGCAAGGTACGCACTAGTCTGCTCAAATGCGGCAGAACTTCGTCATGAAGTTCTTTCGCCACTCGACGACGCTCCTGTTCTATAAGTTTGAATTCTGTTTCGTATTTGTGCGCGCGAGCTTGGTCTGACCAAGCCATTGTGCGCTCCAAAATTTGCAAACTCAGAGCCGTCAGTCCGGGCTGTTTGACCGCTTCGACGTTTTTAGTGACATTGAGCGCTGTTGTGGGAGTTAGATTTAGCAAAACTGATCAATTTCACCTCGCTTACTTCACCGTATCACTCCGGCAGCCAGCAAAGAGCAGCTCACCGCTATTGTCCTACAGATTATTAAGCGTTGAACCCAGAGTTCGCCTACTCTCAACCTAGGCATTACCCTAAGATTGGGAGATTTAGACAAACGGAAACGGCCAGATCTCCTGAAAATCAGCCCTTAAGAGGGTTATGCTTGGGATCGGCCGTTTGGGAAGCTTTTGACTGGTGTCATTAACCAGTTCCGCCATTCTTTTATGTTTTAGACATCCTTTTTTCCTGCACTAGTATTCTAGTACTAGCAGCCCAGACCAACATCGTCCTCAATGTTGATCTAGGTTGCGGAAGAATCAATCTTGGGATAGATGCGAAACTGGGGAGCTGCTATGGTGGGCCCAATTGATTGTGTAAGTCAATCATTGGCTGTTGACTGGCTTTGATAAGACCTTCATGGGGCCTGTCTAGATCTGCCACCAGCAGCATAACCAGAGCAAAAGTGACAATTAATACAATTGTCTCTGCCCAGCTCCTATTGCCAGTCAAGCCGAAATAGAAGCCTACACTGAGCATGGCCAAAGCTGATACGGCGAATAAGACTAGCCAGACTGAGAGTGGAACGCGAGAGTGCAGCCCCAAGGTGATGCGTTTGGAGTGCATGTCGATAACTTCGTTTAACGTGCTGACATAAAGCCCCGATATTGGTGTTGGATGCTCTTTTGCCAGGTTTGTTGCGCCACTCCAGAGATCGTTTTGTATTTCGACTGAGCGAGCAATGACCTGCTGGAATTCCGGTGTGGGTAGAATTCCATCTACGCGCAGCTGTACATATTCGCGCAAAAGTTTTCTGGCCTTATCTCTTGCTTGATTGTCCATGAAATCGGCACGCAAATAAGTGGTGCCAATGGCATTAGCTTCGTTTAGAACAGCTTCTCTTCTATCGTCATAGCGATTTATGGCAACATTAAAGGTAAAGCCTAGCATGAAGGCCAGCAGGCCGAGAATAGATGCTACAACGGTGCCGAGCGGTGCCTCTGGCTCTTTTGGGTCTAGCTTGCGACGATGGGCGCCTACTCTGTAGCCGCATTCGGTCCAGAAAAGCGAAAATAAGAGAACTAGGGTGAAAAATACCCAGAGGGGTAAGTGGTCGACTGAGTGCATCAACTTCCTTCTGTGAGCAATTGCATTTTCTATACCCGGTTAATCACTGAAATTATTAAACAGTCTGAAAGTGCGGTGAGAAGGTCTTGGGCAAGGTCTTACAATACAGAAACGGCCAGTTCCTCTGAAAATCAACCCTTAAGAAGGTTATGCTTAGGAACGGCCGTTTGAGAAGTTTTTATTGGTTTCTTTAACCAATTTTGTTTTCATTTATCCTGGTGTTCTCCTTGTCCTTGCACCATTATTCTAGTACTTCGCTCCTACCGCACCATCATCCGCAATAGCGATCTATTTCTTCTAAAAAATCAGTCGTGGGGTAGATGCAAATTCGAGGAGGCCTTAACAAACTATTGCCTTTTTCAAAAAAGAAGGTAATGTAGAGTCATGAGACATTAACTGACTACCAATGGTCTGCGACAACTTGCCCTCTGGGCTCGGCGCACGCTGTTGGTTTTTTTGTGCCCATTTTCGCAAGAGATGGCGCTATTTTCGTTTCTGAGCAAATTTATTTTTGTTCTTAAAGAAAGAGTTTGTCTTGGATAAAGAACAACTTGGCGCTTCGCCAAAGAGGAACATATGAACGCGCATATAAGTGAATTAGACATGGAAGTCGATGTAGATGTTGGTTTGGACGAGAACACTGTAGCTGAGAAATTGCCAACCCCTGGCGATGAAGCCATCACCAGAGGCTCGCTCTGGTTGGCAATCTGGACCTTGTCGTGGCCATTATTCTTAAATATGGTGACAATTGCATTCGCCAGTTTTGCTGATATTTGGGTGGCCGGTAAACTCGGCTCTCAAGCTCAGGCGGCTGTCGGTGTCAGTGGGCAAATTTCAATTTTTATGATACTGCTAGCAGTGGCTTTATCTTCAGGTACGAACGCCTTGGTGAGCCGTTTCTGGGGCGAAGGTGACAAAGAAAAGACAGTTGTGGCTGCTCGGCAAGCACTATTGTTTTCTGTCATCTTTGGCATTTGCTCAGCAGGGCTCGGGCTGATTTTGTGTCGGCCGCTTTTGCACCTACTTGGTGCGGCACCAGATGTGGAGAAGCTCGGTTGGGACTATCTGAAATTTGATTTGTTAGCTCAACTGCCATTTACGGTTTTATGGGTAAGCAATTCTATATTTCGGGCGCGTGGTAATACCAGAGTGCCGATGATAGTTATGGTGCTAATTACAGCTCAGGTCATTGCTTTAGACTATCTTTTGTGCATCAAGCCATTTCATTTAGGTGTGGCTGGAATCGGCATGTCGTGGGGCATTGCTAGTATTCTTGGCCTGACACTTTCTCTGGTTCTTTTGAAGCGTTCAGATTTAGGTGAGTGCTTAGATTTGAGAAAGATGCTTAGTGAAGCGTCGATAGATTGGTTTATGCGACTGATGAAGATTGGCATTCCAGCTTGTGTGCAAGATTTGGCTTGGGTGGGCGGAAACGGCGTGCTTCTGGTTATATTCGCGCACACCATGCATCCGACTGCTACTGAAGCTGCATGGGGAATAGGCTGGCGTTTAGAAGAGATGCTTGGTGGCTTTCCCGTCTATGCTTTGAGCATGGCTGTAGCGACAATTGTTGGGCAAAACCTTGGTGCTAAACAGCCAGAGAGAGCGGCTTTGGCTGGTTGGCAGGTCGCCTTTGTTGGCGCTGGGCTCAATGCCATTATTGCCATGGTGCTCTTCTTTGGTGCTAGACCGCTGGCTTCGGCCATGACTAGCGATCCATTGGTGCTTGAATATACAGTGCAGTATCTTCAAGTAGTTGGTCTGGCTCAACCATTTGTGGCTATCTGGCTCATTCTCATGGGTGCCATGAACGGTGCTGGCTATACCAAGTGGCCGATGTGGGCATCTGTTATATGCTTGGCACTAATCCGTCTACCTCTGGCCTGGTTGCTCACCATAACCTTTGGCATGGGGCCGATTGGTTGCTGGTACGCTGTGGCTATTCCAGCGGTGCTGTTGGGTCTACTCATGCTCTGGCAGTTCAAAGTGGGTACTTGGAAGTTGCAGCAAGTCTAACTAGCTTCAATAGAGCCTAAGCTTCATGCCTGTTGCAGGACCGGTTGGAGCCTTGAACTGTTTTATTGCCTCTATAAGCATAAAAAGGGAGCCAAGAATCCACAAGCCTGTTGCTGTCGTTGGCCCAGTCTGAATCGCAGAGTGGGCAACGACGACCGGGTCGTACCTTACGACTACTTGATCGCCTGTGTGCAGCAACATTCCATGCCAATGGAACTGCTCTTTTGCAACGAAATTTCTGTTGTCTGCTGAGTATGAATATTCAACGTTTTGTACTTTCGCATTTCTTCTAACTTCTTTGACTATTCCTTTAGTTGTCGACCAGTGGGAATGCCAGGGATATGAATAGATTGTGGAATAGCTCATCATGGCGAAGAAGGCACTGGCGAAAAGGCCAAATAGTCCATAGAAAATGCGATCTTTTTTTGTGTAGTTTATTTGTGTAAGGTACTTACTTACGGGTTCAGTGTTGCTGCCGTTGGCGGAGAGGCTAGTGGTGCTCGGTTGTGCTGGCTGGGCTGCTGTCTTATAGCTAAGATTCTCTCCTTGGCGGGCAGTGCTTAGTGCTAGAAATAGGTTGCGGGTAAGGAAGCAGAAGCCACCACAAATAATACTGCCTGTTACGAAGATAACCGCAAACAGTTCTTTATTGATACCGCTGTCGCTTGTGATTGCTTGATATAGCCAGTCAATCCCAAGGTGCTTCGTTATGAATTCGCTGCGCATAAAACAGTAGAGGGCGATGAACGCCTGCATGCCGATGCCAATACTCCAGATCGTTGGATTCTTGGCAAAGGAAGCGCTCGAACGTGTTGTAGAGCCGCCCGTGAGAAGGCCGTAGCTCACTAGACCTGAGAGCATGAGACCCAGTAGTAGTGAAAGACCATCAGGTTGACTCATCGATAGATCCTCGTTTACTAGTCTTCTAGCTCTAGCTCTTGGCCCTGTTTGATTGACCCTAATCTTTCCATCCTAGCGATTGGGTTGCTCCAACTTGGCTGCCTTAATTTCGATTTAAGACTTTGCTTCTGGCTTCGGCTGTCTTTTAAATGTATCGGTACGAAGGTGCAAATTTGGATGTTCAGGTTGCGTAGGCGCTCGTTGGTTGAGTGGGCTTGACAAGCTGACGGTTTGGTACTACATTTGACGAGTCAGAAACTTATTCTGATTGTTCGCAACTTACTAGTCCGAAAATAAATACGGTTTGCTCGTCGAGCGTTACGGCTTGGTATTTAGTGCTTTGCTCTAAATCCGTGCTATTCGCCAATGGCATTATTTTGATGCTTTGGCTGGTGGTAATAAGCTGTTGTGATTGCTTTTTTAGCTTTCATGCTCTGCTGCGCTTTCCGGTTCAGCACCCCCTACATGCTAGTCATGTAGGTTGCGTTGAATGTACTCTCATTACTATTTCTACAACTATTTCTACTATTAGCGTGTTGAGCGCAGTGGTACTTCATCGGCTTTTTTTCGCTTTCGCGTCAGCGTCAGCGTTATCTATTCGATGACGTGCCTCGGTGCTACAGCGCTTGAGGATATTGTCATGCAAATTACTAAAGAAGACCCCGTGCAAACTCTAGAAGCTCAGTCTGAACAGGCGCCGCCAATAAAGCGCAGCCCTTTGGTGGGGCCGACTTACAACATGAATAAGAAAGTTGGAAAGCCAAAATTCAATCCGAAGCTAAAAGTTAGTTCGACTATAAACCTCTCTCAGATGAGTGCTCATAATTCTGATGATAGTCCTAATGCTAGAGTTAGCTCTAAGCCAAATTTATTAGCTCGCCATCCCTTGACGAAGAGTATGAAGGCCACAATTGCCACCATTACAGTGGCAGCCTCTCTCATTGGTGCGGTATCTACTATCTCAGGCTTTGCTCATTCTATAGCACCTGTGATGGGGCCGGCCCCAGTGTTTGCAGTAGGTTCTGGTAGCGGCAATGGTGCGGCTCATGTTGATCCTGATTTCGTTGCACCCCTGGCTGCCCTTGGTGCTGATGGTAAACCCATTGGCCAATGTCCATTGAGTCATACATCGATGGATGCAAAGTTGAGCGGCTATGTGGCAAGAGTGAATGTTACTCAGGTTTTCACCAACCCATACAAAGAGCGAATTGAAGCTGTATACAGCTTCCCTCTCTCTGATGATAGCGCCGTTGATGATATGACTATTAAAATCGGTAACCGCACAATTAAAGGAGAAATAAAGACTCGAGAAGCAGCTAGACAGATCTACGATAATGCTAAAAATACTGGACACACTGCCGCTCTTCTTAATCAAGAGCGCACCAATATTTTTACCCAACACGTAGCCAATATCGACCCAGGCAAGTCAATTGTCGTCGAGCTGTCTTATGTTGAGCTGCTCAAATTTGAGGATGGTAAATATACATTTGCCATGCCAACGACGATTGGTCCGCGATTCTTCCCCGGCACCAGTCCTGGTACGGATACTAATTCTGAGTCTAGTGCTGCTGCCTCAGTAACTACTGGTGCTGAAGACCCGTCTCCAGTTAGTGCCTCGGCCGCTCTGTCGCAGGTATTGGCTGGTGCTAATTTAGCGATTGGAGGGGCTAATCCGCAAGCTCGCATAGAGCCAGCCATTGCTTCACAGAATCTCTCGATTAATGTTGACGTTAACGCTGGTATGCCAATAAAGAATATTAGCTCTAAGCTATTTCCAATCATGGTCGACAAACAGAGTGCCAATCATTCAGTGGTATCACTGCAAAAGTCGCAAAACTATCCCAACAAAGATTTCGTCTTGACCTACGAGTTAGAAAATCCAAATGCGCTTAAGAGTGGCTATCTTGCTTATCGGGATGATACTGCCAAAGACAAAGATGGTTATGCTACTTTCATGCTTCTGCCCCCAGCAAAAGTCACACCAGCCAATGCTGCGCCTAAAGAGATGATTTTCTTGATGGACTGTAGCGGTTCGCAGCGGGGCCTGCCCATAGAGAAGGCTAAAGAGACGTTGCACTATATTGTTAATCATATGAATCCTAATGATACTTTCCAGATTCTGGCCTTCAATGAGGAAGTTGCAACTTTGTCAGATCGCCCTATTAGCGCTAGTGTGGCTGGTAAATTACAAGCTCATAGCTTTATTAGTCGGCTCAATGCCACTGGCGGCACCTGGATGGGCCCTGCAGTACAGCGAGTATTGAAGCAGCAGGGTAAGGCCGGCGATGATCTTAAGCGTTTGCGCATAGTCACTTTTATGACTGATGGTTATGTCGGAAACGATGTCGAGATCATGAGCATGGTGCAAAAAGATAGAAAGGATTCGCGTTGGTTTGCCTTCGGTACCGGTGATGGTGTCAATCGTTCTTTGATTGACAATGTTGCAAGACTGGGTGGAGGCGAGGCTGACTATGTACTGCTCAATAGCTCAGCTGAAGAGGTGGGCAAGAAGTTCTATTCGCGTATTGCTAGCCCTGCCCTGACTGATGTCAAATTGAAAGCTGAGGGCATTGAGCTTTATGATGTCTATCCTGGTGCCGTGAGCGATGTCTGGGCCAATAAGCCACTTTATTTCACTGCTCGTTATCGTGGAGCCGGTCAAGGTAAAGTCATGCTAACAGGCTATGCCAATGGACGTCCGTACCAGCAGAGTTTAGCCGTTACTTTGCCGCTCAGAGATACTACTAACAGCGCTATTGAAAAAGTTTGGTCGAGACAGAAAATTGACCATCTGACTGATCAAGATCTCACTGGCTTGTCTAAGGGCCAGGTTAATCCTGCTATCAGGAAGGCTATCACTAAGGTGGCGCTTGAGCACAAGTTGATGTCAGACTTTACATCTTTTGTGGCAGTAGATAGTGCTGTTTATGGTGGCAAGAGCCTGCTAACAGTGCCTGTCGCCAGCATGCCGGTGGAAGGTATGGACACAACTGCTGCTCAGGCAAGTCCAGCGCAAACGCCGATAGCTCCTGTGGCGACACCGGCAGCAGCGACGCAGACGCCGATAGAGCCGATGCCGACAACACCTGTGCCTACAGATGCGCCAATTCTGCAGGGGGCAACACTCGGCGTAATTGCTCCACCAACCAGTTATGTTGGGGGCAACGGTAGCAACTATACGGGGCTGCAAGGTGCCTCTAATGGCACTATTGGGCCACAAGGTTCCGATGCCATCCTTGTGAATGGAGTAAATACTGCTGGTACTGTTAGAGTTAATAATCTCGCTAATGTCGAGGCATTGGCAAATGTTATTGCCAATACCATCGAGATACTCGGACTAGGTTGGGGAGGCATTACTGTGATTGTTACCTTGATGCAAGGTCGCTCTGCATTTTACGCAAGGAGAGGAAGATTGATAGCTGCTGTGATCGCAATGTTGATTGGTGTGGCTACACCAGGTTTACTCAGCATGTGTATCCAGTTACTGCAAGAAGGATGCCAATTTAACTAACGAATCGGTTTCTTAAATTTGCACGACTGTGTGCAACAGGAAGCGCGGGCAATACTGTCCGCGCTTCGTGTTGCCAGGTTTTGATGTTATTTCGGCAAATGATGGAGTTGTCACTGCGGTGTGGCATAAAGTATTGGCGTCTATCTATCGTTTCTTCAGTTTAGGTAGGAAAATGATAACCACCAGAGTAAGCGACCGGTTTATTACGTTTCCAGTTCACGATGTGGCTGCGGTGACGAATTCTATGGCGACCTGGAAGACCCATGAGGGCATTAATGCTCTGCTGCTTCAGTCTGAGGGGGATGGCTGTCAGCCTGTTCTCAGTTGTTCTGGATACAATTCTAATACTGTCCGTCAGATTACCAATCACGCCCTGATCGAAGCGGTACACCTTGCCTTTGCCGAGCATCGGCCCCTTTCTTTGTCTCCTGATATGCTCTGGATAACAATCATGCAAGGCGTTGCTCAGCATGTGCATAGTAATCCTGAGCGTTTGCGCAAAAGATTAGTTTCTCATCAAGGCAAGGCGCTAATTGCCACCACTGTTTCTGGCTTCGACCCAGACTCGCCTGAGAGTGATTGGCAGAGTCTGATAGACAATTTGGGGGAGGTTCTGAAGGATAATATCGGCGAAACCTACGACCAGCTCATGGCTGACTTTAGTACCACTGGACCTCTTGAGCGAACTGTCTGTGCCATTACAATTCTCGATGCTTATGAGGCCTACTTCGAGTATGTGGTTACCTGTGTCTGTGGTATCCCTTCAATTACTCTAGAGGGCTCAGTAAGTGATTGGCGGAATCTGAGAGAGAAAATTGAGATATTGGCGCACTTTGAAATGGACTGGTGGCTTTCTAGTTTGCGCCCCATTCTTGATCAGTTTGTTCGTGCTGCTGACGGAGATATTGATTTAGAGTACTGGCAAAACATTTATAAATTGAAGAAAGCTTATGGCTGGGACCGAATCAACGGTTGGATAGCTCGCCTGATTCCCTACACTCGGCACTATCAGACCGGCTCTTTCACCGCTTACAATTCGCTTCTGAGTCAGCCTTTCGTTATTGAACCAGACGCAGAGCCCGAGGCTGGCTATGGCATGGTTTTTAATGTTCCAGGTCTAATATCGACTAGTCTTCCTAGCGGCCTTTCGCTTGTGCCTTTCAAGTTTAAAGAAGGCTCGAGATCTAAGAACATGCAGCTAATTGGTGGCTTTGTTGGTATTGAGCAAGTTGGCGAAAACCGGACGATTCGACCAAAGCTTGGCTTGGCTGTGCGAAATCTTGGCGGGATCGACAGTTTGCTTGCTTCTCTGAGCGAGAATTGTAATGTCGTTCCCCCATTAGAGCATGCAGAGTTCGAGAAAGCATTGCGGCGCTTGGAAAATAACAGTAGTTTTCTTGGCATGAGTCCGCCCGGCGAGCTCACTACTTTTTATCGAAAATGCGATGGTATTAAATATAGTGCGCCAGGCGCGGGAGCATTTCGTTCGATTGCAAAGTGTGAGAGAGTTTGTTTGCCAGGGGAAATCGACTACTATGCCAACGAAATGGAAGTCGCAAGGCAGAAGGGCCTTGAAGAGGGTTTGAGCCTTGAGGAATATTTGGAGCGGGAGCGATTAGCTGAGCGGGAGGTCAGGTGCCATGATACCAGGAAATGGCTAGTTTTCTTCGATTTTCCCGATAGCACTTACCTTGCTGTAGATTTGCAGCCTGGTTTTGGCGACTCTAAATCTGACGATCATACTTCTAACC
>CAJXZK010000176.1 GCA_913063055.1 uncultured bacterium
CCACCGAGATCTACACCTCTCTATTCGTCGGCAGCGTCAGATGTGTATAAGAGACAGATTATCAAGACTTCTGCTTGCGCTGATGCTCCTCTGTAAAATCGGCCAGGTGTTTGCTGAGCATGTCGATGATATTAGTCGACGAGGCCACATAGGTTGTGTAGCGTGCCCGCATTGAAGAAGGATAAAGCTTGAGGGCATCGACAAATTTGCCTTGAAGAAAATAGGTCTCAGAGAGCCGATTGAGCACTTGATACTCTTTGAAGGGCATCGAAGCAGCCTTATCTGTACTAGCAGTACCAGCCTCAGCAGAGCCCGAGCTAGTAGCAAAAGGTGTTTCTTCAACAATATGGCTAACAACAACTAAAGCCTGATCAAGACAGCGCGAAGCTTTATCTCGCGAACCAATACGCTCATAGACAGTGGCAAGCTGACAAAGTGGTTCGAGCAGCCGATGTGAATATTTGCCCTGGGTCTCCATTGCTTCAACCAAGATCTCGCCTTGATCTTTGGCCTCTTGCAAGCGATCAAGTTGAGCCAACGACATCATTTTAACCACAGCGGCTTCTTGCAGTCGTTCACAGACAGCTAACGAAAGAGAATGCTTAGCACCTAAATCAAGCAATTCATCAGCTGCGGCGAGAGCTTGTTGGAAGCGACGTTCCTTAAACGAGCAGTTATTAATTACAATCAAGCCAGCTAAAAGTAGTGATGGATCATTGACCTGTTTGGCCCGCTCTCGCAGTTGATTTACTGCATCACGCGCCAGAGCCAGAGCCAAAAGATTGCTGCCTTGACTAGCATGATAAATAGCTAGACAGAGCGATGGATAAATCATCTCAAGACTGTTCTTGCCATACTCATCTTGGGCTAGACCCAAGGCAATACGAAATGCTTGACCGGCTAGCTCAATGTCACCAGCAACAAGCCGAGCACGACCCAGCTCGCACATGGCGCGAAAAACCAACATGGTGGGAATAGACGCTTTTGCTTTTATTTCTCGACTTCTTTGATCGAGGGCATCAACAGCCAGTCGCAGGGCCTCATTATCGCCTTGACTGACAGCTTTTGCTGCCTTCACCGCCAGTAGTACCAGGCTAGCTTCGCCATCGGCATTGTCACCAGCTTGAGCTCTATCGAGTTGAGCCAGTGCACCGTCGGTGTCAGCCACCTCGCGCATCAGGTAAGCCTTGCGCAAGTGTTCATTCGCTTCTAACGAATTACAATTACTACTATTATTGGTATTGCTATCGCTAGAGGCCATGTTCAAGTACCACCTTTTCGCCTAATTGGCAGCACTTTCTAGGCGCTGTATTTCTTTCGTTCAGGACACACTTCTGAAATCACTTCTTGTATTTTGCTGAGAATACTGCCCAAGCCAAAACGTATCTTTGCCGAAGCAATAACCGGATTTGGCACTTGAGCGATGAGCCAAGCAAGGTCCTCTTTACGCACTATATCCGCTTTATTCAAAACAGTGATCATTGGCTTATCAACGGCGCCGAGATCACTTAACACATCGTGCACTGCACTAATATGCTCAAGCACATTGGGGTGAGAAGCATCCACCACATGCACCAGAACATCAGCCACCGCCACTTCTTCTAAGGTTGCTCTAAAAGCAGTAACCAGGGATGTTGGCAATTTTTTGATAAAGCCTACAGTGTCTGAAATAAGAATGGGGCTATGATCTGGCAAAGTTGTGCGCCTGGTGGTCGGGTCAAGCGTGGCAAACAGCTTGTCTTGAGTAAAGACATCTGACTTGGTCAGGGCATTGAGCAAAGTAGATTTGCCCGAGTTTGTATAACCAGTTAGCGCCACCACAGGCAAATGTTCGTTAATGCGGCGCTTGCGCTGCACGTCTCGATAATTGCCAATGCGCTCGGCATCAGCCTCAAGCAAAGTAATTTTCTCGCGGATGCGACGGCGATCGATTTCTAACTTAGTTTCACCGGGGCCTCTTGTGCCTATTCCGCCGCCTAAACGAGAAAGATTGTCGCCCTTGCCAATTAGTCGTGGCAACAGGTATTTCATCTGGGCAAGTTCAACTTGCAGCTTACCCTCTTTTGTCTGTGCCCTTTGGGCAAAGATATCGAGAATCAGCTCAGTGCGGTCAATCACCTTTACACCGACAACTTCTTCGATGTTGCGCTTCTGGCTAGGCGTCAACTCTTGGTCGACCACTAACAAAGTTGCGCCTAACTCTTGCATGTGCAAAGCCACTTCTTGCATTTTGCCAGAGCCAAAGAAGTATTTAGGATCAGGCTGCTGCCTGGTCTGCATTAGTCGGCCGCAAACAGTTGCGCCAGCAGTTCGAGCCAGTCTGGCCAATTCGTCGAGGTCATCTTCAACTTGCCAGGCATCGGTGCCATCGCTGACCAAACCAATTAAATAGGCCCGCTCTTCGCCCTCAGCCACAGCCAAACCAGGGGCTTGAGTGCGAAATTCTTGTTCTAAAGCACTAATTAACTCTTCAAAGTTATCGTCTTGAGCTCTTCTAGCTGTTGATCCGGGCATGACTTTCCACAGTTTGCCCTCAGCATCGCGACCTGGCAAGAGGTGGGCAATGTGAACCACGTCGGCGATTTTAGACTGTTCACCCTTGCTTCGACTAAATGTACCAGCTGGGTTAACACCGACCTGGGCCAACAAATCTAGGCGATTGCGGGCCAGACACTGAAGATTTTCTTTTGAGACAAATTCGCTGCCATCAGATGGCTTCTGTTCTCCACCTTGTTTTTTGTCATCTCCAGACTGTTTGCGGTCATCAAGACGAGTATGAATAATGCGATGACCACAAAGGCGACCAGGGCCAACCCGCACACCGCGCAACTCCGGCATGTTCACTTCAAAGGGCTGACCAACAGTGACGTTCACTACTTGTCCGCGCCGATTGACCACGAGCGACAGCGGATAACCGGTCTCATGTGACAGTTCGGCCACAGAATCAGCTAGCTCTATGGTGAGAATCTTGTCTTTAGGAATACGCTGTTGCAACAAGCGATTGAGCTTCTTAATCTCAGACTGTTTCAGGCCTTTCGCCTTACCTAAGTCAACTTTGCCGTGCAATCAGTAAACCTCAGACAGGGGATAAAATGGGAAACCATTCCTATAAATACAGGCGATACAACCGGATCATACCCGTTTATCAGTCTAATTTCACTCACATTTAATGTATATCAAAGGCCTAGTAACAAGGGTCTTAAGATATGCGCCCTGCTCATGAGCAGTCACTTTTGCTCTGAAGCTACTTCATCAGCGTGCACTGGTCTGAACTCAAGAGTGGCTAGTTCTCTGTTTCCGCCGCGTCTCTCGCGGAAGACAGTTCCCAGAGTACCCCAGTCCATCACCAGAGTTCCCCCTTGGGCGCGGTGCTGTTTGTCCCAACCCATCATGGTATCGAGACAGGCGTGATCGATATACTCAACATCTTCTAAGTGAACATGAAGCTCAGTGGTTGGCTTGACCGACTCAATTGCTTCAGCCAGGCGGGGCAGACTTAAAAAGGTAGCGGCACCCTTAAGAGAAACATCGGTGCGATTGCGACCCTCATGCTCAGTAATCTTGATATCGAGGCGAGAGAAGATGTAAAGCAACTTGCCAATTGAGAGAAGAACGCCTGCGATCACTCCCGTAAGCAAGTCAACACAGACAATCAAAATAATTGTAGTGACATAGATTGCTGCCTCGGAGCGACCATACTGCTTGATCTCTTTGAAGATTTTCCAGTTGATCATTTTGTAGCCAGTGAAAACAAGCAAGGCGGCTAAAGCAGAAGTTGGGATCAGCTCTAATACCTTAGGGAAAAGAGCTACAAATATGAGAATCCACAGACCATGCATAAAGGCGGATGCTCTCGTGCGGGCACCGGCATTGACGTTAACGCCACTGCGCACCATCACTCCGGTGAGAGGCAAGCCACCAATCAAGCCACAAATCGTGTTGCCTATACCCTGGCCGATCAATTCACGATCATAGTTGGTACGCTGCCCAGTGTGCATTTTGTCGAGGGCGCTGCAGGTCAAAAGGGTCTCAGCAGCAGCAATGAAAGCTATAGCTAAGGCATCAAAAAAGATTTCCCAGTTAAAGATCGAAACTAAAACCGCTGGCTTGGGTGGGTCAATAGCAGCAAAGATGTTGCTTGGGATAGTGACATAGTGCACAGTCAAATGTAAGAAATAGGCCACAGAAGTTGCCACTACAACTGCCACCAGAGAGCCAGGCAAGACCTTCATCCGACCAACGGCAAAGCGCTGCCAGAGAGCTAAAATCAAAATGGTCAAAACACCAATAGCGGCAGCTATGTGGTGAGTAGAATCACCATTTTGGGCGGCGGTCCAGTTGAGACCTTTATATATTGCCATAGGAATTGATAGCAGATTGTTGATACCACTTCCCTTTGGGGTATCGTCAACCATGACATGAAACTGAGCAGCTAATATGAGCAGACCAATACCCGACAACATGCCGTGAATAACCGCTGGCGGAACGGCTCTGAACCAAGGCGCAAAACGACATAGACCAGCCAATATCTGAATCAAACCGGCCAGCAAAATGATCACACCCATCTTTTCAATGCCATGCTCACGGATAAGCTCAAGCATAAGCACAGCTAGACCAGCAGCAGGCCCGCTCACCTGAAGTTGACTGCCACCGAGAGCCGAGACCACAAGACCACCGACTACACCAGTGAGAATGCCCTTGGCTGGGTCAACCCCCGAGGCAATGGCAATACCCATACACAAAGGCAAGGCGACAATAAACACCACGACAGAAGCGAGAAAATCTTTGCCAAAATAAGGTAGCAAAGATTGGCTTGTGCCACGACCAGCGGGCTTTTCGATGTTCTCGCTCGGGTTCTCGATTTTGTTCATACACACATATTAAATGGCGCGATGGCGCAAAGTAAAAGCTGACAAGGTACAAGTCTAATTCTGGACTATCCTAAGTTGCACCAGGCTAGATTTCTACTGGCCTGAATTTACAGTAGGTTCTATTAGACCTAATTTAATTGTTCACTTTCGAGCCTTCATCAACCTTGCACTGACGGTTGAAGTGCTGACGGTTAATTTAGCATCCTGCCATAATTTTATGGCGCAAGAGCGGCCGTGCGCCTGACTCACCGCAGGTTTTGAGGTTGGGAATAACCTTACCCGGATTGAGAATGCCATCGGGATCGAAGGCCTCTTTTAATCTGCCCATCATTGCCAAATCAAGAGCATTAAAGACAAGAGGCATCTCCATCATCTTCTCAATACCGATGCCATGTTCCCCTGACAATGTGCCACCCATTTCCACGCAAAGTTCCAATATTTCTTTGCCGGCCAGCATTACCCGCCTCACTTCATCCTCGTTCTCGCGATGATAAAGCATGCAAGGGTGAAGGTTTCCGTCGCCAGCATGATAGACATTGGCAATTGTGAGGTTTAACCTTTGAGCAATTTTTTCAATGCCAGCAATTACTTCAGCCAGCTTCGAGCGCGGTATGACACCATCTAAGACATAACCATGGGGAGCTATACGACCAAGTGCACCAAAAGCAGTCTTGCGTGCTTTCCATATGGTGGCACGCTCTTTGGCATCAGTAGCCCAGCGCAGAGAAATAACGCCATTAGCCTGCAGACAACTTTCGACAACTTTGCGCTGAGCCGAAATAGCAGCACCAGGCCCATCTAATTCAATAATTAGAAGGGCAGCAGCAGCGCGATTTAAGCCCATACCCAAATAATCTTCTACAGCATTTATGGTGAGCTGATCAACCATTTCCATTGCCGCAGGAATAACACCAGCCGCCACCACATCTGATACTGCCTGGCCAGCTTGACCAACAGTTTGAAAATAAGCCAGTAAGGTCTCTACTTTTTCTGGTCGCGGTATCAGTTTTACTAGAGCTTCGCAGGCAATGCCAAGAGTGCCTTCTGAACCAATGAAAAAGCCAGAAAGGTCAATTTCGTTGCTGGTGCGAGCAGCACCACCGAGGGTGACAATACTACCGTCGGCAAGCACAACCTTCAAACCGGCCACATGATGGGTAGTCATGCCATATTTGAGAGTGTGGGGTCCACCAGCGTTCTCAGCTATGTTTCCACCAATGGTCGAGGCCACCTGACTGGAGGGATCTGGGGCGAAATACAAATTATGCTTAGCGGCAGCCTGCGAAACTGAGACATTGGTGGCACCGGCTTCAACCAGAGCCAAGCGCTCAAGGGGATCTACATGCAAGACGCGGTTCATGCGTGTTAACACCAGGCTGATACCGCCACGAACACAGGTGCTTCCCCCAGACAGACCAGTGCCAGCCCCACGAGGAGAGATTGGAATTTTTTGCGCGGCTGCCAGTTTGACTACCGCCGCCACTTGCTCTGTGCTAGCTGGCAAGACGACGATATCGGGTGCGGCTTTATCTAGGGTTTCAGCATCCGAATCATATAGACCAATATCAGTCTTATCGGTGAGCACATAGTCGGCACCGACAATCGCAACTAATTTTTCAATTAAGGGCTTGAGAACTTCCATCAAGAATAACTATATCTTGTTTGGCGCCCTATCTGAACATTTGCTGCATCTGTTGCATCATCTGCATGGGTTGCTGCATTTGATTGGGCTGCCTCATCTGCTGCATATTGTTGTTTTGCATCTGCTGCATCATCTGATTAGGTTGACGCATCTGCTGCATATTATTGTTCTGCATTTGCTGCATATTGTTGTTCTGCATACTATTGCCCGGCTGATTGCGCTGTTGCTGAATGCGCTCTTGGTCACCAGTGGTGTATTTGAAACCTTGCTGACCATAGTTCCAGGTAAAGGTACCGGTCTTCTCAACAAATTGACGGCGCGAGTTGGGTGGATATTCCAACACCGGATTGCCATTCATTGAATTGATTACCCCAAGCAGCATGGTATTGAAGATGGGGTTACTGCTTTTCTGCAAGACCTGTACATTGCCAACTCGTCCATCGCGGGCCACCATATAGCTAACCTGGCAAGCCAGGGGAGGGCTATGTTTAAAAGCCATTTGGGCCAAGCTATTGAATCTAGTGAAGATCGACTCAGCTACCCGTTTGTGCCAGGCATCCCAGAGCAACTGCATCTCAGCTGAGCCACCATCGGGGTCATTACTGCGGCCGCCTTGGGCTCCGCCCTGTAAATTCGGTGGCCTTTGCTGGGGAGGAGGAGTGTAGGGAGGATCTTCCTGTACAGGCATCATTTTTTGGCCATTGAAATCTCCGCCAGAATCTTGAGCATTGCCACTCATCGTTTTCTTCGGAGGGGCTGGCGCGCGCATGCCGCCAATATCCATTGCCCCTGGTGGTAGCTCTAACATCTGGTCCACAGGACTGCTACTGCTATTAGCCCCTTCTCTAAAAGGGTCACCCTGAATATCATTGCGATTTAAGCCTGGGGTGTTAGTTTTGTACTGGTCTTCTTGCAGCACGCCACCTTTGAGCACATCGGCCGCTGCATAGGGCATAAAGCTGGCACTAGTCAGCGCAAGTGCCGCTGTCAGTGAAAATAGCTTAGTAATTTGCTTGAATTTAGTAAGTTGTTTAAAAATCATGGCTAACTCAAAAGGTTAATGCTTGTCAATAGCTCCCTAAGGCTACTGTACTACTTATCCCCAAAAAGGCAATTCGCAATTACCACAATTATATTAGGCCCCTCAACTTATTGCACGAAGGAACGATGTCAACCGCCAAGAAAACCAAAGAACGACCAGTTGCCCCCCAATCGCCGCTAGGCATAATCGATAGCCACGCCCATGTGGTCAACGAATACTTTCAAGGTGAGCGTGAGCAAACCCTAGATAGGGCCTTGGCCTGCGGAGTGCACACCCTAATCAATCCGGCCGTGGCAGTAGAAGGCATTGATGAGCTTTTAGAGTTAATCGAACGACGGCCCAATGTCTATGGAGCTGCTGGGCAGCATCCCCATGAAGCAAAACATTGGTGTGACGACCACAAAGAAAAAGTTCTGGCCGCTCTTAAGCATAAGAAGATGGTGGCGGTGGGTGAGTGCGGTTTAGACTTTTACTACAACAATAGTAGTCGAGAGGAACAACTCAAGGCCTTTCGCGAACAAATTGCCATAGCTGTTGCCTTAGACAAACCAGTAATCGTGCACTGCCGCGACGCCTGGGAAGATACATTTGCTCTTTTAGGCGAAGCTCAAGGCAAGGTGCGTGGGGTGTTTCACTGCTTCACCGGTGGCCCCGAACATCTAGAAGCTATTGCTAAACTCGATTTTTATGTCTCTTTCTCTGGCATTCTCACCTACAACAAAGCTACTAATATTCAGGAAGCAGCAGCCCTGGTGCCCCAAGACCGCATGCTGGTAGAAACCGATTGCCCCTTTTTGTCACCACAAAAAGTACGCGGCGAGCGCAACGAACCGGCCTTCGTCTGGTGGACAGCAGATAAATTAGCGACATTGCGCGGCAGCAGTTTAGATGACACTGCCGCTCAGGTAAATGCTAATGCCAAAGCACTGTTTAGACTGCCTTGAGTGGCTACCCAGGGTAAACCCGAGTTAAATTGATCGCACCCTGGGGAATTAAAGTGGCATAGCAGCAAAGGTTATCAGCCACGGCCAGAAAAATTGAGAGCAAGAAAATTGAACTGAATGGCCCTAGTGAAAGAAGTTTCCTGGTCGGTCTTCTTATCTGCCTGCCAGTTTGGTTCGCCTCATTCTTCATGATGACGTGGCTTTGTTTTCTAGGCATTTTTGCCTTTTACAAAATTCTGTTCTTATACCGCAATCGCCTGGTGTTTAAGGCTGATCGCCTGATTTTGCCTGGACCATTTAGCCACACATGTCTGTACGCGAATATTGACTGTATTGACCTAGATCCAACGGGCCGGTTTCTAACTATCGAAGAACAAAACCAGGCCGGAGCTAAATTAAATAGCATAGCAATATCAGGACTAAGCAGAGAATCAGCCCTAGCTCTCTGGACACAGCTCGCCACAAAAATTAGAAGTGCAGAAATTAAAAACGCTGTTAGAGATCGACTAGTTAATTGGCAAGAACCCGGTCTGTATCTAAATAGAACAAAAAACAACCATGAACTTACCAAGTCAACCAACACAAATCTTTCAAACAATCCATTTCTCCAGCTCAACTTTAACGAGCGAGGCAGATACTCACAAGTCAATGTCTACCTAAATACTTGCGGCAAAGTTGCACTGCGCTGCTGGACAGCCGTTTGGCTAGCGGCTGGTGGCTACTATGCAATTGAACTGCTAAATTTCGGACACGACTTCTCATTCATAAAAATGATGCAAGAGTTGCCGATGCAAATTATTTGCCTTATCAGCCTACCTCTAAGATTATTTGCTGAATCGGCCACTGTGTACTTAAAAAACATCTGGGCCACAAGCGCTCTAGTTTTAATGGCCATAGGGCCGCTTGCTCTTCTCATCAGTCAAGAGCAAAAACCAAATTCTGCAATCGTTAGCGAAGACGGTGTGGTGCTACTAAGGAAAACATCTCTAGGTCAAACCACACTGCGCAGCATCCTCTGGCCTTCTATGACAGAAGTCAAAATAGTTCTACCAAATGGTAATTCTGGCAAATTGCGCGGCGGAGCAATCGAAATGAAGACATCTGACCCTAAGGAAAAGTCTTCAATCAGAATTCCCCTGGCTGCATTTACTAGCGATGAGAAGAGAAAGCAATTTCTTGAAATGATCAATTACTGCGGCAAAAACATCGAGATTGACAAGGCTGTGCTCGAAACCTTAGCACCAAGAGCCGAAGAATCATACACAAGCCTTTGGCTTAGCGCCATTGAATCGGCACCAAATTTAGGGCAACTACTTCCTCTGGCAGACGGCGAGAAGCTCCGGCATGACTTAGTAATTGAAAAACAGTTTGCTAGTGGGGGACAGGCCGTTACCTATTTGGCCTCAAGGAGCAACGAGCCCGGGGCCAAAGTAGTACTGAAAGAATTTCTCTTACCTCTATTTGTAGAAGCAGCAAGAAAGAAAGTTATCGAGCGCTTTGAGCGTGATGCCAGGCTTCTAAAAACACTCGACCACCCACAAATAGTTAAGCTGCATGATTACTTCATCGAAGAGTCAAGGGCCTTTCTTGTGCTTGAGTATATTGAAGGACTAAGTCTGAAAGAAAAAATTGAACGCGATGGAAAGCTAACTGAATCCCAGACTATTAACATGGCGCGACAAATGGCCGCCATACTTGACTATCTACACAGCTGCACACCAGCAATAGTGCACAGAGATTTCACTCCAGAAAATCTCATAGTAAACTCTAGCGGTCTAATTAAACTTATAGACTTTGATGTGGCTCTAGAAGCCAATCAACTAAGTGGCAGTACTAACACTGCCGGCAAAACAAACTACTTGCCACCAGAACAATTTCGCGGACAAGCTTGCGCACAGAGCGACATTTATGCTCTTGGTGCCACTATGTTTTTTGTAATCACCGGAAGAGAAGCAGAGCCCATGCAGAAAAGCCAAGCAAAGGCAATAGTGCCTGAAATTTCAGATGGCCTCGAGCAAATAATCGCAACCTGCACAGAACCAGAACTTGTAAAGCGCTACCAGAGTGCGGCCGAGGTGTTGGCAGAACTGGAGGCCCTAAATAGGTCAATATCTGACCGTGTTCTCACTTGACGGTTAGCGGAGATGGCCAATGTCGGCTCAAGAAAAAATAATTGTCTATCACTCTAACCCGGCAAAAATTGCCCTGGCAATTTGCCATTTAACCATGCCAGCCTGGGCAATTGCGCCGGTAGTTTGGTGTATCATTTTCGTTCTCTTAGGCGCAGTGCTGCTTGTCATAAAGCATTTGACACTAGAGGAACTGACAGTTGGAGCCTATCTAGCGCTCTTCGAAGCCCTACTTTTTACTTTAGGCACAGTTGCCACCGGGCTGTTGCAAGAAAACAAAATAATAGTTAGCCCAGATGGATTGTTCATCCCAATTTTTCCCAGCGTCAGCAATCACTTTGAGCGCTTCATCGAATGGCGCGAAATCGAAAGAGTGATTTTACAAGGTGAAATTAGCACCATCGATAAAATGAAAATCAAACTGCTCACCTCCGGCGGTGGTACTGTCACCCTAGGCCTGAACGGTATGAGCGCCAATGACATCGAATATCTTTTAGTCAGTATGACTAACTGGCTGCCTAGCAGTATCCTCGACCCACAAATTCACGACCTCAAAGAAGCGCTCTGGAATGCCGATTCGCAAGCCCTCGAGCCAGGGCAAAACAAGGCCATTAGCTTCACTCAAATGTGGGAAGACGAATTAACCAGCCGCTATTCGGCCACGGCCTATATTCCGCTCAATCCGGGGCAGCGACTGCAAAACAACAATTTGAAAGTAGTGCGTCAACTAGCCTTAGGCGGCTGGAGCGCCATTTATCTCGTGCAAGAAGCCAATACTAAGCTCAAGGTCTTGAAAGAGTCTGTAATTCCGCCAGGAACAAATGAAACACTCAAAGAGAAAGCACAGTCAATGTTTCTGCGCGAGGCTCAGCTACTACTCAAACTCAATCATCCACAAATTGTGCGAGTCTATGAACACTTTGTCGAAGACAATCGCCACTATCTTCTGCTTGACTATCTCAGCGGCCAAACCGTTAAACAGGCTGTAAGACTGCAAGGTCCATACCACCAGTTAGACGTAATCGACTACGCTAAGCAACTAGCCGAAATCTTGATTTATTTGCACAGTCAAACTCCTGCAGTTCTGCACCGCGACCTCACCCCAGACAATCTCATTATCAACAGTGAAGGCCGATTGACACTAATCGACTTTGGTGCCGCCAATGAGATGCTCGGTACAGCCACCGGCACCATGGTAGGCAAACAGAGCTATATAGCCCCAGAGCAGTTT
Organism: uncultured bacterium; assembly: GCA_913063055.1. Classification (GTDB taxonomy): domain Bacteria; phylum Cyanobacteriota; class Vampirovibrionia; order Obscuribacterales; family Obscuribacteraceae. The sequence goes on from CAJXZK010000176.1 coordinate 11,860, forward strand.
CAAGGCCATGCCACTGAGCAGAGTGACCTCTATGCTGTGGGAGCGACAATGTATTTCATGCTAAGCGGGCAAGAGGCCGTACCGATGACCCAGGCATCACCCAGGCAAGCAGAAAAAAACGGAATCGGAACCGTATCTCTTGCCTTAAACAAACTTGTAGAAGACTTAACAGCACAAGACCCCGCCGGTCGGCCAGCCTCTGCCCATGAGCTAAAAGCCCGACTCTTGGCAGTTTTAAACGAAAGTGGCAAGGGCATTAAAGAAGAGAGTCATCTGTGAGTACAAGAT
>CAJXZK010000177.1 GCA_913063055.1 uncultured bacterium
GATCTACACCTCTCTATTCGTCGGCAGCGTCAGATGTGTATAAGAGACAGCCCTTCCTGAGCCACTTGCAGTCAATGACGTCAAATCAAAAAAATAGAAATAAGAAATAGAACTAGAAAGGGAAAAGTACAAAGAAGAAGAAGAAGAAGAAGAAGAAACTAGGTAACTAGTAAGAGAGAAGTGGCCGAGACTTTCGTCTCGGCCACTTACTTAAATCTAGCCTTTTGCCGCAGCTAGCCTGAATCCCCGACGCGACTTTGGTTTTATTTCAGCTACCACTGGTTGTGTTTCTTCATCAGCTACTGGCTTACGCCCACAAAGGTGGAAACTAGTGAGCTTGATTACTGGCTTGGTCACTGGCACTTTTACCCCGTTTATTTCTTTTGTGAAAGTAGAGAGGGAAAGCCTGCCTTGTATGGCCACTTCGCGCCCTTTGGTGACCGTATTGAGCACTCTTTCACCCAATCCACCCCAGGCATCAACATCGAACCAGAGGGTTCTTTCTTCTTCAGTATTGGAGGAAAACTCTTTTACCGCTAGAGAAAACTTGACCACCTTGTTGCCTGTATCTTCAAATGAAACTGAGTGTGGGGCTTGTCCGACGTGTCCGATTAGTGCGATTAGGTTGTTCATGGTTAGCATCTCCGTGCTGTGTCTAGGTGCAACCCCAAAAGCACTGGTTTTTGATTGAGCATGGACGCGCAGCGCCCTTTAGGGTCTGCCATTGCTAAATCAGAAACCTGTGCCACTCTCGCACCTGATTAACACAGGCGGAGATAGCGAGAACAACCAATCAATAACTAATAAGCACGGCAGCCGAAACCAGCCCATTGAAGAAACCAACCAAGTCAGAGCTTCTCACAGCAGAAGAGAACAACGATCAACGCAAGCAAGAAAGTAGGCAAGTAAGCAAATAGATGCCAGCCATGGATTGGGAACAGGTCAACAATCGGTGCCAATTGCAAGGTACAGAAAAGCAACACCACTACAAGAATAAAGGAACACGGAGAAGCCGGTGGCAGCCATGCAAGACACTAGCTAGAACCATTTATAAGCCAGAACCATGAACGACAGAAAGGCAAATAGAGAAATTCAAAGACAATCGATTTCTGTCTGCAGCAAATGCCATATTTAAGAAGTCGGCGTCAAGAACCAAGCCAGCTGTTATTGACACCGGCAAATAGGTAAATCCTCAGACCAATAGCAATACAAAATCTAGCAATTTGAGATATCTTTAAAACGCTATGCCCGGCGCCCAATAGGTTCACCACCAACACCAATTACTGGGCCAAACATAACAAAGACCCATACTAGTAAATGTGACTATTGGGACTACGCTCGAAACCCATACAAACCGGAGCAATATACCTATTCCTGCAACGATCAAGCTTACTGGTGCTGCCCCAAGAACAAAGATCACCGCTGGACTCAACGGATAATTGACTTCTTAAAGCGCCAAACAGATTGCATGTACTGCGCACGGCTGCCTGTAAAAGAGAGCATCCGCCTCTCCGTGCTATTTCCCAAATTGGCCAAAGACTGGCACCCTGATTACAACGACCATGTCACCCCAGAGACTATTGAAACTAGAAGTGCCCGCCCAGCCTGGTGGAAGTGCTCGAAAAGCCCAAAACACATCTATTGCGCCCCTGTAAAGAGCCGCACAAAAGATGGCCTCTCCTGCCCATTTTGCGCAGCAAAAACAAGCGAAATAAAAAACTCCTTTGGACAAAAGCACCAAGATCTGACTAAGTATTGGAACTGGGCTAGAAACCACAACCTTGACCATGCCAGTGTTTCTTGCGACTCGCCACTAATTGTCTACTTTCATTGCCAGGAAACACTAGGCTCAGATGACCCTCATAGCATCAGGACAACAGTGGAAAAAGCAGCAAGAGAGGGCATTGAGTGCAGGCAATGTGCACGCCCATACCCATACTACGGCAGCCTGGCCCAGACCAATCCAAAACTTGCGGCTCAATGGCACAAAACAAAAAACAAGAAGTTAACGCCCAGCGATGTCACCGCAGGTAGTGCCATGCTTGTATGGTGGCAATGCAAAGCCTCACGAGATCACCATTGGCGCACTCCCGTAAATCAACGCTCACATGGCAATTCCGGCTGTCCGTTTTGTAGCGGCTTGAAGCCATCGGGGACAAATTCACTGGCTACTAATCATCCAGACTTGCTTGAGCAGTGGGACAAGAAGAAAAATGGCACACTAGATCCATACTCGCTCTCATCCACATATCACCCCAATGTCTGGTGGGTGTGTACAGAAAATCCAAAACACCGCTGGCAAGCTTCTCCTGCATACAGAGCAAGACTTGATACTGGTTGCCCTTACTGCAACAACCGAATAGTAACCAAAGAAAACTCTCTTGCAGGCCTCTATCCAGAGGTAGCGAAGCTCTGGCACAAGAAGAAAAACGGCACATTGAAACCAACAGAAGTAGCACCAAAGACAAACAAAGCAGTCTGGTGGAAGTGCAACCAAGGCCCGGACCATGAATGGCAAGCTCAAATAGGGAGCCGTGTAAATGGCTACGGCTGCCCGTTCTGTTGCGGCCTAAAGTTCTCAGTCACTCAAACACTAGCCTGGAATTACCCAAAAGTAGCAAAACAATGGCACAAGACGCTAAACGGTACGGCAACACCAAAAACAGTCAGGATCACAAGCCCACAGCCATATTGGTGGCAATGCCCGAAATATGAGGACCACGCTTGGACTTCCAAGATCATGGCTAGAATTACTTCACCCAATCCCTGCTCAGTATGCGCCAAACTAAAAATCGGTAGCAAAAACAACCTAGCAGCATCTCATCCAGAAGTAGCCAAAGAATGGCACCCCAACAAGAACAACGGCATCACACCAAAAGAAGTAGCGCCAAGAAGTAACAGAAAATTCTTCTGGAAATGCTCCAAGAATTCAAGACATGTTTGGGAAACCACTCCAAACAACAGAATCGGGAGTAAGACTGGTTGTCCGTTCTGCTACAAACAAAAGAACAAAGCAAGACGATGAATCAGACAATCAGACCAATACTAGTTTTCGCCCTGACACAAGCGCCTGATTCTCTCTTCCTGTAGCCCTATCAAAGTATTGCCAATTGCGCTTTTCACCCTACACAGCTCTTCTTTTGGCAATCCACCATCATCGGTTATCTGTGAAATTATGCGCTTGGTCAATCCTGCAAGAGCCAATTCCCAATCAGCATATGTCATTTCGATTTCAAGATTACCTTGATTAATAGTGGCACTAGGCGTTTCTGCCGTAGAGCAATAGGAGAAAAGAAATTCCCTGACTTCTAGCTCTAGCAAGTCTTCCGCTGATAACTCAACTCTGACCATTAACTCTGGTGGTATGACACTCAAATCAGCCATTAGCCACGACCTCGTCCCATCTTTGCCGTATCACTATTTTTCAGCACAACTGATTTTTCTAGAGCGGCGCGCTGAAATACTGGATTCACCTGCCAAACCGGCCTGCCATCAAATCCCTTCTCTACTTGCTTGTTGAAGAGTCCGGCTTCAATCAGGGCCTTAATTGAACGACTTACATTCGATTCGGCAATATCGAGCATTTCAGCTATTTCATTCTGCTTTATACCAACAACGCCATCATACTCGGCCGTGAGCATACACATGAGCACACGGAGCTGCTCTCCTGTCAGGCTTGACTTGACAACACGCTCAAAGAATTGATGCTTCCCTTCCATGCGTTCTCTCCCTGCTTTGCCACATGTCTCTTCACTTTCTCATCATGCCCATACTTATCATATGCGATAAGCGCAGGCATGACAATGCAAATCTCCTTGATTTTACTTAGCCCGAAAAGGTGAATATTGCGCTGTCAGCAATCTCAACTTGTTGTGCACAAACGCACTTGCACAACAAAAGCATCAGTGCTAAATTTAAATCAGCGAGTTAAAGACAATGCCATTAATTACTCAACCATAAATGGAGCACTACCATGGCCTACGTCAGACAGCACGGCAATCAACTCGCCATAGTCTCCGGTGAACGTGACAAGGAAACTGGCAACGTCCAACAGCATATACTCTTTACTCTCTACTCAAAAGAAGAGGCCCTGGCTGCAATAGGCAAAGACGATGGCCGCGACCACCACCTCTTTCAAAATCTCTTGCGACGTACCTACCCAACGATAAAATTCGACTGGGACAAAATAGAACAATCAATTAGCAGCAAACTAGAAATCCTGCCGGACAAATGCGACCAGCGCAAACAAGACCTCAGCAAAGAATTCGAGAAGGCCTTGACCAACTTCTCTCGCAAGCTAGTCCTTGCCGACCCATATGACGTTACTTCGGCCAAGGATGTGCTCGTCCCACAAAAAACAAACCTCATTGCTCTGCGCGAAATAATTGATAGACGACTTAGAGATGCAGACATAGACTTTTCGACCAACCCTCCCTACAGAGAAGACACCCATAATTGGCGCTACTTGATGCGCGGCTCTGATGTGCCAAACGGCATTGAAGAATGGGCTGAGCGCTTCTATGAAGAACTCCAATACGACAAAGCTAAAGCCATATTCAACCTACTTGTAAAAAGCTTCGACAACTACGCAGAAGGCCATAATTACCTTGGTCTGATTGCCCTGGCAGAAAAGAAACATGAAGAAGCAGTAGAACACTTTGAAAGAACAGTAGCGGTCGGTCGAAATCTCTTCCCAAAAACGACACCAAAGAGCGACTACTGGACAAGCTTATCCACTAGACCATACATGCGCGGCCTGAGCAACTTAGCTCTTGCTCTTACTGCAGCTGGTCAATACGAAAAAGCAATTACGGTATGCAACAAGCTAGAAAAAGAATGCGGCGATCGCTCTTCTGCCAAGGCCTATCGAGCAACTTGCTACCTAAACACTGGCGATTGGGAAAAAGCAGCAACATTCGCGAAAGAGGATGATGGTTTTATTGGCGCATTGGCCCTATTCGAGCTAGGCAACCAGCAAAAAGCCCTCTCTGCCTTCCTTCAAGATGCCATTGAGTCTCCGCATACTGCCCGCATGCTCCTCCAAATGCCTAAACCAAAACCAACCGGATTTATGGCCGTTGAAGATCACAACAGTGGCATCTACTTAAAAGATCAACTCGCTGGATACTTCAAAATCCAACCGCTGGCTACACGCCGATTCTTCAAAGAACTCAGCAAAAACATCATATTTATTGACATTCTGAAGAAAGTTGACGAACACACAAAAAAGCACAGTAGCCATCTGCCACAGCAACAACACCACGAAAACTTCACTCAATGGCACAGCATGAGAGAAAAAGCATACTCAACAAACCAAGCAAAAGCCATTCTCAAAAGCATGAAAATACCTGCAACCACTTAACTTCAATTCAAAGGCTTCAATTAAGAATCTCGCGGCCTAGCTATGCCTTTTCAAGGATTCAAAAGATCAGAAATGAACACAATAGAACTATGAAATACTAGGTAAGTATTAGCCATTGGAGCACCTATGCCTTCTGCTAGCGTTCGTCAAACAACAAAACGAAGATCTAAAAACATCGAAGATGTTATTGAACCAGCTCGCATTCGCAAGGCTACTCTTTTCGACGCCTACCCGGAAATAGCAGCCGAGTGGTGCTACAAAAAGAACTGCGGCTGGGGTCCTGAAGATTTCAATTACGGCTCCAATGTCAAAGCCTGGTGGCAATGCCCAAACGACAAAAAACATATCTACGCAGCACCAATAGCAAATCGCACTGTCAACGAGTCTGGCTGTCTGCTCTGCAACCTCGGAGAAAGCACAGATCTTCGCGACTATCCCTCTGTCTTAGCACAATTCGACCACGCGAAAAACAAAGGCATTGACCCTTATAAACTTCCTTGGCACGACAAAGTCCATTGGAAATGCTCTGCGGCAAAGGATCACGTCTGGGTTTCTACGTTCAACAGAAGGAGCGGCGAGCGCTGCCCTTTTTGTACAAACCGCAAGCTCTCGAAAACTAACAGCCTGGCCAATTTTCCGAAAGTAGCTAAATATGTGCATCCAACTAAAAACGGCAAATTAACGGCCAAAGATTTCCGCGCCTCCGAAGGCACTGTTATCTGGTGGAAATGCCCGAAAGGCAAAGACCATGAGTGGCAAGCAAAAATCTCAACAAAGACCGGCGGCTCCATTGGCTGCCCGTTTTGCATTTCCAATAGAGTCTCGATAACAAACTGTCTAGCTACTCGCTTCCCTAAAATAGCCAAAGAATGGCATCCAACTAAAAACAAGCCAGAGACCCCAAAGTCAGTCAATGGCAGCACAGCAAGTAAGTACTGGTGGAAATGTAAGCTCGGTCACGTCTGGCGCCAGGCCGTCCAAATCCGAACTATCAGAGGGGCAAACTGCCCCACATGCCGGAAGCTCAACACTCAAAAAAAAACCTAAATTGATACCTTCTCTGCTGCAGCCAACAGCTGTTCTAAGCCTGCTACTGGCTGCGCGTAATAGACTCTAGCAGCCTCAGGTTTGACTCCGATCATCTTAGCCAAATGCTGTAATGGCACATCGGCATCAGCCATCCGCTTACAGAATGTATTGCGCAGAATCTGCGGTGTGACTGAGAAATCGAAGAAATACGCATGTTTATCAACTAGATAATGCACCATCTTCGGTGTGAAGGCTTTACCATGCATTTCAAAGATAGGTTTCTTCAACTTCTTCTTAAAATGATCAGCAAGACTATCTAAGCCAAAGACCAGAAGCGGCTCAGCAGCTGCCTCAGTCAATGGTATTTGGCGGGCTCTCTTGCCCTGTCCAACTGAAATAGTAAATCTTCGCTTACGCCCACCATGGGTTTCAACAGACGCAAGATCACCCCAAGTCAACTGGCAAAGCTCGCTGGCTGTCACTCCAGTATTGAGGATAAAGAGAACTATTGCCACATGTTCTTCAAAACCATTTATCTCAAGCTCTGCTAGATACTTACTAAGCTGTTTATTTGTCAGCCACACGGGCTCTTGTTCTACTTGTGGCTTGTAGCGCTGGACTAGGTGAGCGATAGGTCTAGTATCAATATTCTGGAACTCAAGGAAGCGTTTGATAGAGCAAAGCTTTCGTTCAACAGTCGATGGGCTATATTCCTCATCGACCAGTTCATCAGCATAGTCCTGTATAATCTTAGACAGGTTGAGGTTTTCTAGTTTGGACTTAGCATGATTGTCGGTAGTCCAATGCTCAAATGCTAGAAGGTCACTTCGGTAGTTCTTTATAGTAAGGACGCTAGAACCTGAGTCAGACAGAGCCTTTAAATAACGTTCTATGTGGTCTGATTTAGTCATACATACGCCTCAACTACAGAATATAAACATGATTATACTCTGCTAAACACCATTTACGATACGAAACCGAGGAAGACTTACGCGTTTATATTCTAGCCCAGTCTAAGAAGAAAACTCACCCTCTCTCATTCTCTATCCGAATAAAATCAGGCTCAACTAAATTAACTACTTTTGCTTCTGAAAAAACTAGCTCAAGCTGCTTCGGTCGACGGTCAAGCTCAGCTCGGACTTCTGTAATTAAACCACGAATCCATGACTCTGATTCATCATCTGGCGACCTTGAAATTGCTGACAAATAAATAGCCAACAAAGCCCTTAGTTTCTTAGTGTCACATTGACTCAAAGCTGGCGGCGTCATTCTCTGAATCTCTAAGCGCCATGAATTATCTAACTGAATAAAGCCATCACGGCGCTTAGTTTTCTTCTCTCGCTCCTCTCTTTGACGCCTCATAGATATCTCATAGGCTACCCGACGAGCGGCCAGGAGGCCGGGAGGCGCAATTTTTTTAGCAACTGCGGAAGGGAGCAAGCTTTCTGATGAAGCAGCTCCCACCACAGCGTTATATTCAGGTGTAACGGTCGCCAAGAGGCTATTCTGCAAGCGCTCCTGAGCGGGCTTCCAGAGCCCACGGTGCTTATACAGCGTCTTATTACTGCAGCCGGTCTTGAGTTGAAGATCGCGCACGCTAAATGTCATTCCGGCTTCTTCAAAGTCAGCGACAGCCGCCTGGATTTTCTTGGTTGCTTCAGACTTCAAGTTGGCGCTATTGCGCTGCCAGGCAATCGGCACCTTTTTAACAAAAGGCACCACGTTATTCTCTTTACCCCTTCGATCTTTCGGCAGCCAGCTAGCAGCACGTTCAATCTGAGCCACAGCATCGCCGCGACCCCTATTTATGTCTTTACTGCATCCGTTGTGCAGGCTAGACAATATCTTTTCAATAGCCCATTGGCGCTCTTTTTCATATCCATACCCTAGTGCTGGCAGGCACCGTTCTGGATCGCCATAGAAAAGATAGTGCGACAGGCAATATATAGCCTCAGCCCGCTGGGACTTGCCGGTCAGACCTACTTGAGCAAACTCACGGCCCTTGATCCAGGTCTCGGCATTTATTCCTGGTGGAAGGCCCTGGAAGACCTCCAAAACAGTACACAATGCATATTCACTAGGCTCAACTCCATCAGGCTTCCTGAAAGGGACGACAACCCCTTTTGCCTTACTTATCTGACTGATTTGGCTGACCTGACTTGTTATCTGCTCCTGACTTTCAATCAAGCGGCTCACATATGCCTTCATTTGGTGGAAGTCGTGCCGACTATTGCCGCACTCCATATCTCGAATGAAGCGATCGAGCGCTTCCACCGGACTAATTGAATCGCGCTCTTCAACGACAAGGTCGTCTTGATTGAGCCAAGCAAAGCCCGGCTGAAGTGGCAGGCGCAAGCCATTGCCAATTGAACTATTGCCCCGGCCATCACCAGGGGCAGGGAATACTTCAAGAGTTCCCTTGGCAATATCAAAGCCATTGAGCCGCAAAAGCTGGACCAATTGCGCTCTTAAATCCCTTGAGCTAATCGGCTCATCAAAGAATAAATAGATATGCCAGCCACCAGAATCACTAGACCTATATATGGAAGTCTCGCTAATCCCGGCCTTGGCTAGGGCCTCAAGGATTCGCCCTAACTGTTTAACGTTGTGGTATTTGCTACCGGCATCTATATCTAAGACACCAAATCTGGTTGCTTTACCAGCCCGAGCTCCAAGGAAATGCTTAGGGTGGACGCAGGCCACAGCCTTCAAAATCTCGCTATCGGTCAGTGCCCACTTTTCATTGGCAGATATCCAGCCACCACCACCGAGCGGCTTATATATCCATCCATACTTATGAAAGAGCGCAAGAAACTTTCCCATGGCCTCTGACTGGCTCTTCGGGAAAAATTTATCACGACAAAATCTAACCGGCGTCTGTTCACCAGATGCCGACAATGCAAAGCCAGTCGTAGCAACACCTCTTTTAACTTAAAAGAAGACAAGTTGACCTGACCGGACCACTAAGCTATTCTGGAATCAATTCGCGAAACAGTGAAAAACGCGACGACAACTGAATATAGAGATCCGTTAAAAGGTCTAGCAAAAGACATCGCCCCCAAGCGATGTTTTTTGTTTCATGGATTTTTCGTCTTAAACCAGCTTTCTAGGGAGCGGTTGCTCCAGAGTATTTAATAGATATACACCCGCCAACAATGCCAAGTGCCACCAGCCACTATATAAGGTGCTTGGATTTCAATCAATACTTTAGATCCAAAAAAGCGATCTGCACAGGGGGTCTAGGGGGGCAGCGCAATGACGTCGCAACTACGCGGGTAGCATAAAGCGGCCCACTGTCTCAATCCTGGTGCTCAAGTTCCCAGTGCACAATATTCAATCCTTTAGGTACCTGCGCAAAATCAATAACCCTTTCGCGGCCGACGCAATTATCACCCGACCCGCGCAGCGAAACCGACGCAGCCGCGACGCAAGCCGCGCAGCCGCGAAAGGCAAGCGGGCGGGCATCTGCGCCGCCCGAAAATTCAACAGCAGGGCAGCCTGCGCGGCCACCGGCGAAATCAGCGCAGCCGCTGCGCCGCTACCGACGCAGAAATCATTTTCTTGCGTCGGTCGACAAACGAGGCGACGCAAAGTCCGTTCAACGACTGCGCGCCCCCGACACCTCTGCGCCGCAGGCGCGCAAAAGCGCCACCGGCGGCACTTCAACCGGCGTCAAATTTGCGTCGCTGCCGATAATCAACGAGCGCGTTGAGAAGTCTCAATAGCAACTTGGTACCAACAGTGATGCTTTTCGATAGCTTCGCGGGTACGGCGCTAAACCTGGAATTTATGCGCCGGTCAAGAAAAACGCGCCAAAGTAGAAGACTTTTTAGAGTTCACCCTTATAATAGTTCTTGGCAAAACCGGGCGCGCATATACACATGATGCGTGACACCATATACGGAGAGAGGTCTAGTGAGAACACTAACCGTAAAAGAGACTGCGAAGGTGCTGGGCCTGAGCGTCCGCACTATTCAAAATCGACTCGCTTCTAATGAGTTAAGCGGCAAACGAATCACCAATCAATATGGGACGCCTGAATGGCGTGTCTGGCCAAACAAAGAAATTCTCGAAAAACTGAAGGATTTTCCGCCTGACGAATTTGCAACTGCCGGGGACGGCCCGAGCCAAGAATTTCATGGTGGCGACAGCAGTGCGGTCCTCGAAGCTGAGACTGTAGATATTGACAACGGCTATTTTGAAGAAGCACAAGCTCCAATCAAATCCATCATCAGAGAAATGTCCCAACAATTTGCTGAACAATTGAGCCGAGAAAAACAGCTCAACTTTCAACTTCAACGTGAACTCCTGGAAAAGGATCTTGAACTTAAGCGCCTGCCTGACTTTCAAAAGCAAGCCGAGGATCGCCGGCTGGAAGCCGAGGCTAAAGAACTCGAAGCCATTGCCTTGGCAAAGCAAGTGGAAGCCCTGAAGGCCCTGGCCGACGAAAAAGCGGTCGACTTGGCACGACTCAATGAACTTGAGACGAAAACTTTGCCCTCCATACAGCGCCAGCTTGACCAAGAACGTTCTCAAAAGGAGAAAGACCTAGAAGAAGCTGCCGCCAAGCTCGCCGCCCTGGAGAACGCCAGACACGAAGCTGAAATTGCCAAATCGAAGCTTGAGGAGACTCTTCAGAACGAAATTGCTCGCCTGCGAGACGAGAAAGAAGATCAGTCACGAGCTATCGAAACCAAATTTGATGCCTTAAACCAAAAACTTGAGCAACTTCAAAAACCAGCTCCAGGATTTTGGCAGAAACTTTTCAGCGCAAAATCACATTAACGCCACATCGGTAAAAGAGGACAGGCCTAATGAAACTTAAAGAACTCATTGCATCAGTTCGTCCGATGCTCGTCAAGCTAGCAAATCATGGCGGTACCTTGCTTGTGGTTAAGCTCATGAGAGGTCGACCAAGCGGTGTGTATATGAATGGGCCTGACAATGTAAGCGCCGATTTTGAGCAAGCAGAATTTGATTATGCGGAAGATCAAGGTTTAGTCACTAGAAGCAAACACCAAAATGGAAATGATTTATACAAAATTACGGCAAAAGGACGTGCATTTGCAGAAGAACTGACTTCTGACGAAAGTCTGCTTCAGGCGGCAAGCTCGATCAACAACTCAATGAATGTGAACGTTGATAAGTTTCACGGAGTAATTAATACTGGCAGCATGCACAATGTTGGCTCAATTAGCATTCACACCGACAGTAGTGAAGCTAGCATTGAATTGTCCGAATTAACAGCGGCTCTCGCGAAACTTTTGAATGTAGTCAAAGACGAAACTAGCCTCACGAAGGCGAATAGAGACGAAGCAGTTGAACGATTGGATTATGTTTCTAAAGTGATTGTCCAGAGTGCGGATCAGCGACCGCCTCAGTTTCTTTTAAAGGATACTGTCAAACAATTTCCCGAAATTATCAAAACAAGCGCTTCTTGTATGACAGCCTGGCATTACGCAGCACCACTCCTCAACAGCTTTCTAGGAATAAAGTGATCTCCTAATTACCCATGAATCGAGAAAGATAAATGCCGCAACAAAAAGCACTGTATCGAATGTTTTTCTTTGGCCCAGGTGAAACAAGAATGAGAATTGGTGAATTTGATTCTAATTCGCCGCCACCGACATGACCTTGCCCCATTTGTTGAGCCAGTGATTAAGAGACAGCTGCCAGCTTTACGTTCCCAATTGATCTAAGTTTC
>CAJXZK010000178.1 GCA_913063055.1 uncultured bacterium
GTCTTGGGGGCATGAACGCAGGCAATGCCTTGGGCCGAAAGGTCAACCACAACGCTTCCTGTGTCGTCGCCGCCAGCTATGACCAGGGCATCAAGGTTGAATTTTCTCAAGCCGTCTTTGATGCGGTCATATTTTTTGTCATCTTTGATTTTTGAAACTTTCACTCTTGAATTGCCAGCTTCGCTTCCGGCCATGAAGACGTCTATGGCGGCAATTCTTTCGCGGGTCAGTTCGGTTATTGACTTGAGATCAACCAGGTTGTAGAGGCCAGCGTATCCGTTGGGAATAATCCAGGCCGTCATGCCCTTGTTAAGAGCGCTGAAAGCTGCCCCTTTAATTACGCCGTTAAGTCCGCCGCAGTCTCCGCCCGATGTGATAATGCCGATGTTCTTCACGCGGCCTCCATTTATGTTTTACATAGTCAATTTAGATAGAATTCCTTCTATTTAGGTTGAAGTTAGCATGCTTCACTCGCCAATAAGTCTTGACTGCTTGAAGGTTCAAGCTGAGTAACAAAATTAAGGTTGTCATTTGAACTTTTTAGAGACTATGAACGTTATACAGAGAAGCGTCTGATTTAGGACATAGCGAAGGGGCAAATGAGATGAAGCAAGAGTCTGCCGTTTTCCTTACCGTGCCACTGCTACTTGGGCCTGTTCTGCTTTCAACATGGCTGATGGGTTCCCCCTCTAACCCGGCCCTGGCGGCTTCGCGGAGCAAGCATGTCTCGACCTCTAGCGTCAAGACGGCCAAGCCCAGCAGCAATATGGCGAGCTTGGGGCCAGTCTCAGCGCCAAAGCCCATGACCTCTGACCAGAAAGTAGTTCAGGTATTGAACCGCCTTACTTTTGGGGCCAAATCGGGTGATTTTGAAAGGGTTAAGGCTATGGGGGTGAAAGCCTACATTGCCAGTCAGCTTAATCCTAGCTCTATTGCTGAGAACCCTGAAGTTGAAGCGCAAGTGGCCTCCGCCGAGATTATCCATAGAAAATCTGCTGATTTAATCAAAGAGTTTCGATTAACCATCGCTCAAAACAATGCGGCGCGCAAAGCTGCCAGTGATAAACAAGGTAAAGAAGACAAAGCAGATGCCAATGAGCTTGAGAAAAATACTCTTGCTGCTAAAGAAGAGCAGGCGATGAAGCAGAAGCACATCAAGGTGGTGGCCGATCAAATATTTAAAACCCGGCTTGTAAGAGCGTTAGATAGCGAGCGTCAGCTGCAAGAGGTCATGGTCGACTTCTGGTACAACCATTTCAATATCAGTATAAATAAGGGTCTTGATCATGTCCTGGTTGGCGCTTACGAAGAGCAAGCGATTAGGCCTAATGCCCTTGGGCGTTTTCGCGATATCCTCGGGGCTACTTGCTATCACCCAGCCATGTTGTTCTATCTCGATAATTGGCAAAATGCTGCACCTGGTACTTTAATGGTTGTTCCCGGTGGCAATAACAAGGACAAAGCGCGAAAAAAAGGTGGGCTCAATGAAAATTATGCTCGCGAGCTAATGGAGCTTCATACCCTCGGCGTTGATGGTGGCTATACGCAAAAAGATGTAATAGAGCTGGCTCGCGTTTTAACTGGGCTCTCTTTGCCCATCCGCGGATATTGGGGCCAGTTCTACGCCGCGCGCCATGATCAGGGCGAGAAAGTAATTCTTGGACATAAGATCACGGCAAAAGGTGCAGGCGAAGTGGAAGAGGCCCTCGATTTTCTCGCTCGCCACCCCTCAACAGCTCATCACATTAGCTATGCCCTGGCTCAGTATTTCGTCGCCGATGAGCCACCTAAGGCTCTAGTTGATCGCATGGCTAAGCGATTTAGCGAAAGCGATGGGGATATCAAAGCTGTGCTGACAACAATGCTGGAGAGTCGCGAGTTCTTTGATGAGCAATATCAAAATAATAAGTATAAAAGTCCGTTTCGTTATGCCGTGTCTTCATTGCGCGCCAGTGGTGCTCGGCCCGAACACTATGAGCCGATCTACTCGTTTTTGAAACTACAAGGTCAGCCTCTCTATGCTTGCCTCACCCCTGATGGCTACAAGAACACTAAGGAGGCCTGGCTGAACTCTGATGCTCTATTGAAACGCATAAATTTTGCCACGGCTCTTGGTAGCGCCAGTAGTGCTAATGCTGCTGGAAATATTGGCGGCAATAGGGGTTTTTCTCGGGTCTCGGGGCAGTCATATGACCAGGTGCTCCGCACTGTTAATGGTGGTCAACTTTCCGCCCGTACAAGTGCCGCAATTGCCAAATCACCAGAGCCTTTTAAAACGGCACTCTTGCTTGGTAGTCCCGAATTTATGAGTTATTAGGTGCAACATGAATCGCAGAGAATTCTTACAAAGGGCGGCGCTGGCTTCGTTCTCATCCCTATCTTTAGCTCTCCCAGGCTCTAGAGGCTGGGCTTTTAGCAATGGTAAAGATGACGACAGCGCAAAAAAGTTGATAGTGATATTGCTTCGTGGTGGTATGGATGGACTCAATGTCATTGCCCCATATGGCGACTCGCAGTATCAAATAATTCGGCCGACAATTGCTTTGCATAAGTCAGCCAGTGGCGGCTTAGTTGATCTAGATAGTTATTTCGGCATGCATCCAGCCCTCATGCCAATTTATCCACTGTTTCAAGAAAAGAGTTTGGCCTTTGTTCATGCTTGTGGTTCGCCCGATCCAACCAGGTCGCATTTTGATGCTCAAGACTATATGGAGTCTGGTGTACCTGGTAAAAAGTCAGCCAGTACAGGTTGGGTTAATCGTCTGGTGGCGCAGCTGCCTTCTAAGCATTCGCCGGTGCAAGCTATTGCTATTGGTTCAGTTTTGCCGCGCATTTGCGCCGGGCCCGCTGCCGTTGCCACCGTGGCGGCCAATTCTAAGATTTCAAAAGGTGCTCTAGACAGACCTCGGGTCGAAAGTGCTTTTAGTGAGATGTATTCAGGTTTAAACAATGACATTGGTGCTTCCTTTGCCGAGGGCATGGCGGCCCATAAGACTGTCAATCAAATTATGGCTAGCCCGCAAGACATTTATTCTGACAGTGATGCAAAAGAACAGATGATTGCCAATCGTGGTGCTGTCTCACCAAATGCTTATCCTAACTTTGGCAAACAGCTAGCTACTCTTTTTCGCAAAGATGCCTCGGTGCAAGTGGCCTTTGTTGATTTTGGCGGCTGGGATACCCATATTCGCCAGGGGGCAGAGCAAGGCGCTTTGGCTGGGCATTTGTCGCCTCTCGCCAATGGCCTGGCCGATCTGGTTAAGGGTTTAGGGCCACTATATAAAGACACCAGCATAGTAGTAATGTCAGAGTTTGGCCGCACTGCCCATGAGAATGGCAATGGTGGCACTGATCATGGTCACGGTAACGTTATGTGGTTGCTTGGTGGTGGCGTGGATGGTGGCAAAGTTTATGGTCGATTTGGCGGATTGAAGGCCAATGATTTGTATGAAGATCGAGACTTGCCTGCTACAACAGATTTTCGCTCTGTCCTCACCGCCGTGCTCGGCGAGCAAATGCATGTTCCTAAATCTGCCTTGGCTCAGGTGTTTCCTGGATTTCAAGCCAATGGAAATGTTTTCACTAGTTAAACTGCCAGGGTATTTGCGAAATTGACAGCTGCCTGACATCGATGGTAGAGTGGCAGAAAGTTATCGTTCGGAGGGCTGCGTCATGTTTAAGAAATTGAATTCCAGCCGCCTCTGCTTTCAAGGCTTCTTCTAGCACAGCTTATTCATTACTGAAACTGCCAAGACAAGCGCTGGCTTGTGGCCCCATCGCTGATATTGTCCGTAGCAGACGATCGAAGTGATTGTTTCGGTTTGTCTGCAGACTTTGATCACCAGGTAATGTCGCTCTTACAGCGGCACAAGCTTTAATTGCTGCGGAGAAGTTTTTGAATGAAATTAAAGAAATTGTCGGCGCGCGCATTTGCACGTGCTGTTAGTCGTGGCCATGGCCGCGCACTTTTGCATGTCACTGAGTATGGTGACGCGGGATTGGAGGAGATAATCGATCGGGCTCTGCTCAAGAATACTGCCTATTGTATGCAGATTGAAGGATCTCGCAGTTCCTGGTTGTTGCGGCTCGTGGAAGCAACTGGGCATAGTCGCCAATATGCCCACCGTTTTTTAGAGAGCATAAAGAATCGCAAGGACGGTGATTATGATTTAGTTCAGCAAATCGAGGTTGCTGCTTGCTTGTTTGAGCTCGGTTTTATAGAGTTTCGTCCTGCTACCTATCGCCTCTTCAAGGCGCTTGTTTCAGGAGGGAGCAGTCGTACCCTTTGCGGTTGTGATGTTGTCGACGTCGGCGGTCTTCATGGCCTCAAGTTTGTGGCGCGTTCTCTGGGTAGCGCTTCTCAAAGCATTGATGACTATGACTGTGGCGTTATCATGGAGCATGCCCGAGAGACTCTCGGCACAGAAGCAATAAGAACACAGCTCTATAAGTTTTCACTAGAAGATGTCTACATTCAGAATTTTTTGGATGCTTGCGGCCGTGCTGAAGCCAGTCGGCTGGCTAAGCCTTCGACGGCATTGAATGGCAGTCGATGGAGTAGTGTGCCGTCCCTGGACGAATTGCTGATAAGGATTGAGCGAGAAGATGTCACCTTGTCACCAGGTCAAATTCGGCGCGCTGGTCGTGAACTATCAGAAGAGGACGGTCGGAAGATTTTGCAGTTGCTGTTCAGAACGCGCTCTGAGTTTAAGCACTTGGCCTATCTGCGCTTGTTCTGGCGCCAGCCTGTGCCCTTTGTCAATGACCAGCTGCTTGCTTTGCTTGATTCATCTAATCGTGCGCTGGTACATGCAGCTGCTTCTGCCATGTCTCATGTAAGAGAGGTCAACGTTCGGCGCAAGGCCCTTCAGCTTCTGCAGGGAGCTAATCGGTCGATGATACCAGTGGCCTTGGAGCTTTTGCGTTTCAATTATTTGCCTGAAGATAGTGCTCTTATTCTCAAGTCTCTTATGAAATTGCGCTCCCTGGAAGAAATTCATTCAGCTGGCATGGAACTTCGGGACCTTGCCGCTGACAGTGGTGGCGCTGAACTGGCAGACTGTTTTCTCTGGCTCTATGAGCATGGTCCTGATGGTTTTTGTCGCAGAGCATTTGTTGAACAGTTATTGGGTTGGAAAAAATGCCCGCCTGAAATTCTCTTTGAGTGTCAGTGGGATTCATACAACGAGCTCAGGCAGTTTGCTCGTTCGCTTTTCTCGGCTGAAGTCGAGCAGCCCCTCTATTACGCCCTGGAAGAAATCGTTCTGGAAGGATGCTTAAGTTGATGATTCTTCTCAATTAAATCTCTAACTTATATCCAACACCGTAGACAGTCTTGATGATTGATTCTTGATTTTCGCTATCAATTTTTTTACGCAGGCGTTTGACGCAAGTGGTGAGCGCGTTGCTGGTGGCGTCTGACTCTGAAGACCAGACCCTGTCTAATAAGGCTTCTTGCGTAAATACTTGGTTAGGGTGACGCAGCAAAAATTCAAGCAAGGCATATTCGCTTGGTAGTAGTTTTAATTCAGTGCCAGCTTTTGTTACTTTATAGGTGCCGCGATCGACTACTAAGTCTCCGCACTGAAATACTTCGCCAACCATGGCTCTTGGCCGGCGCAGTAGGGCCCTGATCCGGGCGCTCAATTCTTTCATGTGGAAAGGCTTGGTTAGATAGTCGTCGGCCCCGGCGTCCAGGCCTTCTTCTTTGTCGACAATGGTATTGCGCCCGGTGAGCATAATCACCGGGGTGGAGAGCCCTAGCTTGCGAATCTCATGTAAGATTTCAATGCCCGACATTTGCGGCAGAGACCAGTCGAAGATGGCCAGATCATATTGATAGAAACGCATTTTTTCTAGACCATCTTTGCCATCAGTTGAGATTTCTAGATGATGGTGCTCAAGGGTGAGCCAATCGTTGATCATACGGCAGAGCCCGGCGTCGTCTTCTACCAGTAAGATTTTTGCCATTAAGCGCTCCCGTTCTAATACCAGATCTATTAGATTGTACTTTGAACTTGCTGCTTTCTTGGTAGTTTAAACCAAAATTTGCTGCCCTTGGCTTGCTTGTCTAAATCCGATACACCGATTGTGCCACCGAGCTCTTCAATTATGGCCCGACAGATTGCCAGACCCAAACCTGTGCCCTCTCGACCATCGCTGCTCTCAACTTGGCGAAACCGCTCAAAGATTGAAGCTCGTTGACTTTCTGGCACTCCGCGACCGTTATCGATAATTTCTACTACTACCGATTCGTCGGCCTTTAGCACAACACTAACAAGACCATTTTTTTCGGAAAACTTGACGGCATTGGCCAGCAGATTAACTACTACCTGGGTAAGGCGTTCCCTGTCTCCCATCACTGCGATATTTTCATTTGTTTCTTCGTAGTTGATTGTCACCCCTTGCTGTTTAGCAAAACCAGTGACTGACTCTATCGATCTGACAATTACGGCATTTAAATCCACGGCCTCCAGTTGAAAAGTAAGCATGCCACTTTCTAGTTTTTCAATATCGAGAATGTCATTGACCAGGTGCACAACTCTGCCGATATTCATTTCGGCTAGCTCCAGGCTCTCTTTGCCAGCCTTTGACATGGTGCCGTAGGCGTCTACTTCTAGCAGATCGAGAAAGCCTTGCACTGAGGTTAGTGGCGTGCGTAAATCATGGGAAATCATGGCGACAAAGTCTTGTTTTAAGCTTTCAATTTTTTTGCGTTCAGTGATGTCGTGGGCTACGCAGAAAAGTGCTTTTTCCTGTTCTGACCATTGCGCTGTCCAGAGCATGTCCACTAATTTGCCTGCTTTGTGCCTGACTTGATTTTCGAAGGTACCTTCGCTTTTGCTTGTGATAATGGCGTTTATTTTGAGCTGGGTGTTTTGCAGCTGGTCGCCATTGAGAAATTGACTTAGCCTGAGGCCAATTAACTGCTCTGGTTCATAACCCCAAACTTTGAAGGCGGCATTGTTGACGTTAGCTATACGCTCTTGCTCATCAATAGAACAAATCACATCAACGGCGTTTTCCACTACTGCTCGTTCTTTTCTCAGGGCTTCTGCTAAGGCTGCTGCCATTGAGCGAAAAGTGCTATCTAATTCAGCAATCTCGTCGTTGTCACCTTTGATTGGTGCATTTAAAGGTTTATTTGCTGCTAGTTGTCTGGTATTTGCCACTAGAGCTTTGAGTCTTCGCGTGGTACCACGGTTGTAGTAGGCTACTAAAACAAAGGCCAGTAAAATATTGAATATGACAGCGACGAAAATTAGGAGCTTGACGCTGCTTCTGTAGCGAATCTGTGCTTCTTTTTTTTCTAACTGTACAGCTTGTTGTTCTTCTACTAATTGGTCTGCCAAGAGAAAAATTTGATTGAGGTTCTTTTGCAGCGAAATCCACTTTTGTAAGAGCGCGACTTTGTCACCGTTCACCATTGGCTCATGGGTGGCACTCAATTGCTTTATACAAATATCATTGAGAGCTGCTAGTCGATTGAAAATAGCGCTTTCATGTTCGTTGTCGCGCACTAATAGTTTTAATTGCCGCGCTTCGCTGTTAAATACGTCTACCAGATGACGGTAGCGCTGACGATGACTTTCAGACTCGGTTAAATAGCTCAGGATGCTGGAAATACCAGCATCTAAAAGCAGTCGCAAGAGTGAATTGGCGTGGGTGGCCACGTCTCTGGCATGGGCTTCTCGTGCTCTTTCATGTTCTGCCTGTTCCAATAAGGTGACCAGGCCAGCAACGAAAAGCAATTCGAAAATTAGAGGCACCGAGACAAGAATAATTGCCTTGCGCGATAGGGTTAGATTGAAGGGGCCAAACTTAGTGCTAGACATATGGCAGTAGTTTAACCCAAGATCATGCCTGCGAAGACTGGGGTGGACGGAATGCCCAAATTTGATTGCCAAAACGGTTGGGGCTGAAGGCCCGGTTAGCACTTTCATGGGTCCAGCGACCGGTGGCCGAGACATTGGCATAAACCATTAGTTTGCCGTCCTGGCGCTCGCCGACGATACCGACATGGGCATTGCCACCTCCTGCGGCTGCCGCTTTGCCTGGTTTAGCGCCATATATTACGTCACCTGGTCGGGCTTGGGAGACTGCTACTTTATTCCAGCCCCGATCTTGTAATTGCTCAACCAGGGCACAGGCTCCGGTTTCTTTGTTGATATCAAGACCTGCTTGGGCTAGCACTTCGGAGGTTGATATGGCGCAGCCGAGACGGCCGTTTTTTGTAGCTGTAGCTTCTGAGCGCCAGAGTTTCTCTCCCTCTGCGGCCTGGGCGCTGGCAACAATGCGATCACCTATTTTAGAAGTGGCCTGAGGCGGCGGTGCTAGCCTTGCCACCATCATGCCCTGGTCTTTGGCGATGTCACCTTTACCGTTGCCTGAATTAGGTTGGATGAGAAATTCGATTTCTTTTTTGTCTGTGCCACCATGATTGGGGTCGCCGCTCAAGCCGAGAGCTCGACAGAGGGCCTGTGAGCCCTCGCCAATTTTTCTCTTGGGGCCGTGATCTCCGAAAATTGCCGCTACCATTTTGCCTGTGCGAGTATTGCGTACCCAGGCAAGGTCACCGAGTTTGATTCCCATTTGTTTGTATTCGTCAGTCATGGGCAACACAAAATAGTTGACTCTATTGGCATCAAGAGCACTGCCGTCAGCATTGGTGAGGCTCGTGGTGGCCTGGCCGTAGCGGTCGTTGCGCCAGTCTGAGCCACCATCAGCATCTACTGCAAGTTTTGAGCGTAAGTAGACCATGCCATTGTCGAGCTTGATTAGGCGATCGCTAGGCAGATTTAGATATTGATTTGCCCCTTGGGCAAATGCTTGGCGGGCACTTTCGCTGTTGCTAGCGTCGCTGTGCCAAGGGGGTGAGTAGCTATCGAGGGCTGAACGGTGGCTTTGCCCAGCATGTTCGCGCTGCCGTCTATGTCTTCTATGGCTTGGGGAGTCTTCCTCGATATGTTTTCTTTCGATGTGCCTTCTTTCTCTGTTTCTAACTTCCTCTTCTGGTTTAGTTTCTCGTTTGTTTTCGGCTCTATTTTCTTGTCTAGATTGCTCTTTAGCGGCAGCAAATTTCCCGCTCTGGTCCATGGTGCCATCGAGGGTGAGTCGAGCATTCTTACCGTCAATTTCGAATACGGCGATTCTAGTGGCGTGAGTTTTTTCGTTCTTTTGTTCGACTATTTTATAGTGATGGTTTTTTCCACTATGATCGCTTTGCGAAAATTGTTTGTGATTGTTTTTGTAGAGGCTGTGTGCGGCCTGTAGGCGCTCTTCGGCTTTGTGCTTGTGGTTGCCGTCGACAACTTTATCTTGTAGCTTTTTATGGTCAAAGATCTCTAAATGAGGTAAGTGTTTTTCTGCTGCTTTGCCATTATCTGAAGGGGCTGTTATTGCCTTTGGTGTGTCTGCTTTTTTGTGGCTCTGGCTGTGAGAATCCAGAAGGTGATTAGTCTCGGTCTTTTGCCTGAGCTCTTTGCTTTTATGGTTCTCTAAGTGTTCTCTTTCTGCTGACATGGTTACCGACTCTCTATTTATTTTGATAAGAATAATTCAGATGATCGCGAGCGCTATAACTGTTTATAACGCTCGCAATATCTGCCCCGTCGTGAAAAACTGAATAATTGCTGCTTGCTGTCTACATATAAACCTGCTGTCTAGATATAAATTTGCTAGCGCTGCCCTTGAATCATCAAGTCTACTGATTTACCAGTCAGTCTTTGTCTGCGAGCGGCATAGGTATAGCCCTGGTCGCCAGCACGGCCGATGATCTCACCTGCTTTTATGGTGTCACCGGTTTTGCTGCTAGCCAAATCAAGGCCGCCGTAGATTTGATATCTGGTGCCGTGGGCTTGCTTGTCATAGCAGGCCATGACGACAATATCTTGGTCGGGGTTGCTTCGTCTGTAGCGGTCGAGCATCGCCACTTCTGCTGGTGCCAGAATAATATCGGCGTTGCCGGCGCGATTGTTCCTATCGTTGTGGTTGAAGCTATAGACAACTCGCCCTTCTTGCATGGCTCTTACGGCGCTGTCTGGCTTGCTATGTATGACTGCATGGGTTTCGTCTTTACCGTGCACAATTTCGGCTTCAGCACCAAATGTATTTAAGACGCCCATTTTTGTTTCGCCTTTGACCACCTTAAATTGAATTGCTGCTTTGGCACCATCTTGAACTCTATCACCATCGACAAAACTATCGATTTTGCTGCCGTCTTTATCAACAGTGCTGATGATGCCGCGGTCATTAATTATGGTTTTTCCATCGCGACTGTGAGTCACTTTGCGGCCATTTTCGCTATAAGAGTAGACTCCATTTTTATCAATCTCGACTTCACCAAGCCAGCTTTTGCCTGTGGCATTATTGATCCAGCGATCTTGTCCATGACGAGTCCAGCTGCCTCTTTCGTCTTTGATTGATTGTGGTCGGCCGCGATCGTCAAAGTCTGAGAAGTTGAATTTTTTGCCGCCAGCATCTCTCATGGCCGTCAAGTTGCCTTCGCGGTCAAATACAATTACTGAGTTGTCGTTGAGGTCACGATCGGCTCGGCGTCCGTTATTCATAATATATTTGATTTTGCCCTGGCGAAAGTCTTCGTCGGCGATATTGCCATTTCTGTCTTCTCTATGGCGGGAGACGACTTCACGGTTGGGTCCTAAATATTCAACAGCTTTGCTACCGTCTGGTCGGTAGACTGTGCGATCGCCGCGGCCCTGATTGGGGTCATAGTTGGTATATGAATAGCCGCGGGCATTGACTTCGATCTCGCCCCGCCATTTGCCACCATTGTCAGATCTCCATTCATCAGTGTGCTTGTGTCTGTGCCAGGTGCCATATTCATTTTTGACCTGGTTCAGTTCTCCGCTTTTGCGATCGTATTTAAATTCGAAGCTGCGGTTGGCTGCATCTCTCATGGCTGTCACTCGATCGAATTCGTCGAAGGAGATTTCGCTGCCATTTCTATTGAACATTCTTTGCGGCTCGAAGCTCGGATAGACTTCGGGGAGAATGCGCCGACCAAATTGATTTTCACAAGGGTTAGCAAAAGAGTAAGTTTGTGAAACTAAGTCACATTGCTCTAATCTTGACTGACGGCTTTCGAAACAATCATTTGCAACAAATCTGTTTGTTGAATCACTGCCCATAACGAACCTCCAAATGTTTTTCAGAATCCCTGGTGGGTGTCAGGAACGGGGGGAGTTCCTTGGCAACTACATTAGGGCCAAATTCTGTCTAACTTTTGGCAGGCGAAAATATTAAGTGGAAAGCTTGATTAACACTTCGTTGCGGCGCATAAATGGCAAGGTCCAAGGCGGATTGTAGTAGGCGTGGACTGGTTCGCCGAGGCTCTTTTTATTATTCTTGATCAAAAACGTTTCTAGCTCTTCGGCCTTCTTTTCCATGTCTTTTTGGCTGGCTAGACCAGAAAAGCGGATAGCTGCCACTTTTTCGCCAGCCACTTCCATCAGGTGGATGCGCTCATCCTTAGGCTGGGGCAAGGTGGCCAGGCTGTACTGTGAAGGCATGGTAAAGCGAATCTTCCAGATACTGCCATGAGCCTCAGCAGTGACTGGGGCAGTCATAGGGATTTTCTCGCTCTTTTGCTGTGACACTGGCGCTGTCATGGCAATTTTTTGCGTGCTGTAAGTTTGATTGGATTGATTCTTACCGAAAATATAGCCAGCCAGCACACGAAAACCCGTTTCTAGGGCTTCTTTCTGGTCTCCAGCGATTTCTACTTCGGCCACGACTGTGGGCTCGTATTGTCTAATTTCGATGGCGCCATAATTTTCTATGACGTCATATTTCGGTTGCTCGACTTTAGAAACAGCTTCATTTTGAGCAATTCCAGCGGCTACTGCCGCACCGATTAGTCCAAGAAATATCAGGCGCTTTTTCATGGACTCACTATAGCAAAAATGTTAGAAGTCGGCACTGAGCTTGGCAATAATCTGCTCTTCTTGTTTGGCCCGGGCTGAATCTTTGAGGGCAACAAAACACTGCTTCTTCAGTCTATGACTGGGCAGACTAAACTCTTCTGGAAAA
>CAJXZK010000179.1 GCA_913063055.1 uncultured bacterium
GCTGCTTGCATTGCAGAAACCGCTTGACCTACAGTACCTTGCTGACCGGCAGCCCTCGCGCAGTCTTTACATGCTCTATCGCACATGTCAGCCGCGAAGACTAAGACGGTAATGTTGAGAGCCATTGCGCAGATAACAATTAAAATTGAAACTACGGCAGCTAGCTCGATCGCAGTGATACCTTTAAGCCGCTCTCGGAGCAACTTACGACTTGAAGGTACCGATTTTGGTTTATTAACCACCGAACCGCCTCCTGAAAAGGATGGTTACACGTATACATCTACTAACATAACGACCCTGCGTGAAGTGAGGGTGAAACGAAAAACAAAAACCGGCC
This sequence comes from uncultured bacterium, assembly GCA_913063055.1. Taxonomy (GTDB): domain Bacteria; phylum Cyanobacteriota; class Vampirovibrionia; order Obscuribacterales; family Obscuribacteraceae. The sequence continues at coordinate 338 of CAJXZK010000179.1, forward strand.
TGTTTCCAGGCCGGTTTTGATTTTTCTTACCCTATCTTTTTTTATCTTTGGCCTTGGGTCAGGCGCCGAGCAACTGCTGAGAATGAATCTCTAACGGTACTGGCACTAGCACAAGGGAAGAACTTACCGCCGTTACCAGAGGCGCCAGCTAAGCCGGAAGGTAGGTTGCCTAAGAAGGTGACCTGCGAACCTTGCAAGACTGGGTTGTTGGTTACGTCTAGTCCGATGGTGAACACGGCAATACCTTCTCCCTTACAGCCTTGAGCTTGGGTCAAGGTTGGTCCGGCATCAGATGAGTCGGGCACTCCGTCTGTGAAGAAGACGATTGCGTGTTTTGCAGCTGGGCGGTTATTGGACAGAGTGGCGATGTCATAACTTGCACCGTTGTGGAACATGGCGCGAGCTGTGGTCAACGCTTCGGCTGTGGCAGTGTTACTCAATGGAGTACCGTTCTCTAGGCCATTAGCTGCAGGGGTGCTAGCTATAGCTGACCAAGGAGCACAGAATGCATTGAGAGTCGAACTTTGCAAGCCGCCGACTACACCAGTGTAAGAGGTGTTCTGAGACTCTGGCTTAGCCAGGGCCCTTCGCGGTTGCCTGAAGCCCGTTCCAGCTCCTCCCGATATGGCCATAGTGTACTCCGGCCCAGGGAAGTTCGTTGAGTGGAACCTCGTTCCGATAGTTCTGCCGCTGTATTGCGAAGAGACGAAGAAGCTGTTGGGTTGGTCTGGAGATAGTTGGTGGGCCGAACCTTGCGATGTGAAGTTAGGACCCGATGGGCTAGCTAGTGATTGGGATGAGTTGGAGAAGCCAACAAAACCAAAGCGGCAGTCGGTCAGTGTATTGATCTTCTGGAAGAAACCACCATAGGCGCCATCGATGGCTGTTGCGATTGGTTGCGAGTAGAGCATAGCCAATCTCTGGTAGGCCTTCTGGTAGTTAGGAGCACAGTGAGCAACGGTCATTGAGGTATTTTGCTTGCTGACGACAGCCGGGCTGGTCGTGGTGTAAACAGAACCTCTGTCGAGCAGAGCATCGTTGAAGTAGGTGTTGAGGTCAAGGTTGCCTCTGGCGGCCTCAGTCAGCACACCAATGTTTTCGAAGCTGAAGGTCTGACCAGCCAGGGCGGCATCTGGTTCCTGGGAAGGGAACTGGAAGTTAGAGAAGCCGACAAAGTTAGTAGGACCATTGAGCGGTTGAGCATAGGGCCAAGAGCCAGGATTGGCTATGTTGACGACGAGGTCGGTGTAGACGTGTTGGTCTGCACCTGTATTAACATAGGCAGGGTAACGTATGGCGCCTGTGGCCGCTGTCTTTGGGTGCTCCTGTAGAAATATAACAGTAGCTGTATTGGGGTTATACGCGGCGTTGACATTGACTCCAGCAGTGAAGTCCATGGGCAGTCCCAGGGCTTCGTTATAGAACTTACCGTAACCAAAGGGGTAAGCCAGAGTGCAGTTACCTGGAGGAGTGCCATATTCTTTTCCGAACTTAGCTGCTGGTGCGCCAGTCCTAGGAACGAAGTAAGGCAGGCTGTTAACACGCAAGTTGGCATCGAATACATATTTGTTGGCTGCCATTGAGTAGATGTTGTCAGATACTGGCAAGCTCTGTGGTGGCAGTACGTTTAACTGCACTCCGTTAGGCGATGCAACATAGTCGTGTTGCAGGTAGTCAGACAGGCGGTGAGAAGAGCCAGGTGGGGGTACTTCAATGTAATGCACTACACCGTGGTTGGCGCCAGGGAGGGCGCCACTACTGCCGTCAGCAACGGCGTTGGGAGTAGTCAGTACACTGTTATCCAATTGACCATTTGAGCCAGAACCACCGACAGGAGCTGGGCCTGTCGAATCCCAGGTTCTTCTTATGAAAGTAACACTGGTAGCATCATCCATTGAACCGGAATAGTCGAAAACAAGAACGGCGTCTACTTGAGGTAGACCACCGCCAGAGTTAGCTTGAAGTAGTACTTTGCCGACACCAATCACACCAAGGAACACAGGGTTGTAGGTGTAACCGGCATAGCACATGATAGCGCGACCGTTGAGGCGGTCTGGGTAGACAGGAGCAACCCCAGCAAATTGTTGCTGTGGGTCAGCAAGAGAGATCATGACATTGCAATCACCAGGGCTGCCGATGGTTGATACAGCGCTGTAAGGGCTGACAACATTGGCAGAACCAAGACTGCGTCCCAACATGTTGCCGTTTTGGAACATGTTGCGGGCATATGCGCAGGCCTGAGCTTGGGCGGTGCCCAACTTAGACGCTGTAGCATCGTCGTTGGCTATGTCGAGGGAGGTAAGCATGGCCGTTCCGGCCAGAGAAGCTGCGTCGCAAGTTGCTGTCAGTTCCCGCTGGGCCATCTGCAAGCGACTTGAGTCGAAAGCGAAGAATCCAGCTAGCATGATAAACATGAAGAGTGCGATTACAAGCCCGGTTACCGCCGCCCCCTTCTGATTTCGTATCCTACGTTCGTTCATTATTGTTACAACCTCTATTAATTGATCCGCTTTTTTCAGCTTGCCTTCTAGAACTGCAGTCCGGGTGGGTTTTCAAATTGGGCTTCTGAACTGACTGTCAGAAACATTGGGCTAGATAGACCCTGTATATTGAACCAAGGAACAGGGATGAGCGGGGTTACCTGACCATTAATAGTCACTCTAATGGTGCAAACGTATTGGTCAACGTCTGGGATGTTACCCAGACCAAGAGTAGCGGGTCCAATTACATCTGCTACAGCTGGCGCTCCAGAGCCTGGAATGACAGCCCTGATAATTCGGACCTCGGGGTTGGTAGCATTGGTGGTCCAATCTACGCCTGGGAACATGCTGCGTATCTGAGCGGCCCGGGCACGGGCAGTGGCATATGCACCAGGATAAGGCGTACCGGACGGCTCCGGAACATAGACCAGGGTGTTGAAAGTTTTTGCCTTGGCTGCAAGCATCGTCGCCTGGTTACAGGCAAACCAGAGGAAAAAGGCCCTCAGGCCACAGGTTCCCAAATTCAACACTGGGAAGAAAATGAACAGGAACAAAACGTACATGGTAGCGACATACTCCGCTGCCATTGCTCCCTTGCTCTTTCTTCGTTTCGTCACAAATTTGGCCATATGTATCTACCGTCCGTTAGCTGATGCTCAGATTTGCCGAGAAATTCTTCTTTATATTTGCCCGTGGTAAGCCAAATAAATCACCCCTGAGATTATGCTCGGGGCAGGTTAAGCCAAGTTAACCTAAGTTAACCTTACCTCTAACTTAGCACGTCAAAAAAAGGCCTGTCAACTGTCGAAGAAGCTCACAAATTGGCTTTTACGCATAATTGTCAAGCGTTTTTCTCCCTGCCAAGAAAGTTAGTTATCTCCCTCACTCATGCTTGGGTTAATCAAAACAGGCTTGCTTGCCTGTTCCTCCATTTGCTCCTGGGTAACGCCTTGACTTGAACCTAATCGAGCAGCATCTTTTTGGTAGGTTTGTGCGTCAAGTACGCCTTGGCGAAGTGCGGCGTAGTATTTCTTTACAACCTTATCGGTGGCATACGGCGCACCCTTGTCAGCTTCTTGAAGCGCCTGAGTGAAAAGTCCTTGCTTAACCAGTGCCTTAACGGCGCCGCCGCGAGCGGCATGATAGGCTGGCGATATGGCCAAGGCTTGTTGGTAGCAGCTCTGAGAGTGCGTTAAGGCACCGGCGCCGGCATAGGCTTCACCAAAGACATACCAATCAAATGCATTCATTGGTGTGATCTTGCTTAATTTTTGCATTTGGGTCAGGGCAGGCACATACTGTGACACTTGCACCATGGCGAATGCCAAGTAACGGCGAGCTGTTATTGAGTCTGGATCAATGTTCAAAGCTTTTACGAGAGTCTTGACTGCCTTGGCTGAATCGCCTCGACCAATCTCTTTATAGGCGTCATTGATCAATGGCAAAATTTTCTCGTTGACAGCTTTTACTGCTGGCTTACTGTCTTCAGTATCATCTTCTTTATTTGATGAAGCCGCTTCTTCTGCTGCCAAAGCATAGTTGGTGCTGAGTACAGACAATATTGCTGTTAGCGTTATAGCTGACTTTGCAATTGACAGGGCCATTGATTTTCTCCATTAAACTTAACGGCTGCGATTTTAGCACTTTCGTAAAAGCCTTTGAGGCTCTTGAATTTAGGTATGGGTCTTGGTCAATTATGATGTCAATCTAGTTGATATGTAATTGTTAGTAGCGTGAATATAGATATAGCAAGGAAATTTCCTGGAGGCACTGTGAAGACAAAGATTAGGCGAGTGACAGTCTTTTATTGGCTGATATCAGTAACACTGGTTTCATGGTGCTTTGCCATGCTTTACATCTATTCTTGGCGCTCCAGTTGGGCCGGCAAAATTGAGCTTGAGCAGACCGCCAAGAAAGAAGAAAATGCTCTGCGAGATAAGATCAGAATTTTGGAAGAAATGGCCGCACCTGACCATGACATTGTTGAGGCTCGCATTGGTCTTGCGAAATTGCTTTTCTTCTTGGGAGATTATAACGGTGGTCGTTATACCGTAGATGATGCTGATGCTCGTTTGACCAGTAGCAAGCTTGCCGCCGACAAAGAAGCAGAATTGGCTGAGAGAGTTAGGCTCCACAAGTTTGCCGCTCTAAGCTGCCGTGAATCTGGTCTCTATCAATTTGCTCAAGATCGCTATGACAAAATCTCCAAGCTATTAGATCAGGCAGATGCTGCTGAGCAACCACAAATAAAGAGTAAAGTGCAATATTTGAAGACCGGACTGTTAAACGAACAAGCAGTGCTTCACTATCTCTGGGCTAATTCTTCAAAAGAAGAAGCTGATCGCAAGAAACATTTTGCTCTAGCCCAATCGTTTTTTGAAAAGTGCTCACAGCAGAGTCGGCAGCACCTGAATGAAGCTGATGGCGCCAAATATAGACGCCTGGATGAACTGTCCCAAGCCAATTTATCTGAGCTAGAAAAAGACCTCAAAGACCGTCGCGGTGTTTAGACTTAGGCCTGAGAAGTTACTTTCCTGTTGGTGAATTTGTTTCGTAACCAGGTAAGGCCGTAGGCTAGATGTTCTGGTTCGAAAAAGAGTATGTAGCTGACGATCATCAGCCACTCAAATATTGGAATATTCATGTGATATTCGATGGTGAGATGGAAAATGACGGCAAAGGCAATCACCCAGTAGCGGAACTCCTTAATCCATATAAGAGTAAAGAGTGCACCTTCAATACCCAGAGTCCCCCAGGTCAGAAGGTTGATGGTCCAAGCGTGCTCAAAGACGTAAGGCAGAGGTAGTCTCTGTAAGTCTTCAATACGTGAAGCCGTAAAAACAGCACTGCCGTCGATCCAGGGGCCACCTACAATTTTGCAAAAGAAGGTGTGCCAGTAAACCGTGGCTAACTGTATTTGCAGTAACCGCAAAGGCCAGATACTGACTTTCTTGTAATTGTTGAAGTTACCCTCGGGGTTACTGCGTTGCTTCCTGCCCGTGAGAGAAAGAGCGTTGCCAGAAGCCGAAAATATTAACCAGAAAGTGGAGACGCGCAAGTAAGTATCACCAGCGTTAAAAATAAATGGATTGCGGTGATAGAGGCTGGTTAGGCAAAGATAGCAAATAGTTGCAGCCACTCGGGCGTGAAAACCTAGAGTCAGAGCTACTGCAGCACAGAAAAAGACGCACTGAAAAATAACCAAAAATTGGTCATTATCAGGAAAGAAAGAAAAGAGATTGAGAAATACGGCATGACCGTTATTCCAATCAGCCACGGCTTGGTTGGAACACATTCCATGGGAGCCAAACCAGACAAAGAGGTCGGGAATTAGCAATAAGATAAAGCCCATGGTGAGACAGCCTAATAGTATGCGATAGACTGCCACCGACAGTGGTGAAACTTCGGAGAACCAAAACCTATCCCAGGCCTGCAATATTGTATATATGCTCACTTATGCTGCACCCCATTCAAGTCTTGAGCTGTGATGGGATAGACGCCCAGTACTTTCGTATCTGATTGCGGTAAGTTCGGCTTGTGCAGGCCTTCTTCCATGGGCAAAATCACTGATGAAAAGCGAATCAACGACACCAGAATCGGTGGATTGTCGGCGTCGAAGTAGCTTATGCGAGCCACATAGTGAGCAATGTCGGGCCACACCACTGGAATATTCCAGGCGGCATTGTCATCAAAAAATTTGCGATAGCGCTCTTTGGGAATCTTGGTGAAAAAATCTAATCGTTCCATGCGTGGATAGGTCCACAACCTTGTGGTGCCATCTTGGTAGGTAATTAAAGCTGTTAGGTGCGGATTGGTTGTGCGAGGTCCTGGTGAAAAGACGTTCCAGGCTTGTTCTAGGCCCATGAAAGCATAGTAACCAAAGAAAAAATGATTGACGTTATTGATATAAGGGTGATTGTTGAATAAATAACAATAGTTGAGTGTGCAATGCAAAATTAGAAAAGCAGAAATAATTGGCTTGCGAATACGCGCCCATTCTTCACGGCTGAGAAGCTCGTTTAGAATCGACTGTTTACGCACAGGTTTAAGTTGTTTATTAGTCAAAATCTACACTGAATCTGCACTAGATCGGCACAAGATTTACTATTTGACTAGCGATGGCTATCTTCGAGAGCTTTCAATTCGCCTTTGACGACTTTAACTTCGCTAGTCTTCTTCTCATGTTCTAGCGTATCAATCAGTTCGATAAGACACAAGCGGTGCCAATTCCAATCTACCTGTCCGGCAGGTGCGCTAGAGGCAAAATTGATCGCCTTACGCAGCTGTTTTTCTGCTTCCGGGAATATCCGTAGTTTTTTGTAACCAAGTCCTTGGTGTAGATGGACGTTGAAGAACCAGAGTGGCAATGGTCGTTTTTCTGCTGGCTGCTTGTAGAAAATGTGGCCAGCCAAGATGGCATATTTGAGGGCGTCTTTGTCTTTGCCTTCCATGTGTAAAGCTGTGCTGATTCGAGCGCAATACTGGCCAAGTTTGGTTTCGCCGGCCGCTGATTTGACGGCATCGTCGAGTTTACTCATCAAGACTTTTTCCGCTTCGGCAGCGTTCAACTGAGTAATTAGTTTGCGACCTTTAACAAATTCTGCTTCAGGAAAAGCGACTTTAGTGTCTGGTGTGTCAGTGACAAAACGTTTTTCTTCGGCTGGGCTAACGAACATTTCTTCGCTTCTCTGAGCCTGAAGAGCCGGGTCAACCTTCCCTGCACCGTTCGAGCCACCGCTTGTGGTAGAAGTTGGTTCGCTACAGCCAGTCAAGCCAAGTGGAAGGCTCAAGGCCGCAGCTAGAAGGCAAACGAATGCTGGAACCGTTTGTCGAGCTTGTTCATTGCGAAGACGCATCAATTTCCTACTTCCTTAATTACCTTGACTATCTAGTAAGTGCGAAGAAGATAATAACTCATATTTGGATGTAATTTCTGCAAAATTTTGACTGGTTGCAAGGAGCTGTAGCGAAGGTGCAGTTTTCTAGTCAAGGTTATATCTATTCTTTATCTAATTGCCCGCTGCTTTTACTTTAGTTTGTCATTAAGTCGCAAGAGAAAACCCCGCAAGAGGTCAAATTCTCTTTTGTTTGGCCGCATCTTTTGTAAGGCGGTACGGAGCTGCATGGTTACTAGCTCGCGGTTATATCGGCGCGAAAAATTGGCCCTGTCCATCAGTTCGCTCGTCAGGTTCATAAGCTCATCTTCTTCAGCACCGCATGGCAAGATCTCACTGCTGACCCGTTTGTGATTCTGTAAGCCTTCCGAGCGGCTCAGTTCGTATGCCACTATCCCTAGTGCCTGTGCTAAGTTGAGACTAGCAAAGGTGGGTTCTGTCGGAACCAAGATGAGCTCGTGGCAGCGAGCTATTTCTTCCCTTGTTAAACCGTCCCGTTCGTCGCCGAAGACAAAGGCTAATTTGTTCTCTTTAGTTAAGTCTTGCTGGTGAAGTTTCTCTACTAAGTGGCCCAATGCTTCAGGCTCTTCTGTACGATGCTGACAGGCTGAGGTGGAAAACGCCAGATTTATATCGCTTAGTGCCTGCGACAGCGAGCTTTCTACCTTTGCTCTTTTCAGAACATCAAAGGCATCAACAGCCATTTTTCTGGCTTCAGCATCAAGATAGTTACGGGGCGGATTGACTAGCCGAAGTTGAGAAAAGCCAAAGTTTTTCATAACTCTGGCCGTAGAGCCGATATTGCCAAGAAAATTTGGTCGCACCAATACGAAAATGATGTTGTCTTTATTCATCTATTTGCTAGATCTAAGAACTAGTGGTGAAAGCAAAATGGAGACAGCAGTAAGTCCTGCTCCTAGCACATTGAGTTCTTTGAGAAAATAGAGGCCCGATACCACTGCTAAAGTCTGCTCTATGGGCATACTGCAAAGGGCATAGACGAGCACTAAGATAGTATCTTTGGCCGCAAGGAAGTGAGGGAGCTGCTTTTGCGACAAGTGTGTGAGCAGGTGGTGATACCAGTCAGGTAGTATCAAACCGGCAATAGTTGCCATTGCCGTTAGTGTGGCATAACAAATAAACCAGGTGTGTGACCAGGCCCCAAGCAGATAGAGCGAGAGTGATGCTAATGTCACCACCTGTAAGATCACTCTTTTGCGCGCCAGGCGGCTGAGGAAAATTGAGAGAACGGCGCCACCAGCACAAGCTAGGCTAAGCGAGGCACTGAGATTGCTGATCATGAAAGTGCCAGCTTGATTGCACTGTATTGAAAACAACAAACTGACGAACATTGGTGCAAAGAGAGGTAGGTAGAGGGCAACTGTCGCTGCAAGAAATCGAGCAAATTGCCAAGGCCTCATGTCAGCCGCTTCACTGGGAATATGATTTTCTACTGAGGCAATGGCCTGCCGCACAAGGTCTTCTTTGTTTTTAAAAGCGGCCAGACTCTTCCATCCATAATGAGATGCTCCAATGGCTAGGGCGTATAAAAACAATAGAGCAAGGCTGAAATTGCTAATTGGTTCAGATACTATCAGTGGTGCAAAGTAGAGAGCTGCCCATTGTCCGGCGAAGAATGCGGCGATGATAAAGCTTAGATATGGCAACGGTCTAGAAGCCGATGTTCGCAGTTGCACCAGTGTAGAAGCTAGGGTCAGTTGCCCTAAGAGAAAAATGGTGGCCAGTGTGATGCCGACGGCAGATTGTGAACCGGCAAAAAAATCTTTTGCCAATACCAAGGTTGATGTTAGAGGAATTAGCGCTCGCAAGGCGATGGTTAGGTTGAGCCAGTGCAATCTCTTGGCGGCGAAATTAGCAGAAAGAGAAGAAACAACCAGGCTTACAGGTAAAGCAAAAACTACTAGAGGTAAGAATATGAAGGCCGCTCCAAGGCCCAGATCTTCGCCCCCTGGCCCGAGAAAAACTGTAGTGGCACCAAGATTAAGGGCGATAATGCGATCGGCAAGGGTGCTGGCAAAGACAAAACAAGCTATGAGAGCAATGGCCTTCCCGTCGTGAGCATTTTTTATATGATCGCGTTCAATTGCCGCCAACCGTAAGGCTGCTGACTCTGGTTCTGAAAGTACTGGATGGTTTATGGCGGAGTGCAGAATCTTTTCCGGAGTGATTGAGGTGGGTGTATATCTTGGGGATATGGGGAAGAAATGGGCAGGCTAAGGGTTTCCACTGCTAAGTGTCTTCTATTTTTGCTCGTTTACGTTATTAAGAGACTCTTAGTTGACTTTCTTCTAAACTTTCGGTCGGCGTATATACTGCATTCTTAATACAAGTTTGGCATTGGTTTTGTGCGAGAATCACTTCCCATGAGCCTATTCATCGAAGTATTGGCAGCTTTAGCTGCTCTTCTTTTCCTGCAGTTTCCCGCCTTTGCCGCGAGCGCCGAGGCCGGTGTCTCTTCGGATGCTAAGGCTGACCGCAAGGCTGAGTATGCCGCCGCAGACAAGGCTAAAGGGATAAAGCGAGCAAATGCTCCCTGCATCGCCTGGAGCGATCCCGATGTGCCAACCCGAGCGGTACTTCTCTGTATTCACGGTCTGGGCTTGCATAAAGATACATATGAGGCCTTTGGCAAACGCATGCAGGCCCTTGGTATAGCTACTTATGCTATCGATGTACGTGGTTTCGGTGACTTTATGGCCTCGAAGGGGCAGCGCACCTGCGATTTTGATGGCTGTTTAAGTGATGTGCGCCGCAGTTTAATTGCTATTCGCCGGGCCAATCCGAATAAACCAGTTTTTCTCCTGGGTGAGTCTATGGGCGGTGCCATTGCTCTGCGCGTCACATCTATGTATCCCGAGTTAATAGATGGTCTGATCTCTTCGGTGCCCGCTGGGGACCGCTTCAAGCAAGGTCGCAGCAGTTGGAAGGTGGCTATTAAATACTTGAAGAATAAGGATAAGCCTTTCAATGTTGGTGAATCGGTAATTGAGCAGGCGACGCAAAAGCCTGAGCTGCGTGAGGCCTGGAGTAAAGACCCTGTGGCTCGCATGAACATCTCACCAAAAGAGCTGATGCAATTTCAGATGTTTATGAATCAAAATCACAAAAGCGCCAAACTGATTACATCGAAGCCAGTGCTGATTGTGCAGGGTTGCGAAGATAAGTTGGTCAAGCCAGAGGGTACCGTTGAGCTATATAATAAGCTCTCGACGAGCGATCGTGAGATTGTGTTAATTCCCAATGCTGAACACCTAATTTTTGAAGAGAACCAGTTTAACGACGAGGTGATAACCAAAGTCGCTGGTTGGATCGATAACCATATAAGTGCAAGTGGCACGAATCAAATAAAGTAGGTAAGCATGATTTATGTATTTGGACGAGAGCAAAAACTAAGTTTGAAACTGAGTCTATTTCTGGCTTTGCTCGTAGCTGGTTTTAGTTCACCGGTTCATAGCTTGCCAGTGGCTAGTCAAAGTTTAGTTTCGGCCAAAGCTAAAACTACTAAATTTGTAGCTCCTAGTGTTAGTCCAGCGCTGATTAAAGAGCTAGAAGCAAAGGTTTTGGCTGATCCGAAGAACGCCGAGAGCCATTTATTGTTGGGTCAGGCCTATTTAAAAAGTAAAAATGCCCTGAAGGCTCGTGAGCATTTCCGCTTAGCTGTGCGTCTTGGCCACGGTTCTGCCAGTGCTCAAAAAGCTAACTTGGCCCTCATGGGTATGCCCAATCAAATGATCAAGCCTAAGACTGGCCCTCAAACTCGTATGATTGCCGCTATGCTTGGCCTTGGTCGCACGAGAGGCATGGGTGGTGCTGCCTTGCCGACAGTAATCGATTTCTACGCAGACTGGTGCCAACCTTGTAAGCAGCTTGATAGCGCTCTGGCAAAAGTGAAGAGCAATTATGGCGAGAGAGTTACTTTTATGCGCGTCGATGTTGACGATCCTAACTCTCAGCCGCTCATGGACCAATATGAAGTTAGCCCTATACCGACTATTGTCTTCCTCAATCCTGAGGGCGAGGTTTCAAGTTATTCGATTGGATTTACCAGCGAAAGCAATATCTCTAGCAGTATCAACAAAATTCTAAAATCTGTCTCTTATACACATCTCCGAGCCCACGAGACCGTACTAGATCTCGTATG
>CAJXZK010000180.1 GCA_913063055.1 uncultured bacterium
TTTTTCTTGCATGGCCATTGATTCGCAAACTAGAGAGCCTGGCTTTCCTTGCCATGTTTATAGCTGTGCCGTTTTTTGGTTATCGTGTTGTTGATTACACTTCCAGGCACCTTGCTTTGAACAATGCCGCCCATGATCTGGTCAAAGATATTCGCAAGGCCAAGAAGATGGCTGCTGAGCTAGGCATCGATATTGCGGTAGAATCGCGACAAGCGACCGAGGGTAAAAGTGCCGCTTATGTCATTAGAAGCGGCTCTCGTACTCTTGAAGAAGTTGTTCTACCTGATGGAGTTAGTATGATTGGCGGAATCACTTTTTCCAAAGAAGGAGTGCCCGATCACCCTGCTACTTTTGACGTCCATATGGACACCCGCTCGATGGCCATCGACGTTGATCGTAGCGGTCTAGTGACACTTCCTTAATTAGTCATTGTCTTATTTAGTCGTTATCGGTCCAGTGTGCCATTAGCGCCTGGTTTGCTTTTCTTGCCGCACCTGGGCTTAGCAGCAAGTCAGGAGTGATTAGCTCTTCCAGTCGCATTAAGCGCGCCACCAGGCCTGTCCAACCGGTTTGGTGGCTAGCGCCGAGGCCGCTACCATTTTCGGCATGGAAGTATTCGTAGAAGAGAATGTTCTCCTTCCAGTGGGGATCATTCTGAAACTTATCGCGGTCGCCGTAGACTGGTCGCTTTCCGTCTGGTCCGGGGAGAAATATTGAATACAAGCGGCGGGAGATTTCTTGGGCTACTTCTAGTAGATTCATCATGTTGCCTGAGCCAGTCGGGCACTCCACTTTAAATGATTCACCATAATAGGCAAAATAGAGATAGAGTGACTTGATCAGCAAGAAGTTTACTGGCATCCAGATTGGTCCGCGCCAGTTGGAGTTTCCACCAAACATTCCGTTATCTGATTCTCCTGGTAGATAGTCGACTCTGAACTCGTGCCCTTCGTGATTGAAGACGAAGGGATGGTCTTTGTGGTAGAGCGATAGAGAACGAATACCGTGGGGGCTGAGAAATTCCTTTTCATCCAGCATGCGCGATAGTATGCGCCTGAGCTTGGCTTGGTTAACCACTGAGAGCATACGACGGCCAACTACCCCCGGTTTTGAGGGTAGATGAATATTGGCACAAAGCTCTGGATGTCTTTTGGTAAAGTCATTGCTGAGTTTGCAAAATGTTGGTAGCTTTTCTAGAACCGACTCTTCCATGACGCAGACAGCCGTAAGAGGCAGCAAACCAACCATCGATCTTACTTTCAGTCTTTGTGATTTAGCTCCCGGTAGACGCAAGACATCATAGAAAAATCCGTCTTCTTCATCCCAAAGCTCGTCGCGGTGTTGGCCCACGCGGTCCATAGCTCCAGCAATCCACAAAGTGTGTTGTAAGAAGCGCACGGCTATGTCTTCGTAGAGTGGGTCATGAGAGGCAACTTCGATAGCTATTCTTAGCATTTGCTGGCTAAAGAAGACCATCCAGGAGGTGCCGTCGGCTTGTTCAAGAGAGCCTCCTGTTGGCAGCGGCGAGCTGCGATCAAAAACGCCAATGTTATCGAGGCCAAGAAATCCACCTTCGAAGACATTTTTTCCCGATGGGTCTTTGCGATTAATCCACCAGCTATAGTTGACTATAAGCTTGGTGAAGGCGTACTTAAGAAAATCGATGTCGCCCTTGCCGTTATTGCGCGCTTTGTCATTTTGGTAAATTTCGATGGTGGCAAAGGCATGCACTGGTGGGTTGACGTCGCTGAAGTTCCACTCGTAAGCTGGCAGTTGTCCGTTGGGATGCTGGTAGTCATTGCGCAACATCAAGTCGAGTTGCTGTTTGGCAAACTCGGTATCGACAGTACCTAGTGGAACAGTGTGGAAAGCTAGATCCCAGGCTGCATACCAGGGGTACTCCCATTTGTCCGGCATCGATATGATGTCATCGTTGTACATATGGTGCCAATCGCTGTTTCTTATTTTGCTATCTTTGTTATGTTCTGCCAGCCAGCGCTCAAGATCGTAATAGAAGTATTGCTTTGACCAGAGCATGCCAGCCATGGCCTGACGAAAGACTTTTGCCCGCTCTGGGTCTGCTACCATATCTGGTGTGTAAATGGCGTTGTAAAATTCGTCGGCCTCTTCTATTCGCTGTTGGAAAACTTTTTCAAATTCGGCGAATGGTTCTGTGTTGATGCTTGGAGCCAGATTGCTGAGGCGCAGCATCACTGTCTTTGAGCTGCCTGCGGGCACAATAAATTGATAATGAGCCGATGCTTTTGTGCCCACCATTTCGGGGTTGCAACTTGGCTGGCCATTAACTACTAAATTGTTTATGCCATCTTTGACGAAAGGAGTACGATTTTCTGTACCAAAAAGACGCTGGTGGTTGGTGGAGTTGTCGCAGAATAATAGCGGTACTTTTTCGTCTTGATTGGTCAGGCCATGGCAATAGAGATAATAGTCAGGCAGTGACTCTTGAAATAGCGGGTCAGTGTGATGGGCATGAATGACACTGTATTTCTTGTGGTTGAGATTCTCTAAAATTGGTTTTTGACTGTGCTCATTATGGTCCCAGGTATTGCGGAACAATAGGGTGGGAAGAATATGCAGTGGAGCATCATTGCTGCCGCGATTTTCGGCAGTGATCTTGACCAAAATATCGTTGGGGCCAGCCTTAGCGTATTCGACAAAGATGTCAAAATATTGATTGTCATCAAAGACCTTGGTATCGAGCAGCTCAAACTCCGGTTCCTGGCGGCTGCGGCCTCGATTGTTTTCCACCAGGCTGTTGTAGGGGAAAGCTTGGTGCGGGTACTTATATAAGTACTTCATGTATGAATGGCTGGGGGTGCTGTCAAGGTAAAAGTAGTACTCTTTGACATCCTCGCCGTGATTGCCTTCGCTATTGGTTAAACCAAAAAGGCGTTCTTTCAATATTGGATCATGGCCGTTCCATAGAGCTAAGCTGAAGCAAAGAACTTGGTGGTCATCAGAAATTCCAGCTAAGCCATCTTCGCCCCAACGATAAGCACGGGAGCGGGCTTGATCATGGCTGAAATAACTCCAGGCATCGCCATTGTCGCTGTAGTCTTCGCGCACTGTGCCCCATTGGCGCTCACTTAAATAGGGGCCCCATTTCTTCCATGGTTCTTTACCCTGGCGTGCCAATTCAAGTCTTTCTACTTCGCGCCTCTCAGCATTCATGTACTTTGTCTCCAACAATCACTGTATCAATTGGACTACAAGCGATGATAGCTTATTGAAATCGCAGAACTGCCAATAGCCTTGTGTTTGTGCCGAAATGTCACCGTTAGCCTGAGGCTTCCAGAGTGGTGCGGAACATTCGCCTTGCTTTGGTGGTCTTCAATTAAGTCAATGGCTATATCAATAGTGAGGGATGGAGTTGAACAGTGTTAATTTCCGGCTTTTTGTTGCCCTGTTGGTGAGCGTGATCGCCTCTGCTGCCAACCTCGATGCCCTGGCTCAGAGTGGCGATATTCAAGTTAAAAGTGGTCAAGGCGAAGAGTTCAATGTCAAACACAGTCTCTTTGGCCGAAAGAATGTTGTCGTGCAAGATCGCCTGGGCGATAAGATCGAGCATCAAACCGGCTTAGTTGGCAGCAAGGCTAAAGTGCAAATTTTAGGTAATGGCTATGAGTCGAAAAAGGGCATTTTTGGCAATAAGTCATATAAAGTCTCGACTATTCTGGGAGATAAGGTTGAAACCAAGAAGACGTGGTTCGGCCTCGGCAGGCGCAAGACAACCGTAGATTTATCTGGCACCACTGGTCTTGTCAATCAAGTTCTGAAGACCAAGGTCGCGAAAAGCAAAGCTGAGGTACACTGACAGCTGTTGCAGTTGTGAATAGGTAAGACTTAGTTGCCGAGAGTTTCCTTAATAGCTAGTGGCTTATGGCTGCTTTCAGCTCTAACCTTAATAACTACCTATGTTTCGCTCCCTCCTAGTCAGGCAAAAACTGCTGTGGGCAGCTTCAAGATGTACCCTGTCGTAAAGAAAGTGCCCATGCCAGCCAGGGTTCTAAAGTTTCCGGCCAGTCAGTCTGTTGGCGGCATTGCTGTTTTGGACCAGCCTTACTATTCAGTAGACGAAGTTGGAGGCGAGCTTTCAGATCGCTCGATTAATCGTAAGGCGCAAGGGACGATTACTATTCCTGCCAACAAATTTGTGGTCTTCTTCCCTAATCACAACTTCATTCGCACACCGCATTTACTCGACGGCTTGCCATCAAATAGTTTTGACTTCGTCCTTTTTCGCTATATTTCTATGGATGTCAGCGACGACCACCTTGGTAATCCTGCCCTTGCTTATTTGTCTCGGTTTAGTAGTATTCGCTGCCTCGATCTGGAGAAAGCAGAGATCAACGATCAAGGTGTGAAGCAGCTTGCTCCACTGGTCAATTTAGAATTCATCGCTTTATTTAGTACAGAGATAGATGGGACGTTTTTGAAGAGCCTGGCTGGTCATAAATCTCTTCGCTATATAGCTGTTAACAATACCGGCTTCAAGAGTTCTGAGCTGCGCTACTTCACTCTTTTGCCAAACTTGGAGTATCTCAATCTTTCTCATACGCGCCTAAATGATCGAGATATAGAAGTGCTCACTGGTTGCAAGAATCTTAAGTGGCTTTCTTTAGCCAGCAATCCGGATATTACAGATGGTGCTCTTAAGACCTTTGCCTTGATGCCTAAATTGCACAGTCTCGACTTGCGTGATACCAGATTTACTAACAAAGCTCTTGCGGCTCTGGAGAAAAGAGGAATCGCTTTGAGAGGACGGCAGGTTGTTGTTCCAGCTGCCCCTCGCCGCAATCGCAGGGAGGGCAATGTCGAGGAGATTTTTGCTCCATTTTCACGAGGGCGGGAACTTTAGAGGCTCGCTCGCGTCTGTCGCCCGGTGCTCTAGGTAGAATCGGTCATCCGACTGATGGTGGTGGTGATTGGCGTTTGCTACGATGAAAATAGCAGCTTGCGCAAACGCTTACTACTTTTACTAAACCTGTTTAGCTCACCTATGAGCACTGCGAGGACGACTATGAGAGATCTCGGTAATTTTGCTCGTCAATATTTGAGCGATGAGAGCGGTCAGGGCATCACTGAATATGGTGCCGTGCTAGCCTTTGTTGCTATTCTGGTTGCCCTTGTCTTTTCAATTACCCAGGGCGCGTTAAGTGCGGCTAGTTCTAAGGCATTTTCAGCAGTGGTAAAACAGCTCAATAATGTATCTGCTGCGGCAGGTTCTGCCAGTTAGCTCGTACTAAGAGAGCTCGAACTTTCAATTAGAGATTCAGTATGCTAGAGCGACTCAAAGAAGAATTTGGTGAAGAGCAATCGCATGAACTATTGGAATTGTTCTGCAGCGAAGTTGGCAGCGATTTGGTCAAACTAAAGCAGTCTTGCCTGTCTAAAGACTCGCAGAGATTAATGCATAGCTGTCGTGGGGTGCGAGCAGTCTGTCAATCGGTTTTTGTAGCTGATATGGCACAAACTTGCCTTGAGATTGAGGAAGCTGGCGGGCGGCTCGACTGGAATGTCGTCGACAAACTAGTGGAACGCTTGCAGGAACAATTTGACCACTTCTGTCGGCAATATCAAATTGCAAAAAGCTAGTATGTTTTTGCCGTGGGTTTGCTCGCGGCCAGAGAGTCAGTCTCTTTTACTAGGTTAGAGATAGTGCTGAGGAATTTCTCGCCACCTTTGCTATTGAGGTGCACGGTGTCGTAGAAATTGCTTTCGTCATAAGACTTAGCCGACTGTAGATCGAGAAAAGGCACTGCTGCTTCTTTGGTCGCTTCTTTGACGAAGCTTATGTACTGTTGATACAGCCCTGGTGGCATCAGCTTAATGTTGTCTTCAGTAAGGGGCATGGCCACTACGCATAGCTTAATTTGACGCTCGGCGCAGAGGGCAGTGAGGGCACGGAAACACTCTTTCTGCTTCTCGAACTGCTTGGCGTTAAAGCGCTTATAGCGTCTGGCATATTCTTCGATACTCTGCTTCCACACAGCATCGCGATCGCCGCCAAGTAAAAAATTAGCCAAAGGATCGGCATTAGTAGCATTTGAACTGATTTTGTTGCCCGTTGCAGCCGATTTCTCACCGGGCAATTTTGCCAGAACTTTATCTTCTAGCTTAGCTGTAAAATCCTGCATCTTAGCCTGGTAGCGTCCGCGCTTGCGATAGAGAAAGACGCTGCGATTGAGAACAAAATCGCCTCTTTCATCAAAGTTGTTGAAGAACAACTTGTCGATTTTTGAAAAGTCTTTTGTCTCAACCAGTGAGTCAAATACTGAGGTCATTGCTAAACCACCAGTAGTGTCATCCATAAAATCGCGTGGTGCCACACCATAAATGAGAACACTAGGGTGATGCTTGCCCCTGAGCAATTTTTCGGTGATCAAATAGGTATCAGACACGAACTGTCCGGCCGTGGCAAGGCTTACTACGGGGCGGTCCACCAGTTTTTCTAAGTGACCACTGGTGTGATGCTGCATGCAATCTTTGAAAAAGGCGCCATCAGCGACATCTACGCTCCAGAGTGGAGCGAGAATGAGGGAAGAGCCAATCAGGACCACCGGTTCAGCCCCTGCTTGTTGCTGCAATACAGCGGTGGCCTGGGCTAAAGACTTCTGAATTGCATCTTTTTTTGACTCACCAGCCGCACTCAGGCCGTTTCCGGCTAGAGTTAGGTTAATAGCCAGAAAAGCTAGTAGTGCTGTGGCGGTTTTAGAGATCTTCAAAGGAATGCCCGATGCTGATTGTCAGGAGGCTATTAAACCATACATCCACTTTGAGCAGATATAATCCGCTTAATTTCTACTGAACGTTTACAGCGCCGCCTTGATAGGCGTAAATCAGGAGCATTCGGCCACCATGAGGCCCTACCGTCAACGAGGTCATTGAGGTGAGCTGATAGCGGTAGTTGGAATGCTCGATAATTGACTGTGAAACATCGTCAGCCGGGCATATTTCTTGCACAACCATGGTTGGGCTCTTAATAAATTTCTTCAGTTTTGTATCGACGATGTCGGTTAGTTTTGGCATTTCTTGTCTCCTTTACTTGCAATACATTAGAAGGCTGCTGCGCCGGCCTCAGCCACCGCATGGTCTTGTTCGCCAGAGCCGCCGCTTACTCCAATTGCTCCGACAACTTTTCCGTCTTTTTTCAAGGGAATACCGCCGGCGAAAATCATGATTTTGCCGTCATTAGAGGCATTGATGCCGAAAAACTGACCGCCCGATTGGCTGTGTGTGGCCAAATCTTTGGTGGTAATGTCGAAAGCGCGGGCTGTGTAGGCTTTCTTAATAGAAATATCGATGCTGCCTAACCAGGCATTATCCATACGCACATGGGCCACGAGATTGCCGCCGGCGTCTGCCACTGCAATATTCATGGGCTGGCCGATTGCGGCTGCTTTAGCTTCAGCTGCAGCAATTACTTTTCTAGCCATATCAAGTGTAACCATAACTTTAGATGCCCCTTGTCGATGCCCCTTGCTAATAAATCGTTGAGTACTAAA
This sequence comes from uncultured bacterium, assembly GCA_913063055.1. GTDB lineage: Bacteria > Cyanobacteriota > Vampirovibrionia > Obscuribacterales > Obscuribacteraceae. The sequence goes on from CAJXZK010000180.1 coordinate 7,527, forward strand.
AGGTACGCTAAGCCAGCACATTTTTCCAGATGTAGCAATTTTGTGGGTGAAGCTGTTGAAAACTAATACACTGGAACTATGTTCACTAGGAAACTTACCTGCCTGGCCTTGCTTATGGCTCTCATCTTGGGTTTAATTCAGCCCACTGGAGAAGCACGCTTAGTTTCGCTGAAAGAGCAAAGTAAAAAACTAGAACTTGAGTTAGATGGTCAGAGGGTATTTGTCGTTATCGATGGTTCACTCAACATTTCTCAATCTGATTTGCTGGCCTATGTGCGCAGCGCTGCCTTAGCGGTGGGCAAAGTCTATGGACAAATACCGGTTAAACGCACAGTTATTCGGGTTGAGGCGACCGATGGGGACAGTGTCGGCTTTGCCACTAGTACTTACAACGATGACGAAGATTATGGCTTAATTGAAATTGCAATTGGGCGAGACACCAGTCGAGAGACTCTTGATCAGAGTTGGACACTAACTCATGAACTACTGCATCTGGGTTTTCCCATTGTTGAACATTCAAAGCGCTGGTTGGCAGAGGGAATTGCTACCTACGAAGAGCCTATCGGTCGGCTTCGCCTGGGCATGATTAGGGCTGAAGATCTCTGGGGTGATTTGCTGCTGCATGCACCGGAGGGACTGCCGCAGCCTGGTGGAAGGGGTCTCAATAACAGCTCCTCCTGGGGGCGAATCTACTGGGGTGGAGCCCTCTATTGTCTTCTTGCTGACATAGAGATTAGGCAAAAGACTGGCAATAGGTATGGCCTTGAGCACGCCCTGCGCGGTATTGCCAGCAGTGGCGGTACTGCTCGTTCTAACTGGACAGCCAGTCAGGCTCTTGCCGCTGGTGATAAGGCTGTCAGTCTAGACGTATTGGCCAGTCTCTACCAGAAGATGGCATATGATAGCTATTCAGTCGATTTAGCACAGCTCTGGCGGCAGTTGGGTATAAAGAAAACTGCAGCAGGTATTGTCTTTGACAATAGTGCTCCCTTGGCTAAGATCCGCCAGGCTATTGAGACCGGCCAGTGACTAAATTTCGGAAAGAAGGCTGGTAAGTACTTCTTCTAGCATGTGGTGTAAGAGGAAGTGCCCACGCTGGGGCACCATGTTAACAGTGGCGTGCGGTATACGCTCTTTGAGATAGTGGGTCATAATTGGTGGGCAGAGCCGATCTTCGTCGCCATGCCAGAGAGTAACATGACCTCTAATGGCACTGAGGTCAAATCCCCAGTCTTGGGCAACAGCCCGATAATCATCCACCACGCCCATACCACCCTGACGTGTAGATTCGAAAATGAAATTAGTGGCGGTCTTTGGCGAAAGCTCTTTGATAATGGCTTTGTCGCTTGCTGTAAGCTCGCTTTCCAATATCCATTTCATAGTATGGGCCGGTAGTTTGCCGCTGGCATCCAGGCTCGCTGCCAGTAGCGGTTCAAGAGGCTTTGGACAGGTAAGCAATAGGCGGTCTGCTAGAAGACCAAGTTGCTTCACTTTAACAGGTGGTAGTATTGGTGAGGCACCGCCAACAGTGCCAATTTTAGTAAAGCGATGGGGCAGCTTGTAGGCGCAAGCCATTACATACGGACCAGCAAGTGACCAACCTAACAGCGGTAGAGACTGAATCTCAAGATGGTCTAGCAATTGTTCTACGTCATTGGCCCAATCGAGCAAGCTGCGCTTCGGCTTTGGTGATGAAATGCCGATGCCGGGTCTGTCAGGGGCAATTATTTTTATGTTATTCTCGTGGCAATGACTGTGAGCAAATTCAATGTCGAGGCGGCTGCTAACTCCGCCATGAAAATAAAGAATTGGCCTGCCCTCTTTGGCACCATACTGAGCAAACCCTAGAGTGCGACCGTCTGAAAGCTTTATCTTTGAGTCTCGTCGCTCAATCATTTATTTATGTCGCACCTCATTGAGAATGCTTTTCTGTTGACTCCGCCTTGCTTAAATCAGATGCGCTTTTCCCTGCTGTGATATTGCGTATGGTGGTAGTCATCGCTTTACCAAAGTGTGAGATTATCTGTTTTATTGGGTGGAAGCCGAGCACGTTGTATACATCATAGATACGTACTAACAAGAAACGCGTTTTCATACAACAATAGACTTTCTCTTCATGGGCTCCAGGAAGCTCAGGTCTATATTTGCTCTTGTGGCGATAGAGATTCTTGAAGTTATAGAGAAAGTTTGCTTTTTCAAAGGAATATTTGAAGTGGGCGGTCAGCAATTTGCTGTGGCGAAATTCTTCGCTATCATCAACTTTGGCCAGTGGCGAGAGACCCAGGGAAAGCTCTTCCTTACCTTCGGCTTTGAAGATGTCTAGGGCTTCTAATAAGATAAAATCTACTACTGAGTAGGAGCGATCGAGATTGCTGCGCAGATGATTGGCAATGTAGCCCTTTACTTTGCCGTTTTCATAGATAGGATCGAAAATTATGAAACCAACCACAGTGTCGTCTTTGAGGGCGACAAATTTGCGCACATCTATTTCGTCAACATAAACAATAGGCCTTACTATGAACTGCATCTCGCTGTCGTTCATGACCTTGTGTTTCATCCACTCTTCACTGATTTTTCTGAAAGCTTTGCGCATTTCTGGATCGGATGACAGCACTTCTCGACAGACTAGGTTATCTCTCTTAGCATTGTTTCTAGCCTGTCTCAGAGCCTGTCTCTTGTTGCCAGACAGGGTGAATTTTTGAATTTCGATTATTGTTTCTACGCCGAGTTCGTTTACCGAAAAGCCACGTTCATTGAGAATTTCGGCTGTGTCATGAGAGGCGTGCAGGAAAATAGGATCTTTCTTTTCGAGCAAGAAGGCATCGAGAAAGGCTCTTAGGTTTTCTTTGCTACAAATTGGGTCGGCCAATACGCACACAGAGTCTTCGCTATCGCTCAGAGGCACATAGGCGCAATATCCCAGTTTGTCGTTCATGTAATACTGCATGCCGGCCTGTAGCGAAGAGTAGGCCAGGGAGCCTCGTCCGTATTGCTTTAGTTTGTCAATACGAAAGGCTGTTGTTTTTGATCCGGTTTGCAGAGTCTTGACTGCCGTCTGTAGGGCTTCTTGGCTCGTAGTCATAGATTGCGACAACCCCGGTGCCACTTTCTTGATATTGAGACCTTTGCCTTTGAATCCCTTTAGCAAGTCCATGTGTAAACCTCTTTACATAGCGGCAGTCTAGTTAATACTGCGAACATACTACTTTACTTTGACAGCGAAAGATGGTTCCGTGTAGTCCTTGGGCAAATACTTCTCAGGAATAGTCGTGCGGTTGCCATCACGCAGAGTCGCATAGTGAGGTGACATGATCTCAATGCCAGCTTGGTTGAAATGGTCTTGAATGTTTCGGTGTAGGTCCGAATAGGTCACAGCCATAATTTCCGGCTTGTTAGTGAAGGCATTTATTTCATAGCTAACAAAAAAGTCATCAAGACTTGTCTGCAAGACAAAAGGCTCTGGTTCATCCAGAACATTTTCTGTCGCTTTTGCAGCAGCGATTAGGGCCGCCTGGACATCGCGCCAGGGGGTGTCGTAGCCAATTGTGACAGTGGTGTGCAGCACTAGACCCGAGTGGGCAGAAGACGAGCTGTAATTGATGATATGGCTGCTCAAGACCATAGCATTAGGAATGGTTATGTATTCTTGTTTGATTGTGCGTATGCGAGTGGCTAAAAGTGTCTTTTCCACCACGTCTCCAACGGCATCGGATATTTTGACGCGGTCTCCCAGTTTGAAAGCTCCTGTGTACGTAAGAAAAACGCCAGCCACTAAATGTGATATCGCTCCGCTTGAGCCTAGTGAAAATAGAACACCTAAGAAAATTGATACCTGTTGAAATGCCGGAGAGCCTGAGCCTGGCAAGTAAGGGAAGATCAAAACGAAGGCGAAGGCAATCACTAAAAAGCGAATGATCTTAAAAGTGGGATCAGCCCACTCTGGGTCAAAATTAGTAATTGTGATAGTTCCTCGACCAACTTCATTGAAGAGGAAGTGAACAAAGGCAACTAGATAATAGGTGGTTATGGCAATAAGAATAATTACCAATACATTGGGCAAGTATGCCAGTATCGCCGGTAGTGCTACGCCGATCACGGGCTCGACCACCCAGCCGACAATCTCGTTGGCTATACCTCTGGTTTCAGGAAAGAAACTCAGTGCTAGTGGAATGAAGAGGCCAAGAAGAGAAATGACTGTTGCAACTCTTACAACTCGCAATACACCTATGAGAATATCGGCAAAAGTGTGATCTGAAATCAGCTCAGCGTTTTGAATGCGCAAAGATTTTATTTGTTTGCCTTTGGCAATTTCTATCCAGCCATAA
>CAJXZK010000181.1 GCA_913063055.1 uncultured bacterium
TTTTCAAGCAGAAGACGGCATACGAGATCTAGTACGGTCTCGTGGGCTCGGAGATGTGTATAAGAGACAGATATGGAGTCATCACTGCTCTTTTTGCCCTGAGCGGCCTGAGCTTATCCAGTGCATTGCGGACGGGCCATGCCCACTTCAGCCTAGGGCAATATGCAGTGGCGGCAATTACTACTTTTATCTTGTTCTATCAGCTACGAGTAGCAGATGAATTCAAAGATCACAGTGATGACTGTCGCTATGCCCCTGAGCGCCCAGTACCGCGGGGGCTTGTCACACTGCGAGAGCTTGGTTCTTCTGCGCTTCTCTTAGCCTTGCTGCAACTAGGGCTGACCACGGCACTCAAACCAGGGCTTTGGCCATTTCTCTTTGCCATCTGGATTTACTTTGCCCTAATGTCAAAAGAGTTCTTTGTCGGCAGCTGGTTGCGTCAACATCCTGTTTATTACATGCTCAGCCACATGTTTATCTTAGTTTTTAGTGATCTCTTCATTACAGCCGTAGATTTCGTCGGTAGCAGTAAAGGCCCAGCTCTACTCTTACTATTTTTCTTGTGCGGTAGTTTCTTTAATGGCATGGTGATTGAGTTTGGACGAAAAGTCAAAGCCCCTGAATGTGAGCGAGAAGGCATAGAAAGTTATTCGCGGGCCCTCGGCTTACAACCGGCTGTGGTGGCGCTGACGACATCGGTAATAGCGGCTCAGGCCTGCCTAACTTTGGCACTGCCCCATTCTTACAACTTGGCTGCATTGGTCTTTGCTTTAGTCGACTGTTTTGCCTTTGTCGTCTTCTATAAATTTATGACTAAGCCAAGTCAGGCTAAGCAGAAGCAGGTAGATGCGCTATCTGGTGTGCTAGTAGCCGTTTCGTATTTGACAGTTTCACTAATTTCATGGATTTAGAAAAATGCTATTTACTATTGAACAATTACTAAGACTTGATGACCGTGAACTTAACTTTGTTGCTGGTGGCAAGGGTCGCAACTTGGTTGAACTTGTGCGACACGGCCTGCCAGTGCCACCGTTCTACATAGTCTCTGCTAAGGCTTTAGAATCAGCGTACGTAAAGCATTGGGGTGCCGATCTTGCGGCCGATATAAAAAATAATCACGGCGATTTGGCCGAACGAATTCGCCAATCAGCCCGCTCAGCGCAATTGAACACAGAGCTTCTATGTAGTGGCAATTGCCATCTCACTTCCTCGAGCGGCCTGGCAGTGCGGTCGTCAGCGCAAGGGGAAGATGGCGAGAAATCGTTTGCCGGTCAACTTGTTTCATTTTTGAACGTAGCAGATGAGCAACTGGTAGACAAAATATTTCAAGTATTTGCCTCGGGCTTTGAGCGCCGAGCACTGGCATACCGCAAGCTCAATCGTCTGGGTGAGGCTGTTATTCCTTCAGTTGTTGTGCAACAGATGATTGCTGCCGACAGCGCTGGTGTAATTTTCTCCCATGATCCTGTCAATGGAGATAGCTCTGACAAGAGAAATGCGCTAGTAGCAATTACCAGTGGATTGGCTGACAAACTGGTAAATGGGGAAATTGACGGCACTAACATTTATTTGAGCCGGCAAACAAATGCGCTGCATACAGCCAATGCCTTACTCTCAACAACACAGATGGAGACGCTTTTAAAGCTACTGAGCCAATGTGAAAAAATATTTGCCTGCCCTCAAGATATTGAATTTGCAGCAGCTGCAGGGAAAATTTATTTACTTCAGGCCAGAGCCATAACCACAGTCAAGCCAAAGTCAGGTGAACAAGACAAGATCGTTGAAATAACCCGTGTCTTTGACGGTAGCAATATTCAAGAGAGTTATCCTGGTATCACAAGTCCTCTGACTTTTTCGTTTATCAATAGTGCCTACCAAGAAGTCTATAAAAGCTTTTGTCGGCTCATGGGTGTTGCTGAGAAGACCATTCAAGCGGAAGCTGATCTTTTCAGTACCATGCTGTCCTACATTGACGGTCGGGTTTATTACAACCTGGCCTCCTGGTATCGGCTGATGGCTTTGCTTCCGGCCTATAAAACCAACCGTGCCTTTATGGAAGGCATGATGGGTCTAAGCCAGTCTGCCAGCGAGGTCACTAGCTTTGAGAAAAGCCAAGCAGCGAAGATATCACTTGGCGATCGCCTGAACACTATCAAAGCAATATCCTGCATCGCCTCAAACTATCTAAGCTTAAACAGTCAAATCAAAGACTTTAACACTAGACTCGACTTAGCTTTATCTGATTGTCAGCTCGAATCTATGAGCTTAGACCAGCTCTATCAACAATATCGTAATCTACAAGTTAGCTTACTAAGCAATTGGCAAGCACCAGTAACCAACGACTTCTTTGCCATGGTCTTATTCGGTGTTTTAAAGAAAATTGCCGATAAAGAAGACAACCAATATATCTACAACCTGATTTTACAAAACCATAGTGGCATAGTGAGTGCCGCTCCACCCAAATTAATTGCCGAAATTGCTGCACTAATTGCTTGCGATAAAGAGCTTTGCCAGGCCATGATATCCCGTAATCAGCCCCTGGCTATGCAGCTGCTGCAATCCCACAAAGAAGCTCGTCTTCTCTATTTTGACTACCTCGAGCTCTTTGACGATCGTAGCATCGGTGAACTTAAGCTAGAAACAAAGTCTGTCAAAGATGACCCCTCAGTTTTACTCAATACCATAGGTAGTCTAGCTCTAAGCTATAGCCAACCAACCAGCAAGGCCGTAGAAAAGCCTGTCAACAATAAATCTAAGAACCTGAGCAGTAGTAAGAGCTTTGCGCAACAGCTCTTGATTAAGCTTGTGGCTGGCCAGACCAAAGAGTCATTAGCAAATAGAGAAAATCTGAGATTCGCCCGCACCAGAGTCTTTGGTCGAGTACGAAAAATAGTTCAGACCATGGGGCTGAGGCTGCTAGAACAAAACTGTATAGATAGCATGGAAGACGTTTTCTACTTAACTATTGAAGAGTTACTCGGTTTCATTGACGGCACAGCAGTGTCGACCAATCTCAAAGCGCTAATTACACTGCGCAAAGAGGAGCAGGCTCGTTTTGCTCCAAGCGCAGCGGAGCGACTTGTCTTGGTTGGCGCCAGTGGTCTGAGAAAGTCTAATCTATTTTTGCCCAAAGAAAAGGCAGAAGTTGGGGCCCAAAAACTTGGTTTAAAGGGCCTGGGAGCCTCAGCTGGTGTAGTTGTGGGCCGGGCTCGAGTTATTATCAACCCTGAAAGCGAAATGCTTCAACCCGGCGAGATTCTCGTAGCTGACCGGACAGATCCAGGTTGGATTGTCCATTTCGCTACCTGTGCTGCCATCATTGTTGCTCATGGCAGCCTTCTTTCACACACGGCTATAGTGGCTCGTGAACTAGGAATTGCCGCTGTTGTTTCTTGCAAAGGTGTTCTGGAGCAAATTCGAACAGGCGACCTAATCGAGGTCAATGGTTCTACCGGAGTTGTCACCGTTCTCTCTTCCCCAGAGTTAGAGCTGATCGAGGAGAAAAACAATGCAGTTCCTGCCTAAGCGAGTCAAATTCAAACAAGATCTAATCCGCTACTCTCAATGTTGGGAAGACACCGATCTGGTGCTCGACAATCTGGCTGTCTCTAGCGGAGATGTCATTCTTTCAATAGCCTCTGCTGGAGACAATACTTTGTCCCTGCTTACAGCTAATCCTAGTAAGATCATTGCTATTGATTTTTGCCAGGCGCAACTTGCAGTGGTGGCGCTCAAAATTGCAGCCTTCAAAGTCTTAAGCTACGAAGAGCTTCTCACTTTTCTAGGCATTGGTAAGCCAAACTCTGCCACTGCTAGATTGGCAACTTATGAACTGTTGCGCCCGCTATTAGCGCTTCAATATCGTCAGTTTTTCGATAAAAGACCAGAACTGATTGTCAATGGCATTATTGCTAGCGGTAAATTAGAGCGCTATTTTGCTATTTTTCGCCAAGTCATTTTGCCTCTGGCCCACAGCAGAAAGACTGTCAATGCACTATTTGAAAATCGTACACGCTTAGAGAGGCAAGAGTTTTTCGAGCGCCAATGGAATACCGCATGGTATCAACTGGCATTCAAGCTATTCTTTGGCAAAACCACCATGGCATTGATTGGCCGAGAGGCCAGTTTTTTCAAAGAAGCTAGCGGCTCACTTTCTAATTTTCTTACCCACGCTTCTGAGGCCGCATTAACTGAGGGTACACCAAGCAGCAATCACTATTTACGCTATATTTTGACCGGTAACTATGGCTCAGTTTTGCCGCACTATTTAAGACGAGAGAATTTCGAGGCTATTCGCGCGAATCTAGATAAAGTTGTCTTGGTTGAAGGCAGTCTGCAAACGGTTCTAGAACAGTTACCCAGTGATTCAATTGATGCTTTTAACTTGTCTGATGTCTTCGAGTATATGACTGAAGATAACTGTGAAATTTTGAGTCATAGCATCAACCGCGTGGCAAGGCGTGGTGGCCGACTGGCCTACTGGAATATGGCAGTGGATCGTTTTGCCAATCAGTACGATAGTAATTTATTTGCCACTCGCCGCCTTGGCCTAAATCAAGCTGGCCTAAATCAAGGAGGCCTGAGTCTTGCCGCCTCGAGCACGACCTTTTTCTATAGGCGCTTCTGCCTAGACGTTGCCATCGAAGGAGCGCTCTGATGTCATGGCAATCGCTGATTAGCAGTGTCGCTAGCTCACTTTTAGTTCTTCTGGTACTTGTCGCCTTGCTATGGCTGCTCTCCTGCTTTAGCAAACCATCCGAGAGATCGCGCAAATTAATTCATATGTTCATGGGTCTAACATGCCTTGGCCTGCCCTGGTTGTTCGACTCCCCAACTCCGGTAATTATTTTATCGATCATTGTTTCAATTCTTTTGAGTGCGCTAAAACTATCACAACAGTCAAAGCTTTATCCCGTTCTCTTCTCTGTCGGCCGGCGCTCGATTGGTGAAGTTTGTTTTCCCCTTGGTGTATCTCTTACATTTGTACTTAGCAATGGTGTGCTGACACATTACATAGCACCGGTTGCGATACTGGCCTTAGCCGATTCTTTATCAGCACTAATTGGCATGCGCTTTGGTTCGAAGTTCTATAAGGTTGTGAACGGCAGTAAAACTCTTGAAGGTTCACTAGCTTTCTTTCTCACGGCAGCAGCAGCAGCCTTTGTCACACTGAGTTTGCTAACCAGTGAGAGCTTCACTCATATGGTTATGGTGGCATTGATTGCGGCCATCGCGGCGACAGCTTTTGAAGGTATGTCCTGGGGCGGTCTCGACAATCTCTTCGTGCCCGTGGGAACCTTATTGGTGCTGGCCCAAATTGACGGCCAGTCAGACTTGCAACTGTCACACACTCTTGCCGTTTTCAGTGGTGTGTTTTTGCTGATTTTAGCCCTTAAGCGCTTGTCGACTCTTGAGGGCGGAGCAGCTCTTGCTGTAGTCGGCTACATGTATGTCTGCTACATGCTGGGTGGCCTGGCCTGGCTATTGCTGCCCGTCGTTCTCTATGCCAGCTATAGACGTTTGATGCCCAAACGTTTTGCCAAGATTGTCTCTACCCACTCAATTTTTGGCGTACTGTCAGTGGCTTCAGTGGGAATCTTTTGGCTATTAGCCAGTCACAAGAGTGATGCTTATATCTATCCCTATGCTACGGCCCTCGCCACTCATGGAGCGATCATTGCTTCAGCTCATATTCATTTAAACGCCTTTGATGATTGCGCCAACTGGGACAAGCTGAAGCTCTATGCCATTGGCTGCTCAGTGCTTAAGAGTTGGTCTTTGATTTTTATACCTCTAATGTTCATGACTGGATTCTCGGCCGATCATGTAGTCAAACTCTTTCTTGCACCAATTTGGATTTTCGTGGCCACAGCCATATTTGTTACAACGACCAAGGTTGGTCCTGATTTTCGCAACAGTTCAAGCCGCTGGATAAAACAAGGTGTCTGCGCCGCTCTTGGCTCGGCCCTAGCTCTTGTCGGCACAATGTAGAGGTAGCAAATGAAAGTGCTTATTAAACCGGGCCAAGATTTGACTCTGTCAATCAGCAGTGATGTCACGGCTCAACTATATTTTAGAGAGAAATTCGCTTGCTTAGGGAAAGTTGAATTCGCCAGCAAGTACTCTGAGAATAAACGATCCGAGAAAATTCGCTCCGAGAAGATTCGAGAGGTATCTCTAGAGCTAATCAAACTGGCGACCAAAATGGCGATCGAGCAAGGTCAACAAACTTTGATTGCGCCCCTGGACGGCGATACCTGGCACAGCTACCGCACCATAATCGAAAGTTCCGCTGCTCCTAAGTTTTTTCTAGAACCATCATCGCCTCTTAGCGCCGAAGTTTTAGAAGAAGCGGGCTTTGCACTCACTGCCCAATATTCTTCTTCGCTGATAGACCTGGCATACTCTAAAGCGGCAATTGAAGCAACTATTGCCAGACATGAGGCGACAATTGAAAAGTCGTTTTTGGTCAGACAATTCAATTCGGCAAATTTCGAGGGTGAGCTGAGAGAAATCTATGAGCTTTCGCTGAAGAGTTTCAAAAATAATTTTCTCTATCAAGCTATCTCTTATGAAGATTTCGTCGAGCTTTATCGACCGCTAGTCAACCTGATCAAAAATGAACTGGTGTGGCTGGCATTTAACCAGGGAAAGCTTGCGGGGATGCTCTTCGCCTTGCCAGACCTACTCAACCGCGAGCAAATTATACTTAAAACAGTGGCCGTAGACCCAGATTTCACCGGTCTTGGTATCGCTAGCTATTTGCTTGCGCGGGTGCAGAAAGAAGCTCTCAACCTTGGTTATACCTTTGCAGTGCAGGCCCTATACAAAGCTGAGAATAAGTCGGCCCAGCTAACCGCAGGGCTGAAAACAAAAGTAATTAGACGCTATGGTCTCTTTGCCCTAGATCTAAGGCCACGAATAAAGGCAGGTCGAAAATGAATATTGCCACCACTCTTGAACAGCTTGCCCTAAAGCATCCAGAGCACATCGCAATTATTGAGCAGGTGAAAAAGCAAAGCAAGAGTACTAGTTACGCTGAGCTAAATCAGCAAGTGCAAGCAGTTGCCGCCCATTTCAAGCAATGTGGTATCAAGGAGGGCGACATTATCCTTCTTTATGTCGATATCAGCAGCCCATTGTACGCTCTGCTACTTGGCATAAATCGCATCGGAGCAGTCGTACTTTTTATTGATCCAACCTACGGGCCAAAGGAGATACAGCACTGTATAGAGCTAACTAAGCCACAGGCAATTGTAGTGGCCGATCGCCTGCAGCTGATTGCTAAGGTGGCAGCTCCACTATTTGGCATCAAGAAAATTTTTGCCCTCAATGACTTTAACTTAGAAAGAATGGTGCCCAATTCAGCCGGCACCTTTGCTGCTATCGCCGCAGTAGAACACTGCCACCCGGCCTTAATAACTTTTACTAGTGGTAGCACCGCTTTGCCAAAAGGAATTGTCAGAAGCCATGGGTTTCTCCATGATCAGTGCCAAATTCTTACTGCCGAATTAGGGATCGGAAAATGTCAGTCAGAATTAACTTCTCTGCCAATCTTTGTTTTAGCAAACCTGGCAAGTGGTGTCACTTCTATTTTACCTAGCAGCAATCTCAGAAGCCGCTTTAAGCTAAGACAACAGGCGCATAGTGCTGAAGTTGCCGGGCAAATACTTGAGCATTTGCCAGAAAGAGTGCTGGCAGCACCAGCCTTTCTCAGCCAGGTGGCAAGCTATTTCAAGGAGCGCAATCTCAAGTGCCCATTTGTCAAAGAAGTTTTGACTGGTGGTGGTCCGGTGTTTCCTCAGCTGCTCGATTTGCTAGTCGAGGTATTTCCCAACGCCCAAGTAATCACAGTGTATGGCTCGACCGAAGCGGAGCCCATCGCCCATTTGGCTGTAGGCGAAGATTTTTGCCATTCACACAATATTAAAGGTGCTGGCCTACCCCAGGGAAAAGTCTCGTCCTTTGTAGACCTGGCAATCGTGCCTGATGATGTTTGCCGTGAATACAGCGAAAGCGAGTTTCAAGCAGCAAGAGGGGCAGCCAATGTCGTTGGTGAAATTGTGGTGGCTGGCAGACACATTATCGATGGTTATATTGGCGGAATAGGTAACAACGAAAGCAAAATAAAAGTAGGCAGTCGAATTTTCCATCGAACTGGGGATGCTGGCTATCTCGATAGTGACGGCAACCTCTTTTTAGTCGGTCGAGCCTCAATGAAAATTGGCACACCAGGTGGCTCAGTCTATCCACTGGCAGTAGAAGCTGCCGCCATGACGACAGGTCTGCTAGACAGTTGTGCTTTCTTACTAGTGGACAACAAGAGAGTACTGGTAGCCAAGCTCAACTCAGCCGCCCATAGAAATAGCGAGGCCATACTTCTCCAATGCCTAAAGTTCGCTTACATCGATAAAGTAGTCATACGCGGCAACATACCGATGGACAAACGCCACAGTTCGAAAATTCTCTACAAGAAGCTGGTACAGGCCCTGACCTAGATATATGTTTAGGAGTCTGATTTAGGGATATGGGTCGATATCATGCTCTCTTCTGAACGCTCAAAAGCTTCAAGCTGAGAGGCGGGCACATTTATACCCGTCAATTTATTGCCGTATCCAAGAGTAACCATGCGATCTTGTACAGCGAATATATCTTCTACATATCGAGCAAGGGCACGGCCCTGGGGCACGATTTGCTCTACTGTGGCACTAAGGAAATAGTCAGCAGTGACACCACCGGCTACATTGGCATTGCGGTCAGTGCCCCATTTTGTGGCAAAGCGCAATGTCAGAGGAGCACCTGGCTTAGCCATTAAGCTCAATTTCCGACTAAAGCCTTGACTATTTAGGTCAATTTCACCGAGAAGCTGATTAAATGAATCAGGACCGTTTGGCAATTGCCCTTGCATTCGCCCGGCTGCTACACCTAGTTCTTGAGCCAAAAGCTCCACCAGTGAGGCAAAAGCGGCTACGCCCTGCAAGTCTATTGTCTTTCCAGTTCCATCAAATGTCATAACTTGTTCCATCTATTACTATGAACGCAGTGTTAAACAATCCAAATGATGCCAGTTAAGTGAGAATTCTTCAAGTACAGTAGTTTTTATGCAAGTGCAAAATATACCTGAAAAGCCAACCGTTGCCCTCACCCGTGAATGGGCAGAAATGATCAAGCTAGAGCACACAGTCTTTGCTCTACCATTTGCTCTTTCGGGACTGATATTGGCCACTCCCAATTTGCCGACTTGGGGCACTGTTTTCTTCACAGTATTGGCTTTCATAGGCGCTCGCTCCGCTGCCATGACACTTAATCGGCTAATTGACGCACGTATTGATGCTATCAATCCCCGCACCAAAGACCGCTCAATTCCGGCTGGACGAATAAAACCGGCCACAGCTGTACTTTTCACTATCGCTTCTTTTGCTTTGATGCTAGCAGCGGCCAGTCAACTTCCCTTAATTTGCCTCCAGCTGTCACCGATAGCCGTATTCTGGCTCAGTTTCTACTCATTTACCAAGCGCTTTACCTGGCTCTGCCATATTGTTCTCGGCATTGCCTTAGGAGGAGCAGCTCTTGGTGGTTGGGTAGCAGCCAGTGGCACCATTCAGGGCCCGGCGCCCTGGCTCCTTGCTTTCGCTGTAGCCACATGGGTAGCCGGTTTTGACATTATCTACGCTTGCCAAGACGCCCAGTTCGATAGCGAGAATAAATTACACAGCATTCCGGCGCGATTTGGTTTGGCTAATGCCTTGAATATATCTATCGGGCTACATGTTTTTACTGTTGCTGCATTAGTTGCTCTTGGATTTTTCGTCCAACCAGCGGCAGGCATCTTCTACTTTATTGGTGTAGCCTTAGTTACAGCCATGCTCGTCTATGAGCATAGCCTGGTTAAACCAAGCGATCTTTCGAAAGTGAACGCTGCATTCTTCACCACCAATGGTGTCGTATCAATCGTCACCTTCTTAACAATTCTGCTTGACCGATTATTTTAGTTTGCACTGCCCTTAATGGCACACAGACTGTAAATTGGCTGTTCAATTTTGCTGCTTCTAGCCGAATAATTGGCGCAAGTGAAATAAGTAAAGTTACATTTGCTCGCAAGGCGTTAAGAAGAATTTGTTCATCAAAGCCACGATCCAACGGGTAAACATTGGCGCTCACCTTTCTACCACTCTTAACGCTGTTGCTCGAAACCTCCCAACAGCGGCCATTTAACAATTGACCGCTGGCAATTATTATTTATTGACTATATTCGCAAGCTGGTCAATAATAAATTTCATCCTTTCGGAGCACTTGAAAATACTGTCCAAAAAGTTCATTCTATGAGTTGTCAAATTTGACGATACCCGATGAGGTAACCATGTTCATACAATCAGTACTGCAGAACATCGGCTGGTTTCTAGGCGCATGCGCCACAGTTTCGTTCATCGAGCACCAAGTACATGCTCGACTGATGCACCAGAAGAACTTTCTCAGTAAGTACACCTCGAGCTTTAAGCGTGTTTATGAAGCACACGCCATCAATCACCATGGCCATTATTCAAAGATTTTCACAGACGAACCTGTTCCTCCAGGCGAAGACGAAGAAATTCGTTTGACTGTTCACAAAGCGCCTATCAAGACATTGCCTCTGATCGTTTTGATCTCACTAGTTTCGATACCTGGAGCGCTTATATTTGCTTTTGTAGTCGTGATGCACCACTGGGTCTGGAACAAAATTCACTTAGAGATGCATAAGCCTGAACACAGAGGCTTCAGTAATTGGTCAGCTTACAAGTTCCTAGCTCGGCACCATTACCTACACCATGTTTATCCCAACAAAAACTACAACGTTGTTTTTCCCTTTGCTGATTACGTGACCGGAACCAATGTTCACGCATCCAAGTCTGAACTGCTCGAAATGTACGATCTAGAGCTTCTGCAGCTAAACCCAGCAGAATTAGCTTCACTCAGAGAAGCTGCTGCTCAAGAAAAACAAGAGAAGCAGGCTAAGCAAGAAAAGCAATTAGCCACTCTTAGAGGCTAATTTCAGGTCATCTTCTTAGGTTCATTTCAATAGTTCTACGCTCTGGGCAGCTTCGGTTGCCCAGAGTTTTTCTATGTATATCTTAGTTTTAGTTCTGGCAGCGGCAAGGCTGTCAAGGAGCGCCAAGTCTAGCTTGAATACATAGCCAGCGGCCAAAAGCAACCAATAGGCTAAAATAATGACTCCCATTCGGTTTCAACCTATGAATAAACTGCGCGCGGCTCTAATCTCTATTTTGTCTTTCAGTCTTTATTCAATTGCCCCTGCCTCTTTAGCTGCCACTGGCGAAATTGTGGAGACCCTGTCGGCCGATCGCAGCGAAGCAAAGCTGTTTAAAGCAGCCCCTATTGTGGGTCGACCCAAGATAGGCTTAGCTCTTGGTGGTGGCGGCGCTCGTGGTGCGGCTGAAGTGGGCGTGCTTAAAATCTTAGAAAGAGAAGGAATTCATTTCGACCTTGTCGCTGGCACAAGCATTGGTTCCGTGATTGGTGGATTCTACTGCCTTGGTGCCACAGCCGAACAGATGGAAGAAGAATTTAAAAGCGGTGCCGTCATGCGCAATTTTATGGCTGTACCACTGACTTTTCGCTTACTTGTCGCGCCGGTGTTTTTGCTGTTTAGGCCCTTCAGTCACAATAAATATGATGGTCTTTATGGTGGAGATAAATTTCGCAAGTACCTAGTGGGCAAGCTTACGACTGAAGAGGGCTTGATCGAAAATATGAAAATTCCCTTCGCGGCCATCGCGCTCAATGTTGTTGATGGCAGGCCTTACATGATTCGCAAGGGCCACCTCGG
>CAJXZK010000182.1 GCA_913063055.1 uncultured bacterium
TGGCAAAGCCGGATTACTGGCAGCCAAACGCATATCACGACAAAACTCAAACAGGTCTGGCTTACTGGCAAAAGGTTCCGCCACAAGAACTGCATCAAAGCAGCTGCGACTAAGAGCAGTTAGGGCTGAGGCATGACTGGAAGAGATAGACAAGTCAGCGGACTTTTGAAAAGCCTCAAGTTTCAAAGCTCCATCATTGTCAGTGACCGCCAATAGACGAGTGCGATACTGCTCAGCTTCAGGGCTAGGTACACCATACTTCTGCTGGGCATCAATCAAGGCTAACTCACCATCAGCAAGAATACGAAAGACCTCAGACCAGATCAATTCGCTTTCGGTCTCTGACGCGTTGGGGTCATAAGCTTTAGTAATACTTTCCAGCCGCTCCGAACACTTAGCCACAGTAACTAGCTGAAAAGAGCCAGCGGTACCCTTTATCTTGTGAGTAATGGCTAAAACATCTTCAACTTTGCGAGCAGCCTGAGGTTCGTCTTTGATGCTGCGCAAAAGAGCGGTCAAAGTTGCCCAGGTGACCTTGAGTTCGACTATATAATTGGCTCGCGCCACATTGATTGTCTCTTCCACTTCTAACATTTTTCGCAGTTGCGTTAGCTTGCTAAAAAGCACAGACTCCGGCTGCGATTCAAGATTTCCTAATCGCGCCAGTTCCGCCTTGGCTAATTCACTGTTAGGGTACTCATGGCGAATGTTCTCACATTCAATGTCAATCATCGAAACCCGGCTAACTGGCCGACCAGGAAACTGACCGGAAGAGTGATCTAAATATTCGGTCTCAGTCGGTTGGTAATCGGCCTGAGGCAGAATACTGTCGATAACCTCGACAAAAATCTCCGGCAAAACCGGCTTCTGTAGAACTAGGGAAACTTTGAGAATATTGCGCAGCCAGTTAAAAGTGCTGCGATCGCACCAATGGCCAGAAATAAAGGCGATTGGCGTTTCATTGCCAGCATCCCGCAACTTGCCTATCCAGGTAACACCGTCCATATCGGGCAGCAGGTAGTCGACAATAATCAATCTAGGCTTGGAAGCTGCAAGTACCTGCTCCGCATCGCGCACGCAGCGAGCTTCCCAAACCCTGAAACCACGCCGACTCAGCAGGGCGGAAACAAAGGCTCGGAATGCCTGATCATCGTCGACAATGAGAATCTCACCGCTTGAGCCGGGCTCCATTGTGCACTACCACCCTGTAAGTGTTCGAGAGTTTGAAACGACAGTCTTACTTAGGTTATACCAACCTGAAGGGCAAAAAAACGAGCCTCCAATTTACTTAGGAGGCTCGTTTTTGAGTAATTACAAGACGTAAAAGAACGCGAACAGCAGCGGGTTTTAGCGGGTGAACTCGCCTGGTGAACGAGTATCCTTTTCAATCAACTTGTAGAGACAACAACCGAAACACACAACGACAAAAGCAAGAAGCAGTACCTGCCAGGTTGCCTTGGCGACGACAAAACATGCAATCGCAACAACAACCATGGCAAGGATCGTCGTGATCGGCTCCCGGGCGTGAGCCATATCCGAACCTCCCATAGAGAGAAATATTCAATTTTTAGCAGTGGATATACAATACATCACCAGTCAATATCAAAGGTATGCATCAAGCCCTCAAGAAGCCGCTGGCTGCTGCAATACAAGAATATTTTTGAGCTTACGCATATACCTTTATCAGATACTGTAATCTGCGCAGTCATTGTTAAGGGCCACCCTCTGGGGCCCCGGCCGCAGGCGGCACTGCGCTAGGCGCGGTAGAGCTAGGCTGGGCCAATTCCTGCATTTTCACACTTTGCCAATCGCCACCTTCGGCGTACTTAACCTGCAGAACGCGCACTTTCATGGCCACAACCCTGGGGTCTAGTGTGAAATCGCGCTTCCATTTATGACCTTTGGTGCCACCAGCGGCTACGTAGGCGCTGTCAACAGCGTGAAATGTGCCTCGTTCAGTGCCCTCAGCATCAACAAAGCGAATCCTAAATTTGACCGCAGATATAGATCGCTGGCTAGTATTCTTGTAATCTGCATATATGCGCGAAGACATAGGTGCATCAAAGGGATCAAGGTCAAGTTCGCAACGTACTGAGGCCATCTCTACGGGGCATTGATCTTCTGGCACAAATTCACAGCTAATGCTTCGAACTTTTTGGCCAGATTGAGCGTATACAGAAGAACCTTGTGCAGAAGGCACAATTAACTGGGGCAAGAGCATGGCAGAAACAGATAGAACTAGCAAAAGTGAAAAGCGACCGATAAATTGGCGTTTAACCCTGATTCTGGCAATTTTCAGCGCATTCATTTGTGCTCTCCTCATAGCCTCTCTACCGCAGGCACTGGCTGATAAAAAAGCCAATTTTACCTTGACCATCTTGCATACTAATGACCTTCATGCCCACGATCAGTCATTCCAAGACAGAGGAAAATTGGTTGGCGGAATGGCCCGCTTAGGTCATTTAATCAGAGAATTGCGCAAAGAGAATAAAAATGTCGTTGTAGCCGATGCTGGAGACATTTTCCAAGGAACTCCCTATTTCACCCATTACCTGGGCGAGATAGAAGTAGCAATGCTGAACATGATTGGCTACGACTTTTATACTGTGGGCAATCATGAATTTGATGCCGGTGCCATCAACCTCGCCACTCAGCTGGGCAAAGCCAAATTTGACATTCTCAACTGTAACTTGAATGCGGATGCTTTACCGCAGTTAAAAAAGCTTCTCAAACCATCGGTAATTAAGACTATCGCTGGTCAAAAAATTGGCTTCGTTGGTGCCATAACCCCTGATATCGAAACTCTTTCCCTGAGCCGCGATGGGGTAGTGCTGCAGAGGGGCAACAATGAAAAATCAAAAGATCTAAACTGGCTTAGCCCTATAAAGGATGAAGTCGAGCGGGTTGCTAATCAAGGCGTTGACAAAATAATTTTGGTGACCCACTGCGGCCTTGACGTCGATAAAATACTGGCCAACGAGATTCCTCAAATTGACGCCATTATTGGCGGCCACAGCCACACTCGTCTCGATGCTCCGGTGGTAATAGAGCACCAAGACGGCAGCCAAACACTGATTGTGCAAACCGGCAGCTATGGGCGCAACCTCGGCAAGCTCGACCTGGCTTTCGACAAGCAAGGCATAGTTAACAGCAAAGAAACTCACTATAAGCTCTTTCATATCGATGAGCAGATCAGTGAAGACAAAGATATTAGAGACTACTTAGCCCTAAAAGGGCAGCCTCTGCAAAATCTGAAAGATACAGTACTGAGCTTTGCCAGCCATGATTTTGATAACAACTTTCGGGCCATGAAAACAGACTCGGCATTAGGCGATCTAATCTGTGATTCTTTCTACGAAGCAGGCCTCTCTGACAATGCCGAAATAACTTTGGAAAATAGAGGTGGCATTCGCTCGCGCATCGAAAAAGGAGCCATTAACTTAGAAAAAGTCGAAGAACTGCTGCCTTTCGAAAATCATCTAGTGTTTGCCGATGTTAGCGGAGAGCGCCTGAAGAAGACGCTTGAGCATAGTGTGGCGGGAGCAACCGGCGGCAAATTTTTAGATGTGCATGGCCTTAAATTTGCTTACGACTCAGAGCGCCAAGTTGGTGACCGAATTGTCTTTGCCTTAGCAGAAAAAAACAAAACCTGGCAAGAAGTAGAACCACAGTCGACCTATCGTATTGGTATGACCGACTATTCGTTCAAAGGTGGAGAAGGTTATCAATTTCCCGATGCCAAAAATGTCAAATACACTGAACTCAAACTCAACGAATATCTAAAAAGCTATTTGCTTAAGCACCCCAAGATCAAACCACAATATGGCGACCGCATTGCTTATTTGAGCGGCAAGCTGCTACATTCAGTCAGCAGCAGGCAGCTTGACGATTCGCCCATGGCAAACTGTTCTAACGTCAAAGTTTCAGCATTCACCGCCGACAAGCGAGGGGTGACAACTGTCTATAAAGGCACTACTAGCAGTAGCACAGTTTTACCCCTAACAAATCCAGAATTATTGGTTGAATCAGTACCACTTAAAGAGTTCGGCAAAAGAATCGCCAGACAGAAAGCCCAACTAAAGCGCTACATAACAATTGTGGCCGAAGGTGAAGCCAACAGCAAAGGACCTAAATCTGTCAAAGCCGTGAGCTATCCAGTTTCAATTGATGAGTTGAAGCAAAATTTTTCTGAGCTTAACTGAAATATGAATAAGAACAGAAACACTTTACTGTTTTGTCAAAGCTTACTTCTAGTATTTTTCTACGTGACCTCTATCAATAGCTCACTTGCCGCCAAGGCTAAAGCACCGCTGGCAGGTGCCAAATCCAAGCCCTATTACGAGAGCCCCAAATCTCATTTTGTCAACTTACTAGCCGGGCTACCACCTTGCTCGCTGGAGCAATTGACTAAATCGATCGCGGCCAAGCCTCATAAAGCAATGCCCTATATTCAAAGGGGTCAGGCACTTATGGCAGGTGGCGAGGATGCCGAAGATGATTTCAAAAAAGCTCTTTCTTTAGAACCAAATTCTGCCCTCAGTCACATCGCCATGAGCCGTTGGTATCAGTCACAGCAACAATGGCCCAAAGCCTTCGCTGAGCTGCAAACCGCTGCTCACTTGAGCAGCGATGAAGTTGCCAATAAAACCTTGTGGGAGTCAGCTTTTCTGCATCGCGAGCAAAAAGACTATAGTATTGCCAATAAACAATATGAAGAGCTCTTGAAACGGACAAAAAACAATCAAGAGCGAGCCTCACTTCTTTTTGAAAAGGGTGAGACCCTTTGCCGCGATGGCAAATACAAATTAGCTTTAGAATGCTGCGAGCAAGCACTGAAACTAAAACCTAATCTCATTGATGCCTATTCGTGCCGCGGCCTAGCATTGAGTCAGCTTGGCAAAATAAATGAAGGTATTGCCGACTTGTCTCGCATAATTGCCTTGGAGCACAGCGCCGATCCGCCGCCACCTCACTTGCTCACAGCCGCCTACACAATGCGCTCTAACTTATATAAGGTGCAAGGCAAGGCCGATTTAGCCCGCCGAGATCAATCCCGCTCACTTTCCAGTCAAGCCGAATTGTTGAATGAAATGCCCTTCCGTTCAAGCAAGCCATAGCCCCAAAAGTGCAATCACATTTTATTCTTTTGCAATTCATCCAAATTTAGCTGAGCATCTTTAAACCCAGCTTTTAATCGCAGTGCTTCTTTATACTCAGACTCAGCCTGCTGCTTGTTGCCCATTTGCATCAAGGCCACACCCAAATTATTGTGCGCCGCTGCTGAACTTGGGTCATACTTTATTGCTTCCTGATAGTGACCAACCGCTTCTTGCAATTGTCCTTGCTTTTGCAAAAGCAAGGCGAGATTATAGTGCGCATCAGCATAGTGAGAATCTATGCGCAGAGCTTTGCGAAACTCTTCTAGAGCTTTTTTACTGTCACCTTGACTGAGATAGGTCACACCTAAACTAGTGTGCGCCTGAGCATAGCCCAGGTTTCGCTGAGCCTCTGAGCAATTAGGATTGATCTTCAAAGCCTGCTGGAAACATTCAATTGCCTCAGGGTATTTCCCCATGTTGCTATAAACCACACCAAGATTATTGTGAGCTTCAGGAAAGTCTGGCTGAGCAGCAATGGCAAGGCGATACTCTTGAATGGCCCGGTCATTGTCTTCAGCTGCCGCTAGCAATCGAGCCAAACTATAGTGAGCGGCTGCATTCTTCTCATCAAGCTGAATAGCCTTTTCATAGCCCTCCGTGGCTGGTCTGAGCTGACCTAGCCTTTCTAATGAGATCGCTAAATTGTATTGATACTCGCTATTGGCGCCAGCTTGTAAGGCACATTCAAATTCTTTTGCAGCGGAGGCATATTGGCCCTGATCGAAAAGTGCCACACCCAGGTCGAAGTGGGCCTCGGCAAAACTGTTATCAAGCTTAAGAGCTTTCTGATATTGGCCAATGGCCTCGTCAATTTTATTTTGGCGATGGTAAATCTTCCCCATCAAATTGAGTGCAGCAGCACTCTCGCCATCTTTCAAAATTATTCGACTGACCAGACCAGAAGCATCATTGTATTTTCGCGCTAAATAAGCTTGATTAGCTCGCTCAAGAGCGGCGCTATTGTTATTCTGGGCATTGCTCGCAGCCGAGGCGCTATTGAGAGAGAGAGAGAAAAACAGAGATGCAGCTAAGCCGCAGCAAATGACTGTTTTCACTGCATTGATTAGCTTTACGCCCATAAGGTTCAACCGCTTTACTTCCCGTTAATACTATCTTTTCAGTATAGCGATCCAATTAAGCTATGCTATAGCGGTGACTAACTATTTTACTTTCACTAGCCCAGTCAAAATAGCCCTGCTTTTGTGCGCCAGCCTGGCCTTAGCCCCCTGGCAAGCAGACAACCAAGCTGCTGCAATAGCTCGGGGAAAAACTCCGACTGGCACTACAACTGCAAAGAAAGTCGATGATGTCGGCTGCCCTGGCTGCCTCTCTAAAGCATCTGGTCTATTTGCCCGGGGCAACACCCTCGAAGCAGCTAATTATCTGCGCGAATGGCTACCGAAGTGCCCAAATAACCTGCAATTACATCTATTGCTCAACACCATTTTGACCCGCCTACCGGATACCAAAGAAGAAGCCTTAGCCGTTGCTAAAGCCGCCACTGCAATAGCTCCTGACTCTATGCTGGCGCACTTACAAGCAGGCATGACACTCCTGACAATGGCTGATCAGAGTGCGGCCGCTGAAGAATTTGAAGCTGTGGTAGCCCTTGATCCAGGCAACCATGACGCCTGGCTAGCCCTCTCCGAACTCTACGGCAGCCTCAACGAACAAGACAAAGCTAAAAATGCCGCAGCCAAAGCTGCGACCCTGAGCCCTTCGGCTCGCTACGCCCGTACCCGAATAATTACCAGCATGAATTCGGCCGGCAATATCAATGGTGTGCGTCAGCAGTTCAAGCAATTTTTGGCGGGTTCCGAAATTCCTACAGAAGGCTTACTCGCTCTTGGCGAAGAAGCACTGAACATGGGCTATTACGACGAAGCTAATGGCTGCTTTAGTCGGGTACTAGAACAATATCCGCAATCAAAAGTTGCTCAATTCAAGCAGCAATTGAGTCTCTATTTGGCTGGTAATGCACAGGCAGCTCTAGTGGGGCTAAAAGCTAACAAAAAAAATAACGCTCAACCTAACTCTCAAGCGCTTTCACTTGAAGCACTTTGTTGCCTGAGTGCTGGAGATCTAGCTGGGGCGCGCACCATAATGACCAAGATCACAAGCTTGAACTCTAGTGAGCCCCTCTCAACCTTTGCTGAAGGCTACCTGGCCTATAAAGAAGGCGACTACAAGAAAGCACTATCAGCTCTCAACAGTGCCGCCAACAAAGACAAAAGCCTTTTCCCTGCTCAATTAATCGCCGCGAAAATCAACTTAAAACAAGGCGAAGTAATCGAAGCCACGAGTCAAGCCCACGAGCTGCGAAAAATTTCGGGTTTGATGCCGCAGGCTCTGGCTCTAGAACTTAGTTGCCGACTGAAACAAGAAGACTTAGATAAGAGCAATTTAGCCGCCTTGAAGAGTGACGCTCTGCGCCTTTGCCAAAACCTGAACGACAATGATCAAAGCAATAAAGCAGCACTCTACCTGGCTCTAGGGCGCCTAGCCCTTTATGAGGGCAACCTTGGCGATGCCAAAAGTTATTTCGCCAAAGCCGAAAATAATGGCCACGATGAAGAATTAGACCTAGCGTTAGCGGCCCTGGCAGCCAAAGAAGGCAATAGCAGTGCTGAGCAAGAAGCCCTTGAAAAAGCATTAGAGCTGGCTCCAGGAGACTTAGAGGCTTTAAGCAAGCTGGGCATAATACTGGCAAAGGCTGGCCAGGCCAAAGCTGAAGAACTTTTGACAAAAGCATTAAGTGAAGGAGATAGCAGTGCTCAAGCAGCTTTTGCCCTTGCCAACATTAAACTAAAAAATGGCAACCTGGAAGAAGCACAAAAGCTCTTTAAGCGCAGTCTAGATAACGGCCTGACTGGGCCAGACAAGCAGATAGCAAAAGATACCCTCAACAAAAAATAGCACTAAAAAATAGACCTAAGAAACAAAACTGACTAAGGCAAAAAAAGATGGTTGTAAGCAAACTAGAAGCAGCAAGTACTTTCGAATCAATCAACCCTGCCACCAAGCAGTCGCTTGGTCGTGTTCCTCAAATGGGAGAAGCCGAAGTAACGGCCGCTGTCGATAAGGCCTGGAAGACTTTTGAAAACTGGCAACTAACCTCGTTTAGTAAGCGCGCTAAGTTAGTAATGAAATTTCGTCAATTGCTAGCCAGCAAGGCCGATGAATTGGCCAATCTGATCAGCGAAGAAGTAGGCAAGCCCCTTCCAGAAGCATACCTTTCAGAACTCTGTGGCCCCCTGGACACTTGTGTCTGGTTAGCCGAAAACTCAGAAAGACTATTAGCAGACCAACCTGTTGCCTTAACCAATCCACTGCTATCAAGCAAGCAAAGCATTATTGCCTTTGAACCTTTAGGCGTGGTCGGGATAATCTCACCCTGGAATTATCCCTTTGCCATTCCCACAATGACCGCGCTCATGGCCATAATGCTGGGCAACACAGTGGTTCTTAAACCATCTGAAAAATCTCCTCTGGTTGGCATCAAAATTGGCGAACTCTTCGCTGAAGCTGGTTTTCCCGATGGTGTCATACAAGTAGTAACAGGCGACAGCAGCAGCGGCAAACTTCTGAGCAAAGCCAATCTCTCAAAATTGATTTTTACTGGCTCAGTAGAAGGAGGCAAGGCCGTCATGGCTCAGGCCTCAGAGCACCTCACACCAGTAACGCTAGAGTTAGGCGGCAAAGATGCCGCCATCGTACTACCCGATGCACCGGTAGAATGGACAGCCCGCGGGCTTTTGTGGGGCGCTTTCACCAACGCTGGCCAAGCCTGTGCCTCAGTGGAAAGAGTGTACATAATTAAAGGCAAAAATTCAGACAAACTAGTTGAAACCCTTACCACAATGGCTGGAAAGCTCAAGCTAGGGCCAGCCACAGACCCACTCACTGATGTTGGCCCCTTGATTGATCAAGGGCAACTTGACCGGGTTTCTGAGCACGTCAACGAAGCCATAGCTGCTGGTGCCAAAGCCCTTACTGGTGGTAAAGAGAGAAGCGATCTCGGTGGCTATTTCTTTGAACCGACCATACTCACAGGTGTTAATCACACGATGAGAATCATGCGCGAAGAAACTTTTGGACCAATTATGCCAATCATGATTGTCGACAGTGAAGATCAAGCAGTTGAACTAGCCAACGACAGCGAATACGGCCTAACAGCAACAGTTTGGGCTGGCAAGCTCAATCGAGCCGAATGCGTTGCTCGCGATCTTATCGTAGGCACAGTACTAATTAACGATTGTCTTTTTTCTCACGCCACTCCGCAGCTTCCCTGGGGCGGCCTGAAGAAGAGTGGCTTTGGTAAAGGTCATTCGATATTTGGCCTGCATGATCTCTGCAACATCAAGCATATTAGCATCGATGCCGCCGGTGGAGCGCACCGCGTGTGGTGGTACCCATACAGTAGCTCAAAAATCAAGATGGCTCAAGGCGGCATTCAGTTAATGCATGGCAAGCTCTCGAAACGCACAGCCGGCCTTGTAAACTTTGTCGGCAACATGTTTACCGACGCCCCCAAGCAAGTATCAAAAATAAAGGGTGAAAGTTCGCCTGAAAAAGCTGAATAAATCAGCTAACATCAGCCGTTTCTAATTGAGCTTGCCTGTTCTTGTTGGGCAAACGAATGTCGCTTACCAGGCCAAACAGCTTCAAGAAGTTTAGAGCCATCCAGGTAAAGTCGAACTCTCCTTTGCCCAAGCCAAATCGAGCCGATTGGGGCAAAGCATGGTGATTATTGTGCCAGCCCTCTCCAAATGACAAAATCGCTACCCACAAGACATTGCGACTCTGGTCACCGCAAGCATAAGTCTGGTATCCCAGTTCAGGTTTGTGGCAATAGAGGTTGACTAAAAGTGGTGCGCAAAAAGCACAAAGACTGGCTAACAGCTCAGCAAAAAATACCACAGGTCCAAATAAGAACCAAATAGCAGTGCGATAGACAATAGAAATAAACAAGCACAAAAGGCCGTCTTTATGACTGTGATTGACGTGAAGGAAACGATAAAGAGGATCGCGATATAAATCCGGAGCCAGAATTTTGCTCTCTTCAGCCGAAATCAGCACAGTCGGTTTATACATCCAGCCAAGAAAAGCATGCCATTGACCGTCTAAGGGTGAATGGGGATCACCTGGCTTATCAGAATAACGATGGTGCAGTCTGTGTGTAGTCACCCAAAAGATCGGCGAGCCTTCTAGGCAAAGATAGCCGCCAGAAACAATCAGGTACTCAAGCCATTTAGGTACCTTATATGAGCGATGAGACAGCAGGCGATGGTAACCCATTGTGATACCAACGCCATGATAGATGTATGACAGAAGAAAGACACCAAGAAAAAGCCAGATAGACACAAAACACCTCAGATAAGCACTTTGCATTCTAACAAGGCAAAAAACAAATGCCATCAGCATAAAAGCTAAACGGAAGAACATTAGTTCAAAAGCAGGCACACATCGCCAAGACAAAGTAGCAGGAACGTTCTGGGCGAGGGAGAAAAAATCGATAGTTACAAAAGCGCACCATAAAAGGCGCATAGTCAAATATCAATGTTTCACTCGCCGCCTCAATCTTTGCACTGATTTCAAGAAGACTGGGTTTAGTGCACCACTCGCTTAGTTGAAAATAACCGCAAAAGGTAATCACTCCAAGGACTGACGATAGCTTGTCCACGGACATGAAAGACTATGCCGGGTTACATCACGGCAAGGGTATCAAAAAAAATGAGTAGCATTGGCAATCGAGTATCGAGCGGAATACTCACGGCAGTCCTAACAATTGCTCTTACAGCAAATTCAACCATTCCAGCCTTTGCCCAGACGCAAGCAACATTGAGCAATATAGAGATGCTCGATAAGCAAATTGCCGATAAAGAAATCGAGCTACTAAGGCTGAACAGCGATTTTCGCAGCCACTACACAGCACGCGACAAAAACAAGCAAAGGCGTATGAAATTCTACGACTTCGCCGCTGGTGCAGTAGCAAACGCTGGCGACATTACTCTTATGAGCCAGTTCTGGAAATATCAAAAGAAACCAGGCGAAGGTCTTAATCACCGCGGACGTTTGCAAGCTGGCGTGGTGACCGTCTTGGTGGCCTACTCTCTACTTGGCACTCTCTATGCGGCTGAAGGCGCTGGTGACTTGATCACAGACTACAAGTCAAAGCGCAAACATTTTGATGCTAAATCGATGAGAGAAAGGGTAGTAGCCCTAAGAGACGAGATCGACAAACTACTAAGCGAGCGCAGCACTGCAGCAAGTCAAGCTGTGAATCTTGATAGCTCTGATAAGCAATACCTCAGCGCCGAAGAAAATGTGCTGAAAGATTTTAGAGATCTTGGTCTCGTCGAATTTAGCAAGCTTTATATTGATTCGCGCAAACGTCACTCAGCTCGTGACATTACCACTATCGGCACTTTAGCGGTCTGTGCCACCGGTATCTTCCCTGGTGCATTCGGCGTACTCAATGGTATCAAGCATACAAATCCTAAACAGATTGGTGGTGGTGGTATCGGCTTCTTAATCTCAGGAGCCACCCTGACAGCAGCGCCAGTACTTATACCTGTCTCTTATACACATCTCCGAGCCCACGAGACCGTACTAGATCTCGTATGCCGTCTTCTGCTTGAAA
>CAJXZK010000183.1 GCA_913063055.1 uncultured bacterium
TTTTTTCAAGCAGAAGACGGCATACGAGATCTAGTACGGTCTCGTGGGCTCGGAGATGTGTATAAGAGACAGCTAGTCTTAAGAATTTTAGCTTGGGCAATACAGGTAGATTTTGCAATATTTGATTGAGCTGTTTGCAATCTTCTATTTGAAGGGTATCGAGACGCTTCAACACTTTCAGCTTGGCAAAGATTTCGGCGTTGAAAGATAGTCTTTTCAACCAGAGAAAATCCAGCCCTTTAATATTGTCAAAATTGGCCAGTTCCTCATCAATGATTTTGCCCCCTTCTATTGTTAAGGCATGAATCTTTGTCCACTTGCTCAAGCGTCTGGTGATTTCGCCAACAGCATTTGAATTTTCCACACGCAAGGTGCTGATGTCTTCAGGGTTGAACTTGTCAATTAGAGAGGGACATTGCGCCGAAACGGGCCGTAAATGCAGGTCGATAACTTCATCTGCAGGCACCTGCACCTCACCTTTGGCTTCGACATGTCGTTGTTCGAAACGAAGCTTTCCAATTGATATTTGGCTAGGAAATTTGAAGCAACGCATTGAGCGGCCGTCAATCTTTTTGATTCCCAGGGAAAACTTTGGTGCATTGTCAATTAGTTTGATTTGGCTTTGATCGCCTTGTTCTCTCTGCTTCTGCTCGGCAACCAATAAGACCGGATCGTCCACTATCTCTGGCAAATTTGTCTGCATAGCTCTTGTTATGTCTTTCTCTTGGCCGCTCAGTGCATCGTTCATCTTAATGGCCGTGTCATCGTCAATATCTAAAGAGAGATGAGTTGTGTCTTTCAGAATCTGCTGTTCTGTCGGCCGGCTGGCTTTATTGGTTAGAGCAAAGCCAGCAGCGGTCACAAGAACTATTGAAGCGAGAGAAGCTAGGCCTAGGGCTAATTTGTGAGAGCTGAAAAAATTGCTTGATTGATTTTTTTCGTTCGCTGGGTTGTCATCGACATCTTCATCGTCATCGAAGTGATCAGTTTTTGTTTTTGCTGGTTCGCTGTTTCTTTTGAGATGTTGATAGTCAAGTGCTCCGCTGCCGATTGGCTTGCCATCAACTATGCGCTGCAGGTCAATGGCTAGTTGGTCAGCTGATTGATAGCGCAGCTTTGCATCTTTCTGTAAGCAGCGTGCCACCACTTCATCAAAGGCCTGTGATATTTTCCTGTTGGCAACTTCGCTCGACGGAGCATGATCAGACGAGGTATGACCAGACGAGGTATGACCAGAAGAAGTATGAGCCAGGGCCGTATGACCTGAAAGCAGAGCTTTAGAAGGCATTGGCGCCTCAGCTTCCTGGTGCATCATCAGTGTTTGAATGGCAGAGGCGCCAGCAAAAGGTACTTGACCAGTAAGTGATTCAAATAGAGAGCAGCCCAGAGAATAGATATCGCTGCGAGCATCGATTTCTTCACCCACTGTCTGTTCTGGGCTCATGTAGTAGGGGCTGCCGAATACTTCGCCGCTGGCAGTTAGCGCTTGACTAGTAGCGCTTCCTGTTGATTGCAAGCGCACTAAGCCAAAGTCTACGATTTTGACAAGAAAGCCTTTCGCTGACGGAAGCAGCATGATATTGCCAGGTTTGATATCGCGATGAATGATGCCATTTCTATGGGCGCCAGAAAGGCCAGCACAGACTTGCAAGTAAACATCGAGGTTCTCCTTTTCGCTCAGTGGGCCGCAATTCTTGATTTGCTCGGCCAGAGAAATTCCTGTCAGCAAATCCATCACAAAGTAGGGGCAGCCGTTATCGATGCCCATATTGGAGATCGCGACGATATTGATGTGATTGAGTTTGGCCAGGGAGCGCCCTTCCAATTCGAAGCGACGCCAATTTTGGTTGTTGATTTGATTGGGTGCTAGCAGCTTTAGAGCGAATTGCTTTTCGAGGATCAAATGCTTGACGCGATAAACAACACCCATTCCGCCTTGACCAATCAATTCAAGTAATTGATAGGAGCCGCCAATCACATCGCCACAGTGGTAGTGGTGCTCGGCCTGGCCCTCGCCCCGAAAGATTACGGTCTGGGCCTGGGGGTCGATTTCAATATCCATATAAGGAGTCTCGTCTGAACGCTGTGATCAATATCTATATATAAGTAGGTTTGCTGATGGGGGCGGCGGAGGTTACTTGTAGATCTCTGGGATGACAAGTATATATTGCCCTAGAAGTTCCCGGTTGTTGGGTTAGTTACACAGTTGTCATTAATTGCGGAAAAGTTGAGGGTGCCTGATAAAAATCACTTGGCAGGGGGAACAGTATTTAGAGAGCGAGAAATGTACAACTAGGTGAAGTTGCAAGATGTGCTACCTGACCGAGTTTCGCCTCGCATTGTGAAGATCCTTGAAACAACAGCACGGAGGTTGGGACAAGAGAGTGAGCCAATGGTATTCTTTTTTGGCTGCGGGCTATTAGCTCAGGTGGCTAGAGCGCACCCCTGATAAGGGTGAGGTCCCTGGTTCGAGTCCAGGATGGCCCAGTAAGTAACACTTTCTGCAACAAAGCTGTCGCACGAATCTCGTTCTTGATAGTATGAGATACAGAGACAGCGCAGAGCAGAAAGATGCTCAAGCGAGCTGCTTGTTACGCGATTTGTTCCCCACCAAATGGAACGTCAACAATCGCTGAACGCTATAAGCAGTTTGCAAAAGCCCGGGGGCTTGGCTCAGTTGGTAGAGCGTCTCCTTTGCACGGAGAAGGTCAGCGGTTCGACTCCGCTAGCCTCCAGAAATCTGCTGTTCATCAGTCATTTGAATGATTGAAAAAAAGTGAACAGCGCCGCAGAAAACGAACATCAGTTGTATGATGTGAGCGAGTAAGCGTCTCGAAGAATTAGTGATGGTAACGAAAGTAACCAAAGCTGATCGCCGAGAAGACAACCATCGAATCGATGTGTTATGCTTCTCAAAACGAAGCGACAAGCGCCTAAGAAGCGCTCTAGCGGCCGATTCCGAAGAGTGAGTTTGTTCTAAGCAAAACACTCTTCAAAAGTCCGATTGGTGTGATATAGTTATCCACTCAGTCGGACACCAAGTCCGACAGCCGGCTGCGAGGCTAATAATTCCAGTTCCGTACCCTGAAAACTACATATTGAGGTCCGTATTCCACCAAGTAGTTGTGGTTGAGCAATCAATCACAGCAGCAGTCTAGAAGACGCACGCCAAGCAAGCTTGTTATCATAAACACAAGATCTTCTAGACGTTGGTTAAGCTACTAAGAGCGCACGGTGGATACCTTGGCGTCAGCAGCCGATGAAGGACGCAATAAACTGCGAAATTCCACGGGGAGTCGTTATAGACTAAGATCCGTGGGTCTCCGAATGGGGCAACCCCGCTGAGTAATGTCAGCGACGCACATCTGAATACATAGGGTGTGACGAGGTAAGCTCGGGAACTGAAACATCTTAGTACCGAGAGGAAAATAAAACAAAACAGTGATTCCCTAAGTAGCGGCGAGTGAACGGGGAACAGCCCAAACCAGTAGGACGTAAGTCTTATTGGGGTTGCGGGACTCTATAAAGAATTGAAGAAAGTTAGTTGAAGAGCTCTGGAAAGGGCTACCAAAGACGGTGACAGTCCGGTAGACGAAAACTTTCGACATCTGGGAGTATCCCAAGTAGTACGGGACACGAGAAATCTTGTACGAATCTGCCAGGACCATCTGGTAAGGCTAAATACTGACTGACGACCGATAGTGAACAAGTACCGCGAGGGAAAGGTGAAAAGAACCCGTGAGAGGGAGTGAAATAGAACATGAAACCGTGTGCTTACAAGCAATTGGAGCCCTATTTATAGGGTGACAGTGTGCCTGTTGAAGAATGAGCCGGCGAGTTACCGTATGTAGTTGGTTAAGCAGTTAATATGCGAAGCCATAGCGAAAGCGAGTCTGATAAGGGCGTTGATAATTACATGTGGTAGACCCGAACCCGGGTGATCTAGGCATGGCCAGGATGAAGCGCAAGTAACATTGCGTAGAGGTCCGAACCAACTGATGTTGAAAAATCAGTGGATGAGCTGTGTTTAGGGGTGAAATGCCAATCGAACCCGGAGCTAGCTGGTTCTCCCCGAAAGGCGTTGAGGCACCGCGTCAGATTTATCCTACAGGGGGTAGAGCACTAGTTCGGTGCGGGCGGAGAAAATCCGTACCAAATCGAGTTAAACTCCGAATACCTGTAGCGTCATTATCTGGCAGTGAGAGTGCGAGAGATAAGTTCCGTACTCAAGAGGGAAACAGCCCAGACTACCGACTAAGGTCCCAAAATTCATGCTAAGTGATTAAGGAGGTGGAGTTGCATTGACAACTAGGATGTTGGCTTAGAAGCAGCCACCATTTAAAGAAAGCGTAATAGCTCACTAGTCAAGCGATTCTGCGCCGAAAACGTATGGGGCTAAGCATGATACCGAAATCGTAGGATCAACGTTAAAAATTGATCGGTAGGGGAGCGTTGTGTTGTAGGTCGAAGTAAGAGCGTAAGCACTTATGGACGAAGCACAAGTGAGACTGTCGGCTTAAGTAGCGAAAACATTGGTGAGAATCCAATGCACCGAAAGACTAAGGGTTCCCACGCAAGGTTCGTCCACGTGGGGTTAGCCGGGAGCTAAGGCGAGGCCGACAGGCGTAGCCGATGCACAACGGGTTAATATTCCCGTGCCACTTATTATCCGCTAGGAGCTAAGTCGGGACGCAGGAGGCTATACACAGGGTACAGTTTGGTTTTGTACCTCCAAAGGCGTAGCTAGTCAGGGTAGGCAAATCCGCCCTGGCGTTACAAAGTAAGGCCGAGTAAGAAATGCTCTAAGGAGCAAATTGTGTAGATGCCACGCTGCCGAGAAAAGCGGCGAAAGCCAGGATAATGTGTGCTCGTACCCTAAACCGACACAGGTAGTCAGGTAGAGAATACCAAGGTGCGCGAGATAACTCTCTCTAAGGAACTCGGCAAAATAACCTCGTAACTTCGGAAGAAGAGGTGTCATGGTAGGGTGTAAGACTTCGCGTCTGAAGCCTGAGATGATCGCAGCGACGAGGCTCAAGCGACTGTTTAACAAAAACACAGGTCTCTGCTAAACCGTAAGGTGATGTATAGGGGCTGACTCCTGCCCAGTGCCGGAAGGTTAAGTGGATCGGTTAGCGCAAGCGAAGCTGAAAAACAAAGCCCCGGTGAACGGCGGCCGTAACTATAACGGTCCTAAGGTAGCGAAATTCCTTGTCGGGTAAGTTCCGACCCGCACGAATGGAGTAACGATTTGAGCGCTGTCTCGGAGAGAGACTCGGCGAAATAGGATTGTCTGTGAAGATACGGACTAGGCGTGCCAGGACAGAAAGACCCTATTGAGCTTTACTGTAGGCTGAAATTGTCTGCGGGCTATATCTGCGCAGGATAGGTGGGAGACTTTGAAGTCGGGATTTTGGTCCCGATGGAGTCAACGTTGAGATACCACTCTGATGTAGCTAGCATACTAACCTGATTCCATTATCTGGGTCGGGGACAGTTTCAGTTGGGCAGTTTGACTGGGGCGGTCGCCTCCTAAACAGTAACGGAGGCGCCCAATGGTTCCCTCAGGCTGGTCGGAAATCAGCCATCGAGCGTAAAGGTAGAAGGGAGCTTGACTGAGAGTGAGACATCACGATCAGGGACGAAAGTCGGGCTTAGTGATCCCACGACTCCGCATGGAAGGGTCGTTGCTCATCGGACAAAAGTTACCATAGGGATAACAGGCTGATCTCCCCCAAGAGTCCACATCGACGGGGAGGTTTGGCACCTCGATGTCGGCTCATCGCATCCTGGAGCGGTAGTACGTTCCAAGGGTTGGGCTGTTCGCCCATTAAAGCGGTACGTGAGCTGGGTTCAGAACGTCGTGAGACAGTTCGGTCCATATCCGGCATGCCCGTAGGATTTTTGAGAGGAGTCGTCCCTAGTACGAGAGGACCAGGACGAACGAGCCGCCAGTATGGCTGTTATCGCGCCAGCGGTAAACGCAGCGTAGCTGTGCTCGGAGAGGATAAGTGCTGAAAGCATATAAGTACGAAGCCCACCTCAAGATGAGAAATCCCATAGCGTTAAGCTAGTAAGACCCCCGGAAGACCACCGGGTTGATAGGACGCAGGTAGAAATGCCCCGAAAGGCAAGCATGTAGCTGAGCGTTACTAATCGGTCGAGGGCTTATCCAACAAAGATAAGTCACTCAAAGTAATTTGAAATGACGAAAGCGTGAAGCTTTTGAATAAGCTTGTGAAATACGAATAAAACCTCAATATGTAGTTTTCAGGGTATTGGAGTGCAAACTCCGATAACCCTAAAAGGTTCTTGGTGCCAATGCGACCGGAACACACCCGTTCCCATCCCGAACACGACGGTAAAGACGGTTAGCAGCGACAATACTTGGTGGGTGACTGCCTGGAAAGATAGCCCGGTGCCAGGATTTATAAAAGACCCACGTGAATAGCGTGGGTCTTTTATTATCCAATTGAACTAAGAAACCTCGAGCCAAAAGCTCGGGGTTTTTTATTGGGGATTTTTCTCTCTTGGCAATGCTAAGTGCTTTTCTTATGGCATCAACGGTCTCTTTTTCAGCTTTCCGACAATACGTATAAAAATCACTTATTGCCAAGACTAAATGGCTAGAAGAGAGGATTCTGGAATTACGAAGTGAGTCTAATTTCTCGCATTCTTCTTATAGTCTTCGTACTCCCAGCTTTTTCCAGCGGCCAGAAGTTTCCTTTTCGCTTCCGCTGGCCAGGTTTGGTCAACGCGCACGACCTTTAGGCCTGGCATTTGCACCAAGGAAGATACTGCAGCAGGAGTGATTCCATTACATTGATAAATTCGCAGTGTTTCAATGTTCTTGGCCTTTGCAAGCGCTGCTAAATCTGCGTCATCAATGTCCAGCCCAACTAGCGTGATGTCTTTTAGATTTGGATGTCTGGTGATTTCTGACAGCATAGGCTGGATGTCTTTGATTTCTTGCAGCTGTAAGGCCTGCAGTGAGTTTAGTAGTTTCAGTTTGGTAATGCTGGCACCTGTCAATTCATGACCATGGTTTGGCTTGCCTATGTTCACTTCACCCGCAACACCGAGTGACTTTAACTGGGTTAGTTGGTCAAGAAGTGGGAGGTCCTCCACTGCAAGTGTTGAACAGTCAATTCCTTTTACTCGTTCTAGTGAATTGGAGAACGAGAGGTGCTCTAAGGCTGTCCACGACTTTAGCGAGTCGATTACTTTCGGTGTGTTGAAGCTAACAATTTCAAGACCCGCTATGTTGTCTTTGCCGAATCTGTTGCAGATCTCTGGAAAAGGGGTGCAAACGCACTGCAAATACAAATACACTTTCTCATTCTTTGGCACTTCAATTGTTTTCATTGCTTTCTGAGGTGGATTATCGCCCCATTTTATGTAGCCGAGATAGTCGTTGTTTGGAAAAATGAATCGCCGCACGGGTTGGCCAGCATCGTTTACAGAGCTTTGGCATAAGGTTTCGTTTTGCTTGAGGTGCTTCTTTAGGTTTTCGAGCTGGAAGTCTCCAGTTGTCGAATCTTCTTTAGTGTCTTTTGCTGATGTACTGTTACTCTCATTATTCGAATCGGCTACCTTGGTTAACATACCTTTTGCCGCTAGGCAGATGCTAATTGCGCCTAGTGAAATCAGTAATACTGCTGCAGCGACTGCGGTCAAGGTTTTCGCTGACGGCTTCGCTTGCTGTTTCTTGGTTCCGAGTGCTTCAATTATGTGGTCTTCTTCGTCACTGAATTTAGGTTCAGCCACACTTCTGCTTCCAGATTTTTCAATTCCAATTGATTTGCCTTCTTGTATGCGGCTTAGATCATGAGCCACTTGTTTCATGCTCTGGTAGCGCTCCTCCACATCTTTCCTGAGCATCTTAGCCACGGCCGTTTCGAGCGAGCTGGAGAATTTTCCTTGAGGGTAAACGCTATTGAGTGATGGAGCCTCGTTGGTTTGGTGCATCAAGATTGTCTCAAATGCATTGCCACCACAAAATGGTGGAACACCAGTTAAAGCCTCAAAGAGCGCGCATCCGAGTGAGTAGATGTCTGAGCGGTGGTCGACTGGTTTGCCCAAGCTTTGCTCTGGGCTCATGTAATAGGGAGTACCAAATACGGTGCCAGCTGCTGTTTTGTTCTGGCTATCAAAGGCGTTACCCACCCCGCGATTAGATAGCCTGGCAATACCGAAGTCTACTAGTTTTACTTTGTCGCTATTTTTTTCTTGGAGCACCATCACATTTGATGGTTTGATGTCGCGGTGAATGATTCCTTGCTGGTGCGCAGAATCTAGAGCATCTGCTAGCTGGATAAATATAGGAAGAGCTCTTGATACTGGTAAGCGTCGATTGTCTTTGACTATCTGTGAGAGCGACTCACCCTCCAGCAAATCCATTACATAGTAGGGGCATTCTTGGGCATCAATGCCCATATTATGAATACCGACCACACCGGGATGGTGCAAGCGAGCCAGGGCTTTGGCTTCAGACTGAAAGCGTGACCAACTTTCTGCGCTAAGTTTGTCTGCCGCAAGGAGCTTGAGAGCGTATTCTTTGCCTAATATTAGATGCTGGCAGTGAAAGACCACGCCCATGCCGCCCGTACCTAACAGAGAGAGCAGTCGGTAAGAGTTATCGACTATGTCGCCTGTTGAGTAGACTTTGGTCATCCCTCTACCCATCGGTAGAGATGCCGTTTGCGCTTGCCCCGAAAGCTTTGTCGAGTCGAGGGCGAGCATGTGCATCGTACTCCAGGTTTCTGACAGACCTGGTTTGTTAGAGGGTTCGATCGGGCCAGTTTCGCTACTCTGGCCGCTCTGCTGGCCGTTGTTAGGATTGCTATTCAGCCCTCGGTTGGGAGGGGTGTGCTCGCTGTCTGACTTGCTATTAGGATTATTTGGGGGAATAGCCATCTATTACCTGGTAGTAACCATACTTTGAATATGCCCAATATCCATTGTTATGCGATTTTTTTTCTTTGCCCCTAAAATGCCAATAAGCTTCTTGTAATGTTCTACCAAGGAACCGCGGCGCTCCTACTTTTAGTAAGCCCACCGTTCGTAACCACAAATGTTTTGACTGCAGCGGCCGATGTGTCTGTTGCGAGCAGCAGAGCTATGTTCGCGTAATTGCGACACCCCACCCTTGGAGGAATCTACTATGACTTACGACAGACCCGTCGAACCACACGGCCCTATTACCCCGCCTGGTGGCATCAACTACAACGATGTCGATATGTCTAATCGTTCGCGCAACGACAACGCCAATAACAATGCTAATCGTAATGATAATGCTAACTTGAATGCTAATCGCAACGATAATGCCAATAACAATGCCAATCGCAACGATAACGCCAACACCAATCGCAATAATGTTGACGTCAATAACAGAAATACAAACGACGTGAGAAACAACGTCAGTAACAACACTGATGTTCGCAACAACGTGAACAATAATGTGCGAACTGGTGATTCAAATTCGAGCTCAAATTCAAGTTCGAATTCTAGCGCTCGCACTGGCGACTCCAATTCGCGAGCAACAGGTGGTAACGTTCAGACCACAGACAACAGCCGCACCAACTATTATGGTGGCAGTGCGAGCGCACCAAACGTCTATGCCTCAGGTTTCTGCAGTGAAGGCGGTAGTGCTGGAGTCTATGTACTCGGCATTGGTGTCAGCGGCGGCAAATCAACCATTAATGAATCATGCCTGAAGATGCGTGACTTCCAAGAAACCATGCAGTCTGTTTGCAAAGCCAGTGACGAGCATGCCCAAGTCGCTCTATCCAGCTTCCAGCTTGAACTAGCAGCTGGTCGTGAGATGAGTACAAACCCAATGGCTGCCAGTGTTGGCAGAAGAGTGAGCCGCATTTCTGATGCTAAAGCACTAAGCTCGATGCAACTAGATAATGTCTGCACCACTCTCGCTACTGGATCAAATGCTAACGTTGAAACACTGAAAGCCGCTGGTCTAGACCGACCACTAATTATCGTTGAGCCAGCTAAGAACGCCAATGAACAGCGCATCTTAGACGAAGCTCTCGCCAATAAAGTTGAGCAGATTGATAAAGCTGTTAAGGGGCTGCAAGAGCGTCCTGTGATCATTGAGAACAAAGTTGAAGTTGGCGTCGCTGTAGTTGAAGTGGCTCCTCCTAAACCAGTTCATCGCCCACCAAGCCACAAACCACCTGTAGCTAAGCCTAAGGATGCTGATTGCGACGACCCTGCCAAAGCCAAGAAAAAGTAAGGTAGAGCCATGGAAACATATGATTCTTTTGGCACTCCGGTGGCTACTAAAGCTGCTGATCGAATTGAAGTTGCAGTAAGGGAGAGCCAGTCTGATAGCCGCTTAACTAACAGTGGCGACAGTCGTCCAGACACTCGCACAAGCTTATCTTTGGAAGCAACATCTGCTTACACCGATATGAAAGTGCAAGAGCGGATTAATCCGCCGGCTAAGATGTACCGCAATAGCTGGGTGCATGACCTGTTAGACCAAGGTATTTATAAAGTTGAGAAAGGCGATACCCTGGCCCTAGTGGCCAGGCGTGCGCTGGGAGTGTCGGGTCATGCCGACGCCAGCACTCGCGAAATTGCTGCTGAAGTAAGGCGTATCGCTGCTCTCAATGATATTAAACTTGACTCGAAAGGTCGGCCAGTTCACGCCATTCATCCAGATACTGTGCTCAATATTGGGCGCAAGTCTGAAGCATTCTCTAATGCAGGAAAGGTTGTTGAATCTTCCCACTCAACCAGAACGCCTGATGATGCCCCACGCCGGGCTACTGTTGATAAAGACAATTGTCTTGTCGACCGCCCTCGTGTGCAACATACTCAAGGTGTGCTTAAAGCTGGCATGTGTGACCGGATGGAAGTCTCTGACAATGCCTTCGTTACGGTTCGCCCTGGTGCCGATGTTGTTGTCCGCAACGGTGCCCGTGCCTTCGTATTTGGTGGCTCTGTTTCTGCTGAGGCAAACAGCCGAATATTTGCTGCCGGTGGAGAGATTCAAGCTAAACCAGGTTCTAGCATCAAGTTTATTGGTAACGATGCCAAAGTGATGCAAGTTGCCGATATTGTGGATAAGCCAGCTATAGCAGATTCTAAGCCAGTAACTGATTTTCTTTAGTCAGTCAGTGTAATTAATAGATATGGCTCGTTAGCTCTGTTCAGTTCAGACAATTGTGGAAGTGAGAAGCCGAACGTTTAATCTGTTCGGCTTTTTCGCGCCCATAATTTGACCATAAACCTCTTGTAATCTAATTTCACGGCAGCAGTTGAGCCGTTTATTTTCTTTGATGCTAGGAGACCTTTA
The DNA here is from genome assembly GCA_913063055.1 of uncultured bacterium. Lineage (GTDB taxonomy): Bacteria > Cyanobacteriota > Vampirovibrionia > Obscuribacterales > Obscuribacteraceae. The sequence continues at coordinate 11,318 of CAJXZK010000183.1, forward strand.
CTATGAAGCCAGATGTCCCTCGTGAGCACTCAGGACCAGCCGATAACAACGCTGCCCTCAGACTTTCCCATGAAGCCTTTGATACCCAAGGGCGCGGCGCTGGTAAGTCTCCATCCTTTCCGCAACACTTAGCTGAACAAGCTATTAAAGCGCCAGTGATGAAGGTGGCGTTAGCTGCACCTCTGGCCGACAAGCCTCTCGCCCCCCGCGCTCTCACCACCCCCGTGGAGCCTCATGTTGGCAAAACTCCTGAATTGCCAAAGGCCCCTGAATTACCGAAAGCTCCGGAGCTGCCAAAACCTGTTGCTCCCGTTGAGCCCCATACTCCCAAGCCGCCAGAAGTAAGAGTTCCGGTTAAGCCTCCGGAAGTTATCGTACCGGTTAAGCCGCCAGTTGCGCCTGTTGAGCCACATACTCCGGTTAAGC